>JBEKED010000022.1:0-21613 GCA_050014035.1 Terriglobales bacterium
CTTCACGAAGCTGGATTGAAACCGCGGGGACGGGAGAAAGGTTCCCGCGGCGGTTGGACGGGCAAGACGCACGTCGCTCCATTGGGATTGAAACTGCGCCACTAGCAGAAAGGAATACGACGTAGACGGGGCAAGCCCCGTCTCTACAGGGACGAATAGATTAAGCTTATGGCCAGCGCTTGGCTGCATCTTCCCAGCCGGCGACGCGGGCGGGACCGTTGGCGACTTGGGCCGCAACCACGGGAGGAATCCGGACGGGCTGCGGTGGCGCGGTGGCAGTCAACGTTGGTTTGGGCGCTTCCATCTGCGGCTCTTTTTCGTCGGAAAGCAGCGGGGCTGCGACGCGCAAGGCTTCTACTTCTTTTTCCAGCCGGCTTAGTTCCAGTTCTTTCTGCCGCAAAACTTCGTACACATTCTTCATGCTTGGGCACCTGTGTGTGGCAACAAGATTAAGCGCAGAGTATGGGTTGGACCCGCATCTTGTCAAGGGAAAGAAGCACTCGCAGGTGCAAAGTTCGTTATCGAAAAACTTCGTTATCGAAAAACGACGACGGCGACGAGGATGCCGAGGATGAGAACCACGACCGCGAGCAGATTGACATGGTTCGCGAGCCAGGATTCCGACGCGGGCGGGGAGTTGGCGAGGAAGGCGGGGACGAATTCGTCTTCATGTTGCGCGGCGATCTGCGCGGCGTTGGCGGCTGGGTCGGAAGATGCGTCTGGCTGCGGCTCGCCGGGCGTGATGGCCTGGGCTTCAATCGGACGTGAGTCGGCCTGCGGTGAGTCGGTCGGACGGGAGTCGCTCAGATCTGAGTCGGAATGTTCTCGTCCTGCCGGGCCGGGTTCAGCTTGAGGTGGCAGGATATGGGCTTGATCCCACTCCCGCTGCTTCTTTTCGCTTTTCTTATTGTCGCTGTTTTTTTTCTCGCAATCGAGGCAGAGGGTTCGTCCTTCCGATACAGGAAAGCCGCAGGCAGCGCATTTTTGCACGCGCAGCATGGCCTCGGGGACCGGAACCGGCAACGCGGTTAGGGACGGCGGTTCTGAAGAGGCCGGCGAAATGGCGGGCGCGGCAGCTGATACGACCGAGGCTGGGGCGAGCTCTGGGTTGCTGAGGATGCCGCCGGTGATGTCGCTGGGAATGCTACGCGGCATGTTGCCCGCAGGATTCAGTGGAATCGCCGCAGCCGCCGGGGCGGAGTTCTGGCGCTGCTCGGCCAAGTCGAGGGCCGTCAAGGTGAGACCGGCCATGCGCTCGAGTGCGACCAGGTCGCGTTCTTCGAAAGCGTAGGGATGATCGGAAAATAATTCGAACAGGCCGCGAACCTCGCCGTTGCGGCGCAGCAGCGGCAAAACCACGATGGAGGCAATGCCGAGCGCGCGGCAAGCTTCCAGATTCACTCGCGGATCGGCTTCGGCGTTGTCGCAGCGCAGCAACTGGCGCCGGAGGATGCTCTCCCCGGTTAATCCGGAACGAACCTGCAGCCGGGCCCCGACCGCGGGCGCGGAAGAGCCAGCGCTGGCGCGGCAAACCATCTCGTCACCCTGGGGCAGAGCGAGCGCGGTTCCGGTGGCGCCGGTGATGTATTGCGCGCGCTCTACCAACAACTGGAGGGCGGAGTCCAGTTCGGTTTCGGCGAGCACACGGTTATCCTCGGAGCTCGCTGACGGGAATCGTTCCTCGGGTTGGGCCGATCCGGGCATTTAGTAGGACTGAACCGAGTCTCGCCTTGGAGACTCTAGCTGTCAAGAGCCGGGAGTCGCGCACCGGCGGCTGGTCGTTGGTCGTTAGTCGTTGGTGGCTAGTCGCTGGTCGTTAGTTGCTCGGCCGAGGCGCCACGCGAAATCAAATACAAAATCCCAAGCTGGACGCGGCCGTGGAGTCCCACCCTTGCGCAAGAAACGCGCAAGGATGGGGCACCCCCGCTCTCCTGCAGAGCAAAATCAAAATCGGAGGCAAAATCCCTAACCCGCGAGGCAGGCTGAATGCCGGGCGAGGACGCCCGGCGCTTCACGGACAAACTGAGGAGATTTACTGCGACTTTTCGTCTTTGTGCCGCAGCCATTCGATGAACATCTGTTCTTTGGGCTTGTCGTAGGCCATGAGCACGTGGCGGATGCTGCGTCCGCTGACGTAGTGACAAACCTCTTCGGCGAGGTTCTTGGCGTGATCGCCGGCGCGTTCGAGAGACTGCGTCATGAAAATCACCTGCAGGCTGGCGTGATGGGCGATGTTCTCAGGATTCTCGATGTGGCGCAAAAAGATGAGATTGCGCAGGCGATCCATTTCGGCATCGGCGCGGAGCACGTCGATGGCTTTCTTCACATCCTTTTGCGAAAACGACTGGCCGACATCGGCGAGCATTTTTTCGAGGATGGTCGCCATCTGCGTCAACTCGCGGGCATCCTGCGAATCGAGACGGCCTCCGGCAGCCTGGGCGCTGGTGGCAAAACTGAGAAGCAGGTCTCCGATGCGCTCGAGGCCGATCATCACCTTCATGCAGGCGAGCAGTCCGCGGGTCTCGGCCTCGGGAACGCGGGTGATGTTCGCGGTGACGCCGGAGTCTACTTCGAGGTCAATGGCGTCGAGCTCTTTTTCGCATTCCCGGATGGCGTTGAGGCGCGACATCGATCCCGTGGCAATGCCCTCGGCGGCGATGGCTGCGGCTTCGCGGGCTAGTTCGCAGGCTTCGACCGTACGCTGCACCAGGTCGCGATGCGACGGCTCCGGCGAAGGCGTTTTTATGCTGGCTGTGCCCATAAACAAAACTACCCTAAGTTATTTGGATGCTTGATCCGCTTCACGGGACGCGGATCGCATCCGGCAGGAGCGCGACATACACTGCCGACAAAAGGATAATTGGCGATGTTGCCGGGGAGGTTACAACCCGGTGAATTTAATGTCTCCGAATGAGAAAGTGTGCCCTTTGTGGTGGACGTTCATGGCAAAATCACCCAATACCTGTGATTTTCGCCAATTACAGGAAAGAAGGAACTGTTGATACGATATGCAGCGATGCTAGTGAGGTGAATCATGACCGTCGCAACCACAACTACTGCGAACGTGAAGCAGGCGGTGCCGTTTTTCGGCGTCACCAACATGGAATCTTCGTTGCGGTTCTATGTTGATGGGCTTGGATTCACAATGAAGAATCAGTGGATCCCCGATCGACCCGAGGACCATCCCGACGGGAGAATTCGCTGGTGTTGGCTTGAGCTTGGCGACGTCGCTATTATGCTGCAGGAGTTTCGGCCGGACGGTAAGCCAACTCAAGCGCTTGGCACTGGAGCCTCGGTCAGCTTCATGTGTGAAGACGCCCTTGCCCTTTATCGACAGTTCAAGTCGCGCGGAATTCAAACGCGCCAACGTCCCTTTGTCGGAAACCGCTTGTGGGTTGTGCCGGTTACCGATCCAGATGGCTATCGTATGGAGTTTGCGAGCCCGACCGATGCGCCAGAAGAAAGCGAACTGGAAGAATCGTAGTGGGTCATCTTGAGCGACGCGTTCCCCAGCGGCTAAAGCCGGCGCTGAAATAAGCCGTCAATCGCAGCGGTAAACCGCTGCGCCACCCCAAAGCTGCGCCACCCAAAAGCTGCGCCACCCAAAGGCTGCGCCACCCAAAAGCTGAGCCACCCAAAAGCTGCGGGCGCTGAAATAAGCCGTCAATCGCAGCGGTAAACCGCTGCGCCACCCAAAAGCTGCGCCACCCAAAGGCTGCGCCACCCAAAAGCAAGAACAAAGTGACATTACTGCTTCCATTGGTTCTGGATCTTCGGCGGATGCTGCAAGGTTTGCATGACCACGCAATATTGTTCGGTTTTCGCCTGCAACGCGCTTAATTGCTCCGCAGTTGCCTGCGGGGCGCGGACGTCGAAGATGACTCTGATGCTTTCAAATCCAACGGGCGCCTCTTTCGATATTCCTAACGTTCCCTGCAGATCGAGATCGCCTTCGACCGTGACAGCGATGGCCTCGGTAGGAATTTGCATCGCAGCCGCTACCATCTGGCAAGTGATCTGCGCGCAGGCGGCTAGGGCGCCCAGCAAGAGGTCTCCTGAGCACGCGCCGGTGCCCGCGCCGCCAACTCCTTTGTGCGCCTGCGCATTGTAGATCGCCCGCCCCAAGTCGATCGAGCAGGCGATGGGCGCATCGGCCTGAGTGCCGTGCGCAGTGAGGGTGATGCGGGAACTGCCAGGGTCTTGGCGGTACTGATCCTTCAGAGGGCGCTGCACGGAGCGAATATCCATAAAGTAAGGTAGCCTCCAAAACTTGGGTTATTATAAGCGCAGCAGGGGTGCTGCCTTGGGGTCGGTGTCGGCAGCGACTAGAAATTCAGCTGTAGTTGCGTCAGCCGGAGTCAGCGTCGGGATGCCGAGAGCTGCCGCCAACCAGGTCCATGAATCCACCTTCCACGTCGGGCTCGGCGCCATCCATGCTATCGCCGGGTGCGCGGTTTGGTACTTACGAGATTCTTCAGTTGCTGGGCGCGGGAGGCATGGGCGAGGTCTATCGCGCTAAGGACACTCGCCTTGACCGCGAAGTCGCCATCAAGACCCTTGCGCTGGATCGCTGTTCTCAACCGGAAGCCTTATCGCGTTTCGAGCAGGAGGCACGTTCTGCTTGCGCGCTCAATCACCCGAACATTGTGACGATTTATGAACTGGGGCAGGTGAATGGCACGTGCTTTATCGCGATGGAACTGGTGGATGGAGAAACGGTGCGTTCGCTGCTGGGCGCGGCGGCGATTCCATTTCGCAAGTTGGTGGCAATCGCCGCGCAGATTGCCGACGGTCTCGCCAAAGCGCACGAGATTGGCATCGTGCATCGCGATCTGAAGCCCGAGAACCTGATGGTTTCTCGCGACGGCAGGGCCAAGGTGCTGGATTTCGGTTTGGCGAAACCGGTTAAGCTCGAACACGCCCGCGGTTCGGATGCTACGACCAGCATCACCGAGCATGGAGTCGTGATGGGGACGGTCGGCTACATGTCGCCGGAGCAGGTGACCGGCGAGGAAGTCGATTTTCGTTCCGATCAGTTTTCCTTCGGATCGGTTCTCTACGAAATGGCTACCGGATTTCCCGCGTTCAAGAAGAAGACGGCTGCAGAAACGACGGCAGCAATTCTGCGCGATGAGCCCGAGCGGCTGGGAGCGAGAATGCCGCAGGCGCCCGCTCCTTTTATCTGGATCGTGGAGCGTTGCCTCGCCAAGGAGCCGAAGCAGCGCTACGCCTCGACTGGGGATTTGGCCCGCGACCTGGCCGCGGTGCGCGACCGCCTTGCCGATGTGCCGGCCCGGGAAGCCGAGCCTCGCCCCAGCAACTTGCCGGCGCAGCGCACGGCATTCATTGGACGGGAGCGGGAAGCGGCGGATCTCCGTCAGCTCTTGAGCCGCGCCGACGTACAGCTGGTAACCCTTACCGGTCCGGGCGGCATCGGGAAGACGCGGCTCGCGTTGCAGGTGGCGGACGAAATCTCCGGCCAGTTTCCGGGCGGTGTTTGCTTCGTTGCACTGTCGGCGATTGGGGAACGGGGTTTGATCGCATCGACGATCGCGCAAACCGTGGGCGTGCGCGAGTCCGGCAACAGGTCGTCGCAGGAGAACTTGACAGAGTACATGGGCGGCCTTAGCCAGCCCATGCTGCTCGTGCTCGACAACTTCGAGCACCTGGTCTCGGGCGCGCCGGTCGTCGCGCAAATGCTGACTGCGGGTTCGAAACTCAAGGTCGTGGTGACGAGCCAGGCGCCACTTCATATCTACGGCGAACATGAATTTCCCGTGCCCCCGCTCGCGCTGCCCGATCCCAAGTCCATGCCGCCGCTGGAAGCGCTTTCGCGGCTTCCAGCGATCGCGCTGTTTGTGGAACGGGCGCGGGCGGTGAAGCACCAATTCGCGCTGACCAGCGAAAACGCACCCGCGGTGGCGGCCATCTGCGCTTGTCTTGACGGCCTGCCGCTGGCCATCGAACTGGCTGCCGCGCGCCTCAAGCTGCTTTCCCCGTCCACCATGCTGGCACGACTGGAAAACCGTTTGCATCTGTTGACTGGCGGCGCCCGCGATTTGCCCACCCGGCAACAAACTCTGCGCAACACGGTGGACTGGAGTTACGGCCTGCTCAATGGCGCGGAACAAACTCTGTTTCGGAGGCTTTCCGTATTTCGAGGGGGCTGCACGTTGGAAGCGGTGGAAGCAGCATGCGACACCAAAGGCGATCTGGGTCTCGACGTACTGGACGGGATGGCTTCCATGGTCGACAAGAGCCTGGTGCAGCAGGTGGAGCAGGTGGATAAAGAAACCCGTTTCTTTATGCTCTCGACCATCCGGGAGTATGCTCTGGAACGCCTGGCTGAGAGCGCAGACGAATCTGCGACTTGCCGGGCGCATGCCGCATATTTCCTTGTGCTGGCCGAAGAAGGCGCCGAGGACATAGCCACTCACCCGGAATGGCTCGACCGCTTTGAGGTCGAACACGAGAACTTACGCTCGGCACTGGATTATCTGATAAAGGCTGGAGATGCCGAGTGGGGCCTGCGCATCGGCGTTGCGCTGTTTCGCTTTTGGGAGACACGGGAACATCTTACGGAGGGCCGTGAGGCCATCGGACGGGTTCTGGCGTTGGCAGGGGCGGCGGCGCGTCCGAAGCTTCACGCGCGCCTGCTGTTCGCGGCCGGAGTTCTGGCGGGGGAGCAGGGCGATTACGGCTCGGCGCAACAGATGTTCGAAGACAGTCTGGAAACCTGTCTTGAGCTGGAGGACAATCGCGGGGTTGCGGTTGCGCTGAACGCGTTGGCGGTGATGGCTCGCGATCGCGGCGAAATCGCCGCGGCATCGTTACTCTTCGAGCGCTGTGTCGCAATCTGGAAGGACCTTGGAGAGCCGGTCGACATCGCCCGAGCCCTCAGCAATCTCGCCAGCGTGCTCAAGTTGCAGGGCGAATATGAGCGCGCGTCCTCGCTGTACGATGAGTGTCTCGCCATCTTCCGTAAGGTGGGGGATGGTGCCGGAGTTGCCTGGACGTTGAATTACCAGGGCGACGTGGCTCGTGAAAAAGGGGACTTCGTGGCCGCGCGTTCGTTTTGCGAACAGAGTCTGTCGGAGTTTCGCAGACTGCGCGATAGCTGGGGAATGGCGAGCACGCTATCCGATTTAGCAAGTCTTGGCTGCGATCAGGGTAACAATGCCGAGGCGCGGCGGCTGTACGGCGAAAGCATCAGGATGTTCCAGGAGTTGGGATACCAGCGCGGCATCGCGCGGACGCTCGAATGTGTCGCCATAAGTGCCGTGGCGCAATCGAACGCCGAGCAATCGCTGCATCTGGCAGGGGCCGCGGCCGCGCTTCGCCAAAGATTGGGTGCTCCGCTCACGCCAGCCGAGCAACCCAGGCTGGAGAAGGCGCTGGAATTTGCCCGGCGCACGCTGGGCAATGCCGCCGGACTGGCGGCGTGGATGGAAGGTTGGGCGATGCCGGTCGAGCAAGCCGTCCAGGAGGCGCTGAACGGCGGTGCGGGAACAGTTGCTCGGACTGGGAACCCGGATTAGATCAATTTCAATATTAATGTGCGGTGTCGGGATCGATCAGTCGGCGCACTGCCGCGATGCGATTGGCAGGGAAACCTCCCCGGCGGGCGTGTTCGCGAATCGTTTCCTCGTCGGGCGCGAGGTAGACACAGTAGATTTTATCGCCGGTGACATAGGAGTGGAGCCACTTGATTTCCGGTCCCATATCCTTCAACACGCCTACCGATTTTCTGGCGACGGCCTGCAGTTCCGCATCCGATAATTCACCCGCGCCGGGGATTTCGCGCTCGATCACGTATTGGGGCATGGTCACCACCTCACGGAGCGGTATGGTAGCAGATTCCTGTACGAAGCGATGGCCTGATACGAAACTTGAGTTTTTCAGCAGACTAGGAAGTTGCAATGACGGGCGAGACGCCCATCGCTCCACAAACTCTACCCGGCATTCCCCTCGGGAGCGGTCAGGGTAAACAAAAAGGTTGAGCCGTGGTTAAGATCGCTCTCGGCGCGGATGGTTCCTCCGTGGGCGAGGACGATGTGCTTGGCGATGGCAAGTCCCAGGCCGGTGCCTCCGGATTCGCGCGAGCGCGCTTTATCGACGCGATAGAAACGCTCGAAAAGACGCGGCAGATGCTCGGAGGAAATGCCGGGGCCGAAATCGCGGACGAAGAATTCCACGCCGCTCTCGGCGGGGCGAGCTCCGAGAATGACTTTTTTTCCGGAGGCCGCGTATTTCAAGGCATTCTCGATCAGGTTCGAAAAAATCTGGTGAATGGCTTCGCGATCGGCATTTACTTTGGCGTCGGGGGCGGCGTTCTCAATCGCGAGTTCGACGCCATAGGAGCGCGCCAAATCGTGGAAACTCTCCCAGGCATCCTGCAGCAGTTCTTCGGTATTGACGGGCTGGATGCCGAAGCGCTGCTCGCCCGACTCGACACGAGCGAGAGTCAGCAGGTCTTCGGTAAGGCGCGACATGCGCGAGGAATTTTTGCGAATGATTTCGAGAAAATCGCGCACATGGTTGTCGACCAGAGTGCCATCGAGAAGCGTTTCGGCGTATCCCTGGATGGAAGTGAGCGGGGTGCGCAGCTCGTGAGAAACGTTGGCGATGAAATCGCGGCGGCTCTTTTCCATGCGCTCGGTCTCGGTGAGATCGCGGAGCACGGCGACGGCGCCGCCGCCGGGCATAGGCGCGGCGGTGACATCGAAAGTGCGGCCGGAAGCGATGGTGTTGGAGCGTGCCGAAGTTACCATCTGGAGGCTGGACGCCTGTTGCACGGCGGCTAGAAATTCCGGGTCGCGGACGCTGTCGACCAGCGGCGCATTCAGGCGGGGAGCGCGTTGCAGCAGACGGTTCATGCCGCGATTGGCCCACTGCACGCGGCCGTCGACGTCGACGGCAATCACGGCGTCCTGCATGCTGTTGAGAAGGGTTTCGAGTTCGCGCTGGCTGGTTTGCACGCGGGCGTAGCTTTCTTCGACGCGGCGCGTGGTCTTATCGAGCGCGGATGCCACCTGCCCGATTTCGTCGGTCGACGTGGATGCGATTCTGGCGGTGAGATCTCCGCCGGCGACGCGCTCGGCAAAAGTTACGATCCGTTGCAAGCGGCGCCCGACATATTGGGAAGCCACGGCCGCCACCAGCACCGCGAAAACGAAGGCGGTGAGCGATCCCCAGAACAGGGCCATGCCCAGCGGACGATCGGTAATTTCGATCTCGGGCAAAGGATAGGCGAGGCGCACCGCACCTCCGGAAACCGGCGCTGCGACGTACACAAAAGGAACGCCAATACTCTGACTGGGGCGCTCGTCGACGCCGACTTCGCCGGCGAGGGCGGCGACGAACTCCTTGCGACGGGCGTGATTCTCGAGGGTGCTGGGATCGGCTTCGGAATCGGCCAGCACCTTGCCGGTGGGATCAATGACAGTGGCGCGGGCTCCGGCCGCCTGGCCGGCCTGGGCGGTGATGTCGGCCAGGGAATGTTGCCGGTCGGTTTCGACGCGCTCGGCGAATAGCAAAGTTTTCTGTTTGAGATTGCGCTCGATCTGCTCGCGCAGGGTGCGTTCCCACACCGTGTGCACAGTCACCTGCAAGGTGATGGCGGTGACTCCGATCACTAGCAGGAACACAAACATCATTTTGACGAAGATGCGACTTCTCAACGCGCGACCTCAAAACGGTAGCCGGCCCCCCGCACCGTCTTCAGATAGCGCGGGTTCTCGGGATCGGGCTCAATTTTTTCACGGATGCGGCGCACATAAACATCGACTGAGCGCGGCGTGACATAGGCGGTGTCTCGCCAGACCGAGTCGAGCAACTGGTCGCGAGTAAAAACCCGTCCGGCGTGGCGCATGAAGTGGTCGAGGAGGCGGAATTCAGTGGCGGTGGTGGGCACCTGTTTGCCGCGAACCGTCAGTGTCATGGCGCTGGGGTCAATGTGGATTTCGTCAATCTTGGTGGGCAGAGGGGGCAGTGGGCGCTCAAACCGGCGCAGTACCGCTTTGACGCGAGCCACCAGTTCGCGGGGGCTGAAAGGCTTGGGGATATAATCGTCGGCGCCTAACTCCAAGCCCAGCACGCGATCGGCCTCGCCGCTCTTAGCGGTCAGAAAGATCACCGGGACCGAGGCGAGGGAAACCGACTGGCGAATCTGGCGGCAAAGTTCGAGGCCATCCTTTCCGGGAACCATGATGTCGAGCAGAAATAGCGCCGGGCGCTGGCGTTCGGCATCGGTGACGACCAGATTACCGGTGGCATACAGTCGCACGTTGAAGCTGGCCCCTTCCAGATGATGACGGACGAGGCGCGAAATATCCGGATCGTCTTCCACTACATAAATGGTCGGCTTCACGCGAACCATTGTAGCTGGGAAGTGTTGCGATTTCGATACAAGGGGCGAAAGATGAAGGACCCAGTTGAGGGTGCCCCACTCATCCGCGTTCTTTGCGGATGAGTGGGTTCTGCTATGGGCGGGCCCTTTTAGCGCAGCGCCATTCCGGCTTCGGCGGAAAAATCCATCGCAACAAAGTCGCGCCGCAGAAATTTCGGGAAAGCGGCGGCGGCGATCATGGCCGCGTTGTCGGTAGAAAGCGCACGCGAAGGAAAGAAAACGGGCAGGCCCTGCATGGCCGCCTGGCGCTCGAAGGTGTCCCGCAATTCGCGGTTGGCAGCCACGCCGCCGCTGACGAAAAGAGTCTGCACTTCATACTCGCGCGCCGCCGCCAGCGTCTTGGCGACCAGATCGTTAACCATGGTGCGCTGGAAAGAAGCGACCAGATTGAGGGTTTGCCGGTCGCAGCGATCGAGAATATCTTCCAGCGCAGGGGCGTCGATTTCGGCGAGCGCCCGGCGGCGAGCCTCGATTGTGGGCTTGAGGTTCTCAATCTCGACGTAGCGCAAAACGGCGGTTTTGATTCCGCTGTAGGAAAAATCGAACTGAGGCCCAGCCTCGTCTGCGCGGGTCGATGTGCGCTTGCCGTGTTCAAGATCGTCCTGCTTAGGATCGTCCTGCTTATGATCGCGCCGGTCGCGATGCTTGATCTGCGGGATCTGGAACTTGACCGCCAGCGGATCGCCGTGCGCGGCGAGGCGGTCGATGATTGGCCCTCCGGGATAACCGAGCGCCAGTAGCTTAGCGACTTTATCGAAGGCTTCGCCCGCGGCGTCGTCGCGAGTGTGGCCGACGTTGCGGTAAGTCCAGAGATTCTGATCGATCTGCACCAGATAAAGATGAGTGTGGCCGCCGGAGACCACGAGGGCCAGCACGGGAAAATGCAACCCGCCATTTTCGCTTTGCCGCTGCTGGAGCAACACGGCGTGGATGTGTCCTTCGAGATGATTCACGGCGATGAGCGGTTTCCCCAAAGCGAATGCCAGCGCCTTGGCATAGCTGATGCCTACCAGCAGAGCGCCAGCCAGTCCCGGGCCTTGCGTGACTGCGATGGCGTCGAGGGATTGATAGGTCTGTCCGGCTTCGGCTAGGGCCTGGCGAACGACCGGGACGATTGCCCGCAAGTGCTCGCGGGAAGCGAGTTCGGGAACTACTCCACCATAAGGCTGGTGGGCCGCGATTTGCGAGGCGACCACGTTCGACAAGATCTGCCGGCCCGAGCGCACCACGGCCGCGCCCGTCTCGTCACACGAGGTCTCGATGCCGAGGATGTACGGGTCAGGCATAATTACTTCGAGCTGTTCGCTGTTAGCTCTTGGCTCTTCGCTCACACACGTTCCAGTTTACGCGAGCGCGGACTTACTACCGATGTCGAACGCCGGACAACACGCTGCCGAAATCGTGAGCGCTTTGCGCGAACGCGGACACCAGGCTTATTTCGCCGGCGGATGCGTTCGCGATCTTCTTCTGAGCCGCGAGCCGGCGGACTACGACGTAGCCACCGATGCGACACCGCAACAGGTCATGGAAATCTTTCCGCAGACTTTTGCCGTGGGCGAGCAATTTGGAGTTGTGCTGGTGCCGGAATCCAGCGGCGCGACACAAAACTGGGCCGGTCAAGGCGGTCATCATAAAGGAGCCATCGAGGTCGCGACGTTTCGGTCGGATGTAGGTTACTCCGACGGGCGGCATCCCGACGAAGTGCGTTTCACGAAAGATCCGCGCGAGGATGCGCAACGCCGGGATTTCACCATCAACGGGATGATGCTCGATCCCGCGACCAATCAACTTTTGGACTTCGTCGGCGGCCGCGACGATCTGCAAGCGGGAATCGTCCGCGCGATCGGCGATCCTGAGCGCCGGTTTGCCGAAGACAAGTTGCGCATGCTCCGGGGAGTGCGTTTTGCCGCGCGCTTCGATTACCAGATCGACCCGGCGACGATGGCGGCGATGCAGAAGATGGCGCCGAAAATTCACCAGGTCTCGTGCGAGCGCGTGCGCGAAGAGTTGACCAAGATGCTGACGGAAGGACGCGCGCGACGGGCGTTTGAGCTGCTCGATACCACTGGGCTGTTGCGCGAAGTGCTGCCCGAAATCGCCGCGATGAAAGGAGTGGAGCAGCCTCCGCAGTATCATCCCGAAGGCGACGTATTCGTGCACACGCTGCTGCTGCTCGAGAAACTGCGGGCCGGGTGTTCGAAGACGCTGGCCTGGGGGGCGCTGCTCCACGATGTCGGCAAGCCGCCGACGTTTCGCGTGGCGCCCGACCGCATTCGCTTCGATGGCCACGTAGAAATCGGAGTGAAGATGGCCGCCGAAATCTGCCGCCGTCTGCGCTTCTCGAATGACGAGACCGCTCAGATTCTGGCGCTGGTCGACAATCACATGCGCTTCGGCCAAGTCGAGCGCATGAACCAATCGACGCTGAAGAAGTTTCTGCGCTTGCCCGATTTTGAAGAGCATCTGGAGTTGCATCGCATCGACTGTCTCTCCAGCCACGGGCAACTCGACGCGTACGAATACTCACGCGAGCAGTTGCGCTCGATGCCGGCTGAGGCGATTCGTCCGGAGGCGCTGATTACCGGACGCGATCTGATTGAGGCGGGGTATGAGCCGGGTCCGCGGTTCAAAGAAGTGCTGGGCGCGGTTGAGGACGCGCAACTGGAGGGGCGACTCACGTCGCGCGAGGAGGCGATGGAGTTTGTGCGGCGGGAGTTTCCAGTTTAGAGCAGCGGACAAGAGTGTCCGCTCTACGCGGGACAACTTGACACGCTCTTGAAACGGGTGTGAAATTGTCGGGACTTCCTAAGGCCGGTGCCCAGCCCTTCCCCTATGGCGCACGGACGCAGAAGTTATTGTCGAGAAAATCTATACCCGGGGTGCGGGTGGGATACAAAGAACAGAATGCGTCCGCCCCGCTGAAGTTTTCCGCTGGTGGAATGCAATAAAGAGCTTCACATCTCACAGGAGTGGCTATGAATTCGAGCAAGCTAGAAGGAAACGGTCTTGGTAAATGGTCGGTATTGCTGGTTATTCTCAGCGTAACCGCAGTCGCTTCGGCGCAAAAACATGGCGGTAGCGCGCCTGCATCGCATTCTGCTCCGGCCGCCCATTCTGCTCCGGCACAACATTCCGCGCCCGCGCAACATGGGGGCGGAAACACCGGCCAGCGCCCGGGCGGCGCCTCGGGAATGAATCGTGGACCTGGGGGCGCGGGAGGCGGCAGTCATGGCGCAACGGGCGCCAATCGTGGACCCGGCGGAAACACGGGTAACAGAGCGGGTCAGGCAACCGGGAACCGGACTGGACAGACCGGCAGCATGGGGAACCGCAACGGGCAGGCGGCGGGGAACCGCGGCGGCCAAATGGGTGGCAATCGAACTGGAGGGACGCAGGGCGCGAATCGTGGCGGAGCTCAAACCGGCAATCGTGGCGGAGCCCAGGGAGGGAATCGGGCTGGAGCGCAGGCTGGGAATCGTGGTGGAGCGCAGGGCGGTAATCGCGGCGGAAATCAGTCCGCTGGCAACCATCAACCCAAAGGGGCCACCACCCGTACCACCAAGAGCGGCGCTCAGGTTCAATCGCGCGCCAATGGCCAGGTTCGGTCGATCCACACCAAGAGTGGGATGACGATCAATCACGGCGTGCACGGCGGCCGCAACATCACCAGCACGCACAACGGTCGCACCATTGTGAGTCACGGAAGATACGGCGGATACAGCCAGCGCGCTTACTTCAACCGCGGCGGCCACTCCTATTATCAGCGCACCTACTACCGGGGCGGAGCCTACTATGCCTATGGATACCGCGGCTACAATTACGGTGGGTATCCGTATTACGGCTACGCTCCCCCGTATTACTGGGGTGCTGGATATTACGGTTGGGCTTACAATCCGTGGGCCGCGCCGGTCGCTTATGGATGGGGCTGGGGTGGATCGCCGTGGTTTGGCTTCTATGGCGGATGGTTCGCGCCGTATCCGGTGTATGCGGGCGCCGCGTTCTGGCTGACGGATTATCTGATTGCCGCGAACCTGCAAGCTGCTTATGCCGCGCAACAAGCTGCCGGCGATGGCGGCGACCAGGGATTCCTGACGCCGCAACCGCAGTCGGGCGACGAGGTCGCTTCCTTGTGGACGACCGATCCTCTGATTGCGGCCAACCTCGAAACTGTCTATGGAGCGTACATGCTGGGTGGCGGAGCGCCTTCGGGCAATGCTCAGCTCAGTCCTGACGTGAAGCAGGCGCTTTCCGACGAAATGAAGTATGAAATCGGCGCGGAAAAGGACGCGGCTGCAGCCGGTCAGAATTCCTCCGGCGGCGGGGACCAGGTGCCTCCGGCACTCGATCCCAAAATCCGCATCTTCGTCGTATCGAGTGACGAGGATCTGACCACGTCGGATGGCACCGAGTGCTCGCTGACTCCTGGTGACGTCCTCCATCGCGACACCGACACACCGGACGCGGACAAAATGGTGAACGCGACCGTAAAAGCCAGCAGGAAAGATGAGTGTCCGGTGGGCGCAACCATCGCCATCGCCGCCGACGAACTGCAGGAGATGCACAATCAACTGCACATCCAGATGGATGCGGGGTTGAAGGAACTCGCCGACAAGCAAGGCAAGAACGGATTGCCGGCTGCTCCCGATACCAAAACCCATGACGGGGAAGTTCCGGCGCCTCAGCCGGACAAAACCGTCCAGAGCGACTTGCAAGACCAGGCCAAAGAGGCGGATGCCGCCGAGGCCGATGCCAAGCAGCAGTAAAGCAACGAGCAAGTTGATTAGTTAGAGCTGGGAGCGTCGCGGATTATGCGCGGCGCTTCCAGCTTTCTTCCCGCAGCAGAATTAACCCCGCTTCTACCCGCTCGCGATGTGGGAGCAGCAGCTTCACAGGAGGAAGGTTGCAATGCGGCAGAAAATCGAAATCGCCAATCCGGTTTCCGCTTGGATGGTCGTCGCTGTGGTGGTCGTTCTGGTTGGAATCGCGTCTCCAATGGCGTTCGCGCAGGCCACGGTTTCGCTGGAAGACCAACTCAAGGCGCAATATACGCTGGTAAAGATGGGGGAAGACACGAGCGGAGCGGCCGTAGTCGAGCAAGGCACAATCCTGGTCGTCAAGAAAGGCGGCATCCTCGGCGTGCCGTATTCCGACCAGAGCATTCTTTCCACGAAGTATGAGAACGGAACTGTGAAATCTCCCAACGCCCTGGTATCGAAGGGCCTCGGCTCGCTAATGGGTAAAATGGGCAAGACGCAAACCACCCAGTTCTTCCAAAAAGACACAAAAGTCTATCCCGCCAAGCTCGCCGTTAATTTGCAGAAAGACCAGGTGGTCATGGGCATTGTTGCCTGCGATTCCTGCAACAACACCGATCCCAAGACCTTCTTCAAAGCCGATGTCGTTTTCCAGTTCCCCAAAGGAACCTTGGCCACAACCAGCCCGACGCAGGTTGAAGATGCGATCGCCGGACTGCTCGCGATTGATGACAGCGCCAATAACAATAATAACGATCAGGGAAACAACCAGGGCAATGGCAACGATCAGCAGCAAGGCGGCAATCAGCAAGGCGGCAACCAAGGTGGAGGTGGAGGCGGACAAGCGCAACAGCAAGCTCCTCCGCAGCAAATTGAAAAGGGCCAAACTCCTGATCAGGTGACCGCCGCGATCGGACAACCCGATAAGATCGTCAATCTCGGCGCCAAGCAGATCTATGTCTATAAAGACATCAAGGTCACGTTTATCAACGGTAAAGTTTCGGACGTGCAGTGAGGGGCAACGAGAATCGCTTGGCTTCTGAACGCTCATGCTGGAAATGGCTTGGGACCCCTCTGGTAGCGGTGTTTAAGAATCAGAGACTTGGCGCGTGAAAAACGACAAGGTATTTATAAATCAATGATTTAGCTCGCATTTTGGGCTTGTTTTTCGGCTCGTTTGCAGCCAGGTATTTGAGAAATAAATACGTTAGAGGTCATTAGGGGCTATTGGGGCACGGCTCGGCAGATCTTTGTGGTAGAATAGTAGACCGTTGAGGTGGAACATCTACCACATATGAGCCTGAACATCAAAAACAAAGACGCCCACAAGCTCGCGCAGCAGCTAGCCCGACTCACGGGAGAGAGCTTGACCGAGGCTGTCACCGAAGCGGTCCGCGAACGGCTTCAAAGGGTGCAAGACCAAGACAAGGTTGCGACCAAGCTCTCCGACCGGCTGCTCGAAATCGGCCGGGACTGCTCGACACGTCTGAAGGAACCGTTTCGCTCGGCCGATCACGGCGACCTTCTCTATGACGAGAAAGGGCTGCCGAAATGATTCTGGACACTTCGGCCCTGATCGTCATTCTCCGCTTTGAAGAGGAAGCGCCCGAGTTCGCCAATCTCATTGCGAATGCCGCGAAAAGCCCCGCGCAGCCTCGTATTTCGGCCGTGAGTTATGTGGAAGCTGGGGCGGTGATCGATGGCAGCAAAGATGCGGTTGCCAGCCGGCGTTTTGATGAATTGATCGACGAGGCGCAAATCGCGATTGAGCCAGTCACCGAAGCGCAAGCTCGCATCGCGCGCCAGGCCTATCGCGACTTCGGGAAAACCAGCGGCCACCCCGCCAGATTGAATTTTGGAGATTGCTTTTCATACGCGCTGGCGAAATCCAAGGGAGAGCCGCTTTTGTTTAAAGGGCAAGACTTCTCGCGGACGGATGTGAGATCGGCGCGGGTGTGAGTTTGGCGGCGACTTGCGCAGGCCGACCAATCTCGGGCTGCGACTGGGGCAGGGGTTTTCGTGTTGCCGGTTTTCTTGCTCATAAACCCAAGTCCTCTACTTGCGCCTCGTCGTGGCCTAGCCAATGTGCAACTTCGTGCCAAACTACTCGTTTTACTTCGGATCGCAGGTCTCCTTTGGAGCAGCGCAGAATCGGGCCACGAAAAATAAATATCAAATCGGGAGCCATCCTCAGTTGGTTGACCGACTGTTGCGTTCTATAGATGCCGCTGTAGCATCCCAACATCTCGGTGCCCGGGCGCCAGTTCATTTTTTTTAATACGTCGGCGGGCGGCTCTTCCGCAACTTGAATGCCGGGGAAGTCGGGGAGGTCCTTGATCTTCTGCGGGAGGGTGCTGTAGGCCCACTCCACGAGTTCGTCGATGCTTTCGGGATTTGTTGTATCGGGCATGAGATCACTTTAAATACGCCCCTCTAGAACTGTGTTGCTCGGTTGACATCCAAACGATTTGCCGCAGTGGAGGGGTAGGGGTGCTTCGACTGCGGTTGAGCTTCGCGTTTGCGAAGCTCAATCCTCGCTCAGCATGACAAGGGTGTTGGGATGTCAACAAAGCCAACTGGTTTCATAAATACCTCGCTAGAGGATCTTTTTGCCGAAGGCTGAGAGCGCCAGCTCGACGGCCAAGTCGGCGGTCTGGTTGTGCTCGTCGATGACCGGATTCACTTCCACGATTTCGAAACTCAGCATGCGTCCGTGGTCGGCTATGATTTCCATGGCGAGATGCGCTTCGCGATACGTCGCTCCCCCCCACACTGGAGTGCCGACGCCGGGCGCGTCTTCGGGATCGATCCAATCCATGTCTAGCGAAACGTGATAGCCGGCGGTGCCGTGTCCGGCCATGCGGAGGGCTTCTTCCATCACGGCGCGCATGCCGCGTTCGTCGATATCGCGCATGGTGAAGACTTCGACTCCGGACTTGCGAATGTTTTCTTTCTCGAAGTTGTCTACGTCGCGAATGCCTACCAGCACGCAATTTTCGGGCTGCACCTTGGGTGAGAAGTCGTAGATGTTGCCGAGTTCATGGGGAGGAAGGCCCATCAGCGCCGCCAGCGGCATGCCATGCACGTTGCCGCTGGGCGAAGAGTCGGGCGTATTCATGTCGGTGTGAGCGTCGATCCAGAGGAGGCCGATTTTCTGGTTCTTGCGGCGGTAGAACTCGGCTACTCCCGAAACGGTGCCGGCAGCCACAGAATGATCGCCGCCGAGAACGAGAGGAACCTTGCCGGCTTCAAGCGTCTTCAACACCAGTTCGGCGCTCTTGGTGCAGGTGGCCGTGATTTCCTTGAGGTACTTGGCGTGAGCGGCGCCTTCTTTTTTTTGTTCGGGGATGGCGACGGCGATGTTGCCCGCGTCTTCGACAATGTGGCCGATCGCTTCGAGGCGGGCTTCGAGTCCGGCGACGCGGACGGCGGACGGACCCATGTCGACGCCGCGGCGGGATTGGCCAAGGTCAAGAGGAACGCCGATCACGCGAATCTGGCGCGGAGTGATGCTGGTGAACGTCGAGGTTTGCACGGGCATAGGACCAAGTCTCGGATATGGAGTTTCTCAACAGATTTTAGCGCGAAGGGTCAAGGCGGTGAGAAAGAACGCCGGTTTCGAGGGAAACTGCGTCCCCCGAGCCGACGATGCTTATACGCGCGTGAGCTGAGGGAGGGCATCAAAGTGCGCGTCACGGGCGAGCAGGACAAGCGAATGTTGCAGGACGAGGGCCGCGATCCACATGTCGTTGGCCGGGATGGGAGTGCCTTGCTTGCGCAGTTGCCTGTAAACGGTGGCGTAGTGGTGGGTGGTCTGCTCGTCGGCAAAGAGGACACCGACACCGGGTTTCAGGAGAAAACGGCGCAGTACGGCTTCGTTGCGCGGTCCCTGGCTGCCCACAGCAAATCCGGCGCGCAATTCTCCGAGCACGATGAACGGCAGCCAGACTTCGTCCGCGTGCTCGACGGTTTCGACAACGGACCCATCGTTCCGGCATAGGTCGGTATAGCGGTTCGTATCGAGAGCCAGCTTCACCGCCACATCTCTTCATCGACGGTGTCCTGAGCGGCAAGCGCGGAATCGAAGGCGGGGTCTTTGCGCCAGGTGCCGGCGATGTCGGCGAGATCGCGCTGGCGGCCGCGGTCTCCGGAGATGCCAACGCCGCGAGCCAGGGTTTCGATCGCGACTTCGTTCAAGCTCTTGCCCTGTTGGCGGGCAGCCTGCCGCAGAGCCTTGTCGAGAGGATCGGGAATGTCTCGGATGGTGTACTGCATGCACACATTGTAGGCAATGCAGGCATATTATGCAAGCACGAAATGACTTCTTCTTGAGTGCTTTTCAATGGGCCCTTGAAGCCGACCGGCTTTTCGCGAAACAAAATGAGATAGACGCAAAAATGAATCTACGGGTACAGCCGATGCAACATCCTCGGGAATGGAATCGTTTCTCGCACGTGTTCCAATCCGCAGATCCAGGCCACGGCTCGCTCGATGCCCATGCCGAAGCCGGAGTGTGGAACGCTGCCATACTTGCGGAGATCGAGATACCACTTGAAGGCTTCTTCGGGCAGATTGTGCTCGTGAATACGCTGCAGCAACAAGTCATGCGAGGCCATGCGCTGCGAGCCGCCGATGATTTCGCCGTAGCCTTCGGGGGCGAGGACGTCGACGCAGAGGGCGAGTTCGGGGCGCTGGGGATCGGGTTCCATGTAAAACGCTTTCACGCTGGCCGGATAACGATGGACCATCACCGGGCGGTCGTAGAGCGAGGAGAGATAGGTTTCGTCGGGCGAGCCCAGGTCTCCGCCCCACTCGAATTTGTTTTCAAGTTTGCCCTGGGCGTGGGCTTCCTGCAACTTGGTGACGGCTTCGTCGTAGGTGATGCGGGGGAAGGGCGCGTCGATCTTTTCTAGCTTGGTTAGATCGCGGCCGATAGTTGTCAGGTCGGAGCGGCGGCGCTCGATACATCGCTTGACCAGGAAGGTCAGCAGGCCCTCGGCTAGTTCCATTATGTCGTCGAGCGTGCCGTAGGCAGGAATAGACCTTGCCTAACGCCATGGCGGTGGCTTCGATGTAGAGCTGGCCGGATTGCGTCAGGTAGGCCTGCTCTTCGAAATAGTCGACCGGGAAGAGTGTCGATGTGCCTTCGCACGCGGCGGGCGTCAGGATGGGCGGATCGGTGAGGGTGAATCCGTTGCTGTCGAAGAAGTCGCGGGCGGCGCGAATGATTTCGGCGCGCACGCGCAGGATGGACGCCTGGCGCTGCGAGCGCAGCCAGAGGTGGCGATGCTCCATCAAGAAATCGACGCCGTGTTCTTTGGGGGTGATGGGATAGGGATCGGTTTCGGGGACGCGCTGCAGGACCTGGACGTTCGCAACGTCGAGCTCATAGCCGCCGGGGGCGCGCTTATCGGCGCGAACTTTGCCTTCTACGATGACGCTCGATTCCTGGGTGAGGCCTTTGATCGCATCGAAAACTTCGGGCGGGACGGCGTTCTTCGGGACTACTCCTTGGATGACGCCGGAGCCGTCACGAAATTGGGGGAAAAGGAGTTTGCCGCTTTCGCGGAGGTTGTAGAGCCATCCGCGGATGGTGACGGACTGGCCTTCGTGCTTGCCGATTTCTGCAATCGTGCTTATTGGTGGCATAAGTCAAAACCTTTAACGCAGAGGACGCTGAGTGCGCGGAGAAAAGCTTGCTCTTGCTTATTGGTCGCGCGGTTCAGAGTAAATTAGGACGTCGTTTTTCTGTCGTGCGCCGGCAAACAACCGATCCTTCGCTTCGCTCAGGATGACAATTCCTGTAACAAGTCAATAGTTCAACTCTGCGCGCTCTGAGTTCTCTGCGATTGAATTGCTACGATTCTTCCAGCTTTTTGAAGGTTGTAGTCACTTCTTCGCTGGGGCTCTTTTCTTCGGTGCCATCGATTTCCAGCAACAGGGGCGGCTTTTGCGGCGCGGTACGCAGTAATTCCATGGTCTGTTTCCAGTCGATGGATCCCTTGCCGGGCCAGAGGTGCGAGTCTTTGTCTTTGTTATTGTCGTGCACGTGAGTCGAGCAAATGTGATTCTTCAAAATCGCGAAGCCTTCGGGAATGCCCTCCATCATGTGGGCGTGGCCGCAGTCGAAGCAGACTCCGATGTCGTCGAAATGCATGGTCTTGATGAACTCGACGAGGCGGTCGGGCGTGGAAAGTTCGTTGGGAATATTTTCTACCAACACTCTTACGCCGAGCGGCTTGGCGAAGGCGCGCAGGTGCTCGACAGACGTCATCGCAGCTTCGAATTTTTTGTCATCGAACGCGTCGTTGGGATTGCCGATGTGCTGAATGAGAAAACGGAACGGGATGTGCTCGGCAATCTCGAGAGCGCGTTTGATCTCGTCCATTGCGTCGATGCGGCCCGCGCGGTCGGTGGAAGCGATATTCACAGGCGGCGAGCCGGTGCGTCC
>JBEKED010000023.1:0-20128 GCA_050014035.1 Terriglobales bacterium
CCGAATGCCATCGGCGTACATAGCTTGAGCGAGAGGATCGTTCATCTCGCGCAGATCGGTGGCGGTGAGAAAGGCGACCTCCCGGGTCTGAATGGCGCGCGCCGAGAGTGATTGCGGGAGCGGTATCGTCCTTCCGTGATTGACAAAAGGCTCCCATTCCAGCGCATCTCCATACAGATAGGTGCTCTTGCCATCCTGGTCCAGCAGGCAGAGAACGGCCCGGTCGTAGCGCGCGATGTTGCGAACGCTGGAAATAATCGCCGGTAACAGCTTCTCCAAATCCAGCGTGGAACTGAGCTCGTGGCTGATGGCAAGCAAGCTCTTCTGCTCCTCGAGGGCGCTGTAGGCTCGATCCTTCTCCAGCACCAACGCCCCGATGGTCGCGACGCGAGACAGGAATTCGACTTCTTCGTCAGTCGGGATCTCGGGAGTTTTCTTGCCTAAGCCCAGAGCTCCAAAATGGTTGGAGGGCGAGCTCAAAGGCAGGGCGATGTAAGAGCGGACACCGTGATTAAGCAGCACCGGCACACAGACGGGAAAGCGATTCTCGCGCTCGACATCGGGAATAGCCACCGGTTCCTGATGTTTCCATACCCAGCCAGTTGCCGATTCGTCAACCGGCAAGGGGTCGAACTCGCCAATTTCCTTGTTTTTTTTGCAGTAAAGAGTCTGCATGCAGTCTCGGCGCTGGTCATGGAGCGACAGATTCAGCAGTTCTCCTCCCGTAAGTGCCAGCACGGGAGGGGCAAATTCATGGAACGCGGCGGGTAGATTCTGGGCCCGGACTACCAATTCGGTGATTTTGAGCAGCAGCCGATACTTTTTGATTTCCGCCGAGGCATCCCCCTCGAATGCAGCTCCGCTTTCTGGCATATCCACGCACCTCTTGCGTCTGTTTCGCGCAATACATCGGGAAGCCGGTCGAGCAGGAACCGGAGGGTTGTCACAGCTTGCCAGGCTGCTAAGTTTAGGTTGCAGCATCGCGGTGTTCGCAGGCGTTGGTTCCTGCTTGGGAACCAATCGCGTTCTCCCTGGGTGTGGAGTCCTCTGGGGATTCTGCAACACCGGTTTCCTGGATTTGGTGCTTTCCGGGAAAGACAATTCTTAAACCATGGGCGAGGTTTCAAGCAAGAGAGCAATTTTCTTGTTACGAAAACCGAACAAGGCGCCGCGAAGACCGGCCTGTGGGGTGCGCGGGGTGGCGTCAGTCGGAATTCATTCCAAGGCAACTGGACTGTAACGGCGCGGGCCTTTCTGTTCCAAAATCCGAAAAAGGGCCGGGAAGGTCAGGTTGTTCGTGGCGTGCGAAGCGATGGTAGAATGGGCGGCAGAGGTTGGCAGGCGTGCAAAATAATGGTGGGCAGAGGCTGCGGGCGCTAAGAGAGACCCTCGGATACCGTATGAGGGATGTGGAACTGGCCAGTGCCCAAATCGCACAACGATTTGAGAGTGACGAGTTCGCCATACCGCCCAGCCGTTTGTCCGACATTGAAACCAAAGGCATTATCCCGAGTATTTTTCGACTGTATTCATTTTCCGCTATTTATCGACGGGAATATCGGGAATTGCTCTCCTTCTATGGCCTGGAACTGGATGCTATCTCAGCCTACATTGGGTTTGGTCATCCCCAAAAGTCTCACGTGACCGAAGCTTCCAGTAACGTCACCCAGGTGCGGATCCCCACCAGCCTCGATCCCGGATTCAACCTTGAGAAAACGACCGATTTAAAGCGTGCCATCGAGAAATGGGGTAAGGTGCCCATGATCTATCTCGATCAGTTTAAAGACGACAAATACACTTATGGATATATTGGGTCGGAAGACTTCACCATGTATCCCCTGCTTCCACCAGGCAGTTTCGTGCAAGTGGACCCAACCAGGGACAAGGTCGGCGAAGGTCAAGGTCAATGGCGTTCGGAGTTCGAGCGTCCAATTTACTTTGTGGAAATGCGCGACGGATATACCTGTTGCTGGTGCTCGATGAAGAATGGCTCCATCGTCTTGCAACCCCATCCTCTGTCCTCGGTCTCGGTGCGAGTTCTTAAATACCCGCAGGAGGCGGAGGTGCTGGGGCAGGTGGTTGGAGTTGCGATGCACGTCGGAGATTGGCAACATCCCGATTTTCAACTAACGCCAAAAGTGCGCTCAGCACTGACCTGAGGTGAGCCAAAGCAGCTGGAGACAGAGGCCGGGGCGGACTCTGCCTGAGTAAAGCCAGAAACTCGTGTTCCGTCAGATGCTGCTTCGAGCATGCCACCTGCACGTCCTCCAACAGCACCGCCAGAGGTTTTTTCAACACTGCAGAGAATATTACGCGGTGACACGACCGCATAGCGCCCTGGGCGGCATCGCCGCCATACACTTTCACCATTCCCCAGTGTTCGTAAGTTCCCTTGCCATCGTACAACTTACCCAAGTAAGCGAGTCTGCCCAAGACCCCAGGGACGGCGCCCAGAGTATTTTTTTCAAAGTCCTCGAGAGCGGATTTTAGCCTCATGGAATTTACGAATTCCGAAATAACATCAAAAATCAACTAAATACGGAAAACTCGTCTGTCGCCCGCAATGTATCACAGTGCGAATTCTTTCGCAAAGGAGAACGACCATGAAACGACTTATGCTGGCTTTGGCTGCTCTGACCCTGTTCCTGGCAACCGCAACGCTCCCACTAATGGCCGATGGTTCGCCCATGCCGTATTGCAACGAGCAAGGCTGCCAACCACCATCCAACTAAGAACAATTGCTACGAGTTTCTCAGTTGAAAAGGAGCGGCGCGAGAGCTATAGTTCATTGCTATGCAGTGGGTGAACTGGTCCGACGCGCTGTTGCAATTTCTCTGGGTCTCGTCCAATGTGCTTCTCCTCGGGCTGGGCGTGGTGCTTTGGCGGCGCGGCTTGTACCGCGAGTTCCCGTGCTTTTTCGCCTATGTGCTTTTCGAGGTTGCTGAGAACATTCTGCTGTATGTGCTGTTTAAGACAAGGGTGTCTGGTAACCACTATGCTTATGTTTTTGCCGCCACGCTGTTGCTTAGCATTGCTCTGCGTTTCGGTGTGATTGACGAAGTTTCGAAGAATTTGTTCCGTGAATCCCAGTTTCTGAAGGTGGCAGCCCGGCGATCGCTGCAAGCCATATCAGGTCTGCTGCTTGGAGTGGGAGTATTGCTCGCTGTCTTGGCGCCGGGAAACACCAGTGCCCGGTGGTTTGCCGGCGTAACTGTGGTGAATCGGGGAGCGGCCATGGTTCAAACTGGCTTGCTCCTATCTTTTTTGCTCTTTTCCCGCTTCCTGGGTATGTCTTGGCGTCGCCATGCATTTGGGATCACGCTTGGTCTGGGAATCATGACTAGTGTTGATCTGGCGACCTACGGACTGGGCGCGGAATTCGTAAGCTGGGGATGGACGAGATTTTTGAATTTGACCATAACCGGCGCCTTCTTCGTTTGCACATCGATCTGGATCCGATATCTAATGGTGCCCGAACCTAAGCCTTTGTCCGTGACGGTAGTTCCCGATGAGGAGGTAGAGACTTGGAACAAGGAATTTCAACACTTGCTCCGGCAATGATCGCCGCTTGGGTTCTGGTCGCGGTTGGACTCAGCGCGCTGGCGATCCTGCTGTATGCTGCCCTCCGCAGCCGCACTCGCCCGGGCGATTTAGAAAGAGCTGTCCAGGCGTTCCGTGCTCTTGACATCCAAGCTTTCAGAAACCTGGTCGACTTCTCCGAGGAAGCGTTCCTGCGCGATCATTTGCCTCCCAGGAAATTCCGCGCGATTAAGCGGCAGCGGGCCTGGGCGGCATTTCTCTATGCCTGGGAAGCAGGGCGAGCCGCGGCGCAGCTTGCCATGGTGGGGCAGGCGGCGCAACGGAGTTCCGATCCAACCATCGCAGCCTCCGGTGCTCAGGCTGCTGAAAATGCCTTTCGGCTTCGAGTGCAGACCCTCAGGGCTGGTGTCATTCTGCTAGCCGGAGTGCTATTGCCCGGCTTGCAAAGTCGGCCAATTCCAGCATTAGTCGATCAGTATGAGCGGTCGGCGGAAACGCTCTTTCTAATCGGCAGGGGTTCATCTGGATCACGCGGATTAGAGGTCGCCTGACGCCGATACAGTGGAGACGCTCGATTCAGCCACATGGCACGCGGGTGGGAGAGCAAATCCGTAGAGCAACAACAAGAGGAAAGATCCGAGGGGCGGAAAATCGTCCGCCCACCGCTTACCTCCGACGAGCAGCAACGCAACCGGAGGCGCGAGGGCCTGTTGCTTTCGCGGGAGCGCCTCAGGCAACAACTGGACGCCGCCAGCAACCTTCGTTACCGCCAGTTGCTGGAGAGCGCAATTGCGGAGTTGGATAGTCAACTGTCGTGCTTTGAATAAGTTACGGGAAGTGAGCTCGCGAAAGTGACCGCTCGACATATACCTGCTATAACGAAAACCACGGTCCGCTTCGTTGCTGCCTGACGTATAATCAACCCATTGATGAAAGCTTACGTCTACGTATCGCTGAAGAAGAGCGTATTGGATCCGCAAGGTAAAACCATCCACGGCGCCCTGACAAAGATTGGCTACAAGAATTTGCACGACGTAAGGCAAGGAAAATACTTCGAAATTGCTCTTAACGGCGGTATGTCAAAGGACGAGGCGCAAGCCGAAGTGGAACAGATTGCACGTGAGGTTTTGACGAACCCGGTCATTGAAGAGTTTCGTTTCTCCCTCGAAGAGTAAGTTCCGCGTTTTGCTTGACGGGCAACGATGCCCGAACAATCACCGGAACCCCCCGAATCATCCGTCAAGGAGCCAATTTCAATGTGCGGCATTGTGGGGTATGTGGGTAAGAAGCAGGTCGTTCCCGTCATTATTGAGGGCCTGAGAAAGCTGGAGTATCGGGGCTACGACTCGGCCGGAATCGCAGTCGCCGGAAACGGCACGGGGCTTGAGATTCGGCGCGCCGAAGGCAAACTGCGCAACCTGGAAGAAGTGATCCGCCTCAAGCCGCTCGACGGCACCTACGGCATCGGACATACCCGCTGGGCCACGCACGGCCGCCCCACCGAAGAAAACGCGCATCCCCATCGCGACTGCACCGGCAGAATTGTGGTGGTGCACAACGGCATTGTCGAAAACTATCTCTCGCTCAAGAAGAAGCTAATTGCCGAAGGCCACAAATTCACCACGGAAACCGACACCGAAATCATCGCGCACCTCATCGAAAAATATTACTTGCAAACGGGCAACGGCCATCGCACCGCTTCGAAACTCGAAGAAGCCGTGCGTCAAGCGGTCAAGGAACTTACCGGCGTGTTCGCGCTGGTGGTGATCGCGGTGGACGAACCGGACAAGATCGTCGCGGCGCGCAATGGACCGCCCGTCGTTATCGGCATCGGCAAGGACGAATACTTTGTCGCCTCCGACGTGCCTGCACTACTTGATCACACGCGCGATCTTTTTTTTCTCGCCGATGGCGATCTGGCCGTCATCACGCAAGCGGGTGTGCGCGTGACCGATTTCGACGGCAATCCGCTGGAGCGCAAGGCGCAGCGCATCACCTGGGATCCGATCATGGCGGAGAAGGGCGGCTTCAAGCACTTCATGCTCAAAGAGATTTATGAGCAGCCGCGCACCGTCCGCGACACCACCCTCGGGCGCGTTTCGCAGGACACCGGCGCTATTTTCCTCGACGAAATGCAGGTCAGCGAAGCCGAGTTCAGGGCGCTGAAGAAAATCAATATCGCCGCCTGCGGCACCAGTTGGCATGCGGGGCTGGCGGCGAAGTTCATGATCGAGAACCTGGCTCGCGTTCCGGTGGAAGTCGATTACGCCAGCGAATGGCGCTATCGCGACCCGATTCTCGGGCCGGACACGATGACGCTCCTGATTTCGCAGTCTGGTGAAACAGCGGATACGATTGCCGCGCAGCGTGAAGCCAAAGCCAAGGGCTCGAAGACGCTGGCCATCTGCAACGTGGTCGGCTCCATGATCACGCGCGAAGCCGTGGGCACCGTCTACACTCACGCCGGACCGGAAATCGGCGTGGCATCGACCAAAGCTTTTACGGGACAACTAACCGCTCTTTATCTATTCGCCTTGTATCTGGCGCAGGTGCGCGGCGCGATGACATCCGAACAGGCCAAAGCTGCCGTGCAGGAACTCATGCGCATTCCCGGCAAACTGGAACAGATTCTGACGCACGATGAAGCCTGCGACGAACTGGCCAAGACTTATGTCCGCGCTCAGGACTTTCTTTTCCTCGGACGCGGCATTCACTATCCCATCGCCCTCGAAGGCGCGCTCAAGCTTAAGGAGATTTCTTACATCCACGCCGAGGGTTATCCGGCGGGCGAGATGAAGCACGGACCGAATGCGTTGATCGACGAAAATCTGCCGGTCGTCATCATTGCCACGCGCGACGTGACCAGCCCCCAGTCGATGACCCGTTACGAAAAAACGATGTCGAATCTGAAAGAAGTAAAAGCTCGCTCCGGCATCGTCATCGCACTCGCCACCGAAGGCGACAAAGAAATCGCGGAGGAAGCCGATCACGTACTCTTCGTTCCGCCAGCACCGGATGAACTGTCGGCGATTCTGGAGATCGTGCCGCTGCAACTACTCGCCTACCACATCGCAGTGCGCCGCGGCTGCGACGTGGACCAGCCGCGAAACTTGGCGAAGTCGGTGACGGTGGAGTAGAGATTCTCTCCCGAGCCTGTCTGCTGACGGCAACAACGATCGCGCACTCAAACGAGTGAAATCGCGTGAAACGAAGTCGAGAAGAAACGTTGTCCGCGTAGAGTGTGGGGTTTCTGCGCTCGTCCACGCAACTCGCGGCGCGACTGCCTCTCGTTTTGCTGGCAGAAGCGCTAACAGGACAACTCCGATCACAAGGAATACGATCACATCAGCAAAGTTCCGGGGGATACACGTGAAACATATCTCCATTTTGCAGCCCCCGCCAGCCTCTAGGCCGGACTGCGGGTGGAATCCCGAACCGCCAGCTCCGGAGCCAGTTTTCGGTGGACCGCCGGCAGGTCGCGTTTTTCCAGCGCGGCGTTGATTCCCTCGAGCGCAATGCTGGCCGCCAGTGCTCCCATCGCCTCCATGGGCTGCCGCACCGAAGTAAGAGGAGGCGTGCACAGACTCGACGCCGCCACATCGTCAAACCCGATCACCGAGCACTGTTCCGGCACGCGCAGTCCAGCCTTGTTCAAGGCGCGGACCGCCCCAAACGCCGTCATATCGTCGAAGGCCATCAGCGCTGTAAAAGGACGCTTCGCCTTAAGCATCTCTTCGGTTAGCTTGTAGCCCGCCTCAAAGCTCGACATCAGGTCGCGTGACTCGGGAAGGTCCACGATGAGCCGCGGGTCCAACTCCAGGTCACGGGCTTTAGCGAATGAGCGCACGCCTTTCCAGCGGGCAGCGCTGTCGTTCAAAGTCCGGGGCCCGCGAATGAACGCAATCTTGCGATGCCCGAGAGAGTGCAAATGTTCCACTGCGGTGTAAGCCCCGAGTTCGTTATCGACGATGACGGAGCTGATCGCGTCATTTTTCAATTCCCGCGCAATCATCACGGTCGGGATATTGTTCTTTTCCAGATCGCCAAGCACATCGATATTCACGAACAGCCAGTTGGCGAGCACAATCAGCGCTTCCACTCGCCGGTCGAGCAGCATCTCGAGGTAACGTTCGAAGCGTGCGCGCTCGTTATGCACGTCGGTCAGGATGGGCAGATACGACGCCTGGTAGAGCGAGTTCTCGATGCCGCGCAACACCAGCGTGCAGAAAGGGTCGGTCATGTCGAACACCATCACCCCGATGGTGTGGCTGCGACGGCTGCGCAGGGAGCGGGCAAACAGGTTGGGACGATAGCCCAGTTTCTTCGCCGCGCTTTCGATGCGTTTCTTGGTAGTGGTGGGGATATAGCGGGCCAACGGAGCGTTGTTCAGCACAATGGAGACGGTAGTGGAAGAAAACCCACTCTCCTTCGCCACATCGCGAATTGTCACCATGCCTATGGCCTTAATAGGAAGCGTCCAGAATATGAAGTGTGCAGCGCGCGTTCTGAGGAGAGCAGGTTGTTCAACCTCGAGCTCGCGCGCTCAAGACTACCTATCATACTCGCCCACTATTCGCCCGCCATGGTTTTCTTGGCTCGGAGTAGAGACGCGTCAGCGGTCCTCCTCTACTGCGATCGGACTACTGGTCGCGACCACGTTCCAGCCATCGACTGTCAGTATCAGTCCGTCGCCAGGGGCTTTGTCAGATTTGAAGCGGGCGCTGAGCTCGCGCTTCTCCCCGGGCATGAGGGGGGTATAGTTATCGTCCCAGAATATGGGCACCACATCCTCGCCCCTGCCCTTGGCCACGCGCAGATGAACCATGAACGCCAGGCTGGAGGTCGGGTTTTCGACAACCGCATGAACCACCGATTCGTTCCCCTGCTGGCGGAGCGAGCTGCGGACCACTAGTGTTACGGGCGGCAAAGTGTTTAACCCGCTCAGGTCGGCGTATGCGCTTTGTGGCGTGTAGATTTCTTCTAACCTTTTTGCCCAATCCAATTCGTCGGGCTTAGTCGAGAGCCAGTAAAAGTTGTCGCTCACCAGCTTGCCGGAAGCATCCTGCAGTTCAAGTTTCAAAAAATAAGTCGCAGAGATACCGTTCACCTTCGATAGTTTCAAGGCGCTGACGCTGCTGTCCGCCGGGATATCCAGCGTCACCTCCTGTCGTGCTTTTGTTTTCGCGTCGATGTCGTAAATCGTCGCCCGGACAATCGCCCCCGCGAATGCGTGGTCATAGCCATTCACTACGGCGACGGAATCATCGTCATAGGAATACTGAACGTGCAGCGGCTCGCAGGCTTTCTTCGATCCGAAATACGCGCCTCCCGGAACCAGGTAGTAATCGTACAAGTTCCAAATGATCGAAGGCCACGCATTGTTGAGCATCCACTGGATCACGCCCGTGGATTCGTATTTGTTGCGCCCATAAGCCTCAAACATTGCCCTCTGAGCTTCATAGTTCATGGCTTCGGACTTGCGCAGAAAGTCTTCCAGGTTGGCGGCCTTGCCGTAACGATGGTCCATGCCATTCACAAACCTGTCGATGGTGGTGAAGCGTTCGAGGCCGGCGTGGAAATTCCAGTAATCGTCAATCGGCCACAGGTGATCGGCCGGAATAAATCGCTTCAGACTCTCGAGCGTTGGGATCACCGGACCCGGACTGGTTTCAGTATTGAATCCGAATCCCCCGCCGGCTTTCTTGTCGGTGAGCCAGTAATTAGGCGGCTCGTAATCGTAGGGCCCCGTCATCTTTACCCCGGAAGCGCCGGTTAGCTTCGTGCGCTCAGAGTTCGCCGAAGAGATGGTGGGGTTAGGCCAGCGCGCTTCTTTCAAAACCTGCAAGTAGAGAGTTTCGATTTTCTCCGGCGGCGCATTGTCGCTGCCGTAAAGCCAGACGAACACGCTCGGGTGGCTGCGCAAACGCAGGGCCTGATCGGAAAGCGAAGCGGTTGCGATCTTCGTAGTTTGCTGGGTCCACTCTTTCCATTGCTCCCAGAAGTCGCAGCAGGTCCATCCCGGCATGATCAGGACGCCCTGGCGATCGGCGAGATCGAAGAATTCATCGCGCTCCATTCGGCCTTCGAGGCGAATCGCGTTCAGGTTCATGTCGCGCACGTAATCGATCGCCGCCTGGGCCCGCTCGGGCGACCAGCGCAACAGCATATCCGGCGCCCACGCCGCGCCTCGGATGAGCAGATTGCGGCCGTTGATCTTGAACAAGCGGTATCCCTTTTTCGTGAGCTGCGAAGTCACTTCACGGATGCCAAACGGCACGCTCGTCGAATCGGAGACTTGTCCATCCGCTTCGACCCGCAGTTGCGCCGTGTACATTTCGGGTTTGCCCATCTGATACGGCCACCACAGCCGGGGATGAGCGATGCGCAGTTGCGGATACCGATCGGGCGCAAAGACAACCGTTTTTGATTCCGAAGGCGCCAGTTCCACCTTCTGGCTTACCTGAATCCCGTCAATCTCGGCGTGAACGATGCTCGCGATCGAACGGGCAGCAGCATTGCGCAGATCCGCGGTGATGGTAAGCGATGCCGCCGCGTAACCGGGTTCGAGCTTGGATTCCACAAAGGGATGGCGCAAGCGAACGGCCCCGGTCGTCGTCAGATAGAGGTCTTTCCACAGCCCCATGTCTTTGTCAGGCGGAGTCGGGTTCCAATCAACCCAGGTCATCGCTAGATCGGTCTTATCGGGGGCAAAGACTTCCACCGCCAAAGCGTTGGGTTTGCCGGCTGCGAGACGCTTGCTGATTTCCAACTCGAAGACCCGCATCATGCCGGCAAGGTTCTCGGCGTCGCCAATCTTCTCGCCGTTCAGCCAGACATTCGCGCGATAATTGATTCCATCAAAATGCAGCCAGGTCGTGGGGGAATTCGCTGATGCTGGAAGGGTGAATTCAGTGCGGTACCACCACGCGCAGCGAAACGGACTGTCCGCTGGCATGGGCTGATTTGCAAAGAAGGACTTCGAGGAGTAGTCCATCCCGGGAAATGATCTGAGGTTCATTCCGAAATAAGGGTCGGGATAGGTACCATCTGCAACCAGTGCCGCGACCACCGTTGTGGGCACGCGGGCTTTGTGCCAAGCGTCCGCAGGAAAACCGGCGGTTGAAATCTCTCGCCCGCCAACCTTCCCATCGCACGCGGACTGAATCTGCCAATTGTCGGCGAGAAGTGTAGATTGATCGTCGGCCACGGCGCTGGCACCCAAGCAGTGAATGCTAAGGAGAGCCGCGGCCGAAAACAGCAAATGAGATCGCAGCTTGAAGAAGAAAAAGTGCGAACGGTCAAACCACGAAGCGCACTGCCGAATGTTCAGCAAGATCGTACCCCCTAAAAGATTCCCAAACTCCAGCGATTCGCGAGCGGCAACCATTACGCTACCGAGAATTACTCCGTCGTGGTGATCTTCGAAACGCGAGCAAATCGCCCCGCCTCAATGTCCGCTTCAGCCGCGAGCGCCAGCGTCATCATTTGTGCTGGAAGAATTTCAACGATGGGACGCATTGGCGGCGTCGTTCGGGGTAATTTCCATGCTCCCCCACTGGCGTCTTCGGCGATCCAGCCGGTCTTGCCGCCAGCTTTGCGAATGTCATCCAGCAGTCTAGCCTGTAGCGGTTTCGTAGTTTCCGCTCCCGCAAAGACTGCGGCGAAAGTTTCAGGGTTGACCATTTCCAGCGGTCCGTGGCGGAATGCCGCGCCGCTCATGCCTTCCGCGTGCAGCCGCACCGATTCCTTGATGATCAGCGCGCCCTCGCCGGCAGCGGCCAAAGACGCTCCGCGTCCGAGCAAAAACAAATCTCGGACACGCCCCATCTCTGCCATCATCTCGAAAACGTGGTCCTTCCAGTTGCGCAGATACGATGCAACTGTTGGGATGCTTTGCGCCAGTTCATCCCGCGTCTGACTTGCATCGCAGCCACACAGAAATCCCCCGAGCAGGTGCAGCGCCATCAAAGCGGTCACGTAGGTCTTGCAGGAAACGGAATACTCCGTCCCGGCGACCGTAAACATCGAAGCATTCGCCCGCAGAGCCAGCGCACTATCGGCGGCATTGGTTACGCCTATAATGGCTGCCCGGCCGCGGTTTTCTTCGAGCAGGCGGATTGTCTCTGCGCTTTCTCCAGACTGCGAGATCGCAATGATTAGCGTCTCCGGTTCGAACCAGCGGGGCACGGAGTGCACAAGTTCCGAAGTCTCAATCGCGACCGCGGTGTAACCATGCTCATTCAGCCGCAAGAACAGCGGATGCAAGGCATGAAAAGAAGCTCCCATGCCCGTTAGAACGATGCGCTTGATCGTTCCTTCGCGCAAACCCCGGGCGAGAACGGTCAGCTCGTTCGAAATTTCCAGTTGCCCGAGGGTTGCCGTTAGCGCGAGCGGCTGATCCAGAATGTCACGAAGATACTGGCCTTCGATAATCGGATGCGTATTGGTGTTCAAACTAATCTCCAAAACGATCGTGCCAAACCTGGGCTGCGCCGATCAACCCGGCATCGGCTCCCAAGGACGACAGCTTGATTTCTACGCGGTCGACGGGAACCAGTTTGCAATTCTGCCGGATCACCTCACGCATGCGATCAAAAAACAAGTGCGCACTCTTCATGACGCTGCCGCCGAGTACGATGACTTCTGGAGCAAAGACGGTAATGAGATTGGCCAGACCGAGCCCCAAATAGTACGCCTCGCGCTCCACCGCGCGTTGCGCCCATTCCTCGGAGTTTTGTGCACGCGCGCAGATTTCGCGGGCACTGAGATTGCAGTTCGCGGAAACCGCAGACGAATCTTTTCTGAGCAGCACCGTCATCGCCGGCCCGGCCGCCAGACTTTCCCAGCATCCGCGCGCGCCGCATGTACAGGGCGGCCCAATGGGATCGATGATGTGGTGCCCAATTTCGGGATGGCAGCCGTCCACGCCGCGATACACTTTGCCATCCAGAATTACGCTCACGCCAATGCCCGTTCCCACGGTCACATAGAGCAAGCGCGTTTTGGATCGTCCCGCTCCCCACCGAAGTTCGCCCAGCGCGGCGGCATCGGCGTCATTTTCCAAAGCGGCCGCGACCGCAAACTCTCGCGACAAAATCTCTCCCGGATTGCCGCCCTTCCATCCGGGCAAGTTATTTACGTTGCCCAAGGTGCCGGTGGTGCTGTCGAGCGGACCGGCGCTACCGATCCCAATCCCTCGCAACTTTACCCCGCTCTGTTTCACGCACTGATGAAGGAGCGTGGTCACCAGTTGCATGGCGTGATCGAAGCCACGTTGTGGGTCCGTAGGACACTCGTTCTTAGCGAGGACACGGCCTGCCTGGTCGACGACTCCCACCGCGATCTTGGTGCCGCCAATGTCAACCCCACCGATCACGTTGCGTCCCGCCCTTCCCGTCTTGTCGCCAGGTTCGCTTCGCGAGTAAGATGTTTATTAAAACGTATGAATACTGATACATTTCAGGTTTTATGTCAAGCGGAATTGGTTTTTTCACGTGCGCGTCCGTGCGCTCGTGGGAGCGGAGGTTGAGCCGTGGGTGGGGTTGGATGGCTCGGCACTTTAAAACCTGCAGCCTAGCTGCTAGGCTCGCGCTGCACCTGATGCAAATTACAAAAGTGAACATCACGAAATGGATTTTTCTCGCTTGCCTTGGCTGTTGGCCTCTTGCTTGTCATGCCCAGGTCAACGACGCCGTTCGTGCGCTCAAGATTCTGCCCGCGCCGAAGGAGGTTCGCCTGGCCGAAGGCAAATTCGTGATCCAGCCCTCGACCACCATCCTCATCAGCAGTGTCGAAGACCGGACCGCGGCGGAGACACTGCAAAGGGAGATTCTGGATCGCACCGGCGTGAAGCTGTTGATCGAAGCAGTGAGCGCTGCGCCAAAGACGAGCGGGCACATTTCGCTGGGCCGCTTGACCGACCGCGGCTTGCGAATCTATCTCGAATCGCAGGGAGTGAAAGTCGGCGACGATAACGGCAATCATGAACTTGCGAAGCAGGGTTATGTGATCCGCTCTACCGATTCCGGTGTGCTAGTGGCGGGAGAGACCGCGCAGAGCCTGTTCTATGGGGTGCAAACGTTGCGTCAGTTGCTGCGTCCACAAGGCCCCAGCGAAAAAACGCTGACGATTCCCGCTCTAGTCATCCGCGACTGGCCCAGCATGGAATGGCGCGGCGTGAGCGACGACATCAGCCGCGGGCCCATTCCTACACTCGATTACTTGAAGACGCAGATCCGCACGTTGGCGGGGTACAAAATCAACCTCGTCGGCTTCAATATGGAGCAAGTTTTTGACTTCCACACCCAGCCGTTGGTTCCACCCAGGCAAGCGGCATTAACTCCCGCTGAGATCAAGGAACTTGTCGACTACGCCAGCAAGTACTACATCACCCTTCTGCCTGAGCAGCAGGCCTTTGGACATCTGCATCAGTTCTTGAAGTACGAAATGTATTCTGACCTGGCGGAAACGCCTCACGGACACGTGCTCACGCCCACTAATCCCAAAACTTACGATTTCATTCGTCAGGTTTACGGCGAGGTGGTTCCGTTGTTTCCCGGCCCGTTTTTCCATATTGGAGCCGACGAAACCATCGAACTCGGCCTCGGCCAGACGAAAGCTCTCGCCGACCAGGAAGGACTCGGCCGCGTTTATCTCGATCACCTCCTAAAGGTTTTCGAGATCATGCGGCCTTATCACAAGCAGCTCATGTTCTGGGGAGACATCGCGGTTAAGTATCCCGAACTGCTCGGCACGATTCCGAAAGATATGATCGCCGTGCCGTGGGAGTACGTCCCCAAGCCCAGTTATGAAGACATCATTACGCCCTACACGAACGCTGGCGTACGCGTTGTGGTCGCGCCGGGGGCGGGGAACTGGGGCGTGATCTGGCCGGACCTTGAAAGCGCTTTCGTGAACATCCGAAACTTTGTACGCGACGGCCAGAAGCATCAGGCGATCGGCGTTCTGAACTCCACTTGGAACGACGACGGGGAATCCCTTCTGGACATGACCTGGCCCGCGTTGATCTTTGGCGCGGCCGCCAGTTGGCAGCCCGGGGAGTCGAGCATCGATGATTTCAAGACCAGCTACGACTGGGCTTTCTACCGAAATAATGACGACAGAGCCTTTACTGATGTGATCGAGAACCTGGATCGCGCTCACACGCTTCTAGCCGGAATGAAACTCGACAACGCGAGCCACGAACTCTTCTGGTCCGATGCCTTCACCGAAGTCGGCGCTAGCACAGCCGCCAGAGCGCTGCCGGTTACCCACGATTTGCGCATGGGCGCGGAGCGGGCCGCGGAATCGCTTCTGCGCAATCGTGCGAAGGCGCACCTCCATGCTGAAACTCTCGACGATATGCTTCTCGCCGCTTGGCACCTCGACACGCTGGGCTTGAAAGTCCAGTTCACGACCGAGATCAGCCATTTCTACTGGGACGCTTATCAGAATCAGACGGACAAGATCCGCGTGCAAACCGACTTGGATGAAATGATTGACATCAACGGGCGACTGGAGAGCCTGCGCGATTCGATCACCGAGATGCGCAAGATGTACGCGGAAGGCTGGGCGCGCGAGAACAATCCTTACTGGCTGGACAACGTTCTGGTTCGCTACGACAATCTGGCCTCCGAGATGCAGGCGAAGATTGTGGCTGTACAACTGGCCGAGCGACAATACGACACTACCAAGAGCCTGCCCGCTCCCGAGCAGTTGGGATTTTTCTTGAAATAGCGATGCTTCGTCAGAATTTGTAATTCAAGAACGGAGGCGAGTGCGACGTTTTAAGATTACAAAATTACCCAATTACCAAATCACAAAATTTCTTCTACTCGTCCGCGGGCACGTCAAAGCTGACCAGGTCCCCGCGGAAGCCGCGCGTTTTCCAGGCGCCGAAAGCGATGCCTGCAGCCATCCAGATGCTGCCGGCGATCTTGGCGGGCGTGCTCAGGCTGATCCAGAGTAATAAGCAGATCACGAAGCCGAGCACGGGCGGCACGACAAATGACATCGTCCATTTTCGCTCGCGCATCACATAGCGCACGAAAGCGGCGGCATTCACGCCCATGAAAGCGATGAGCGCGCCGAAGTTGAGCATCTCAGCGCCCAGGCCGTAACTCATCACAAACGCGCCAATCAGGGCGATGGCACCGACAAACAACACGTTATTTCGCGGCACGCGATGCTTGGCGTCGACCGCTCCGAAGAAAGACTTGGGCAGCGCGTTGCTTCGCCCCATGCCGTAGAGCAGGCGTGCAGCGCCGATCTGGGCGCCCATGCCCGATCCGAAGTTGGCTACCAGCAGGGTGAATCCGAGGATGCCAAACATCGGCATCCAGGCGCGGGCGGCAACGTGAACGAAGGCAGTGTCAACGTCTGGAAAAGGCTGCGATGCCGGCCAGATCAACTGCGCGGCATAAACCTCAACCGCCGAGAGAATACCGATCACCAGGCAGGTCAGCACCGTCGCCAGCAAAATATTGCGGCGCGGGTTCTCGGCTTCTTCGGAGAGCGTGGAGATGCCGTCGAAGCCGATGTAGGTGAGCACCGCGATCGATGTTCCTCCAAGGACTGCCTTCGTGTTCCACAGGCTCGGGTCGTAGAAAGGCCGGGTATAGAAACCTGCGCTGTCGTGAGGATGTCCCAAAACGTAGCGCGCCGCGACCACAAAGAAAATTGCAATCACCACGCCCATTCCCGCCGCCAGAGCCGAGTTCACGCGCGCCGAAGTTTTCACGCCTTGAATGTTCAGCAGCGTAAACACGAGCGCAAAGAATACAGCCCACGCCGCGTACGGCACACCCGGAGCAAATACGTGCGCCTGCTGGCTGCACCAGATGGTGCAGATGATCGGATTGAGCATGTAGTCCATCACCATGCTCCAGCCGGTGACGTAACCCAGTGCGGGATTAATTTCCTGTCCTACGTAGGTGAAGGCTGAGCCCGCGCTGGGGTAAGCGCGGGCCATGCGACCATAGCTGATGGCGGTAAAGAGCATCGCTACCATCGCGATCAGGATGGTCGTGACTACGTGCCCATGTCCGCGGTCGCTGAGCACTCCAAACACCGACATGGGTGCGACCGGTTGAATCACGATGACGCCGTATAGAATCAGGTCCCAAAGGGTGAGCGAGCGGCGCAGGCGCGGGGCATCAGCAGGCGGGTTGGACACAAAGCCTCATTCGCGCTCTGAAAACAAACCCCCATTATCCTGCAAAGCTAACGGGGTTAGGGGAGGGCCATTTGCGGGTCGCGGAGTAGAACTAACCAAACGCGGTCCCGCAAAATCAACTCGCATTCTATACGGAAGAGAGATTCTGTCAACAAAAAACGCTTGCATTAAAACGATTCTTGCGGGGTGTTGGAGCGCCGCTCGAAGACGCTGACTGCGTTGGAATACGATTCCGGGGGAAGCGGGACGGTGCTGGGATCGTGGGCTGAATTCAGGCTGAAGAAAAATGGCTCCACGATTTGCAATTTCAAGTTATCATTTCAGAAAATTCGCACTGTCCCGCTGGCGAGAGTCCGGGACTAGTGACCGATCACTTTGGAGTAAGTATGACAACCAAGTTTCTGCGGACACCTGACGGGGGCGAAGACTCCCTGCGCTTTCAACCGATGGAACGCTTGAAAGTTTATTTCTTCGGGATCACTGTGTTGTTTGCCGCGCTCGGAATGGGAGAAGCGGTCTACCGCGTCTTGTTTTCCGAATTCGACGGGGCGACGGATCGCCTTCCGATCGAGGCTTTCTTTGGTCTGGTTTTTGCCTGGCTCGCGGTCAGGTTCGTCGGCGATGTTTATCGCAATCGCAAGCAGCGGCGCGCCCGGCTTAACTTCATTTGGGCGCGCAATCATCAAATCCGCGGAGCGGTCGAGGGAATCACTCCGCTGGCCCACCCGGTGAAGAACCAGCAATCGATCCGGCTCATCCGCGAAGAAGTGGACCGGATTGAGTGGGCGTTGAAGGAGATCTTGCCGCAATAATTTTTCTCGCGCAGGTGCAACTCCGTGCGGAGGAGTCTAGAAGCGTCGCGGCTGTACCTCCGCCTCTTCGCTGCCCTCGGGCAGAATGAACGCATCTACGCGTAAGCCGTCGGGAAGCTGCGCACTGGGATCGAGTTCGACCAGCGTCTCCAGGATCTTGGTATCCACGCGTTCCGCCGGCTCATCGGTGCGGACGTTCTTCGGGCCCAGTTGCTGGCCCACGCGCACGACTCGTCCCCAGAACTTCTGCTGGGCAAACGCATCGGCGGTTACGTAGGCTCTTTGCCCAATACGGACTTTGCCGACATCGGTTTCGTCAACGTCCATGCGTATGCGCAGCGTTTTCCGGTCTCCGACGGTCAGGATGGGATCGGGAACGGTCGACGAATTGGAGACACTCTCGCCGCCGCGATGATGCTTACGCAGCACGTTCCCATCAATGGGCGAGCGGATAAAGGTCTTTTCATAGCGCGCTTGCGCTTCCTCGAGTTGCGATTTCGCCAGTTGCAGGTCGGCTTCGGCGAGGGAGCGGTCTTCTTCGCGGGGATGATCGTCAACGAGAGAATGTTGCTCGACCGCGGATTGATACTTGGCGGCGGCGACATCGGCCTCGCGCGCGTAACGATCCAGTTCTTCGCGTGAAACCACGCCCGCGGCGAAGAGTTCCTGGCGGCGACGCCATTCCGATTGCGCGTTATCCATCACGGCCCGCGCCTCGTTGACCGAAGACCACGCCTCATCCCGTTCCTGGTGCCGGGCGCCGTTGATCACCTTGCGCAGGGCCGCCTGCTTCGCTAATACACTCGCCCTTGCGGATTCGACCTGGGCGCGGTAGTCGGCATTCTCCAGTTCGGCGAGAACCTGGCCGCGACGAATCGCGTCTCCCTCTTCGACGAAAACAGATTTCAGGCGCCCGCTCAGCTCAGAGCCGATCTTGATATCTTCCGAGTACGGCTCGACGCGCCCGGGACCGGCAATCAGACTGGGCTGGTGGGTGAGCGATGCGGCCGGTGAAATGGCGGCATTTTCATGAGCACGCCTGGTGGCGAATAATAAGGATATCGTCAGCAGGAACGCGGCCGCGCCTACGACTACCACGGTTCTGTTCTTCATTCTTGCGAATCCGCCACTAAAACTGTTTTCCGTCATGACCGCGATTCCTTGGATTCAGTTGCTACTTCGTTTTCCGCGCTGTCTTGTCTAAGCCCTGCCTTGTCTAAGCAAGGTTCACCGCCGGTTGCAGGAAATTGTGCGGCAGTATTCTGGCCGGAACGGACTCCGTGAGCGCTGACTCCGCGCCAGTAATAGCTCCGTCCTCGATCTTCACGATGCGATCGGCGAAACTAAGCACGCGCGCATCGTGCGTCACGATCACCACCGCGCGGTCGCGCTTGTGCGCCAGTTCGCTCATCATTTCCATCACGTTCTTGCCGGTGTGCGAGTCGAGCGCGGCGGTGGGTTCATCGGCCAGGATAATTCCGGGATCTCCCGCGAGCGCCCGCGCTATCGCAACGCGTTGCTTCTGGCCTCCGCTTAAATCGCAGGGAAAACTGTTATGCTTGTCGCCTAGGCCAACCTGATCCAGCAATTCCGCCGCCCGTTTTTTGCCCGGCCTCGCGGCCACCCCTTTAAGATCGAGCATCAGTTCCACATTCTCGCTGGCGGTCAGTGTGGGGAATAGATTGAATCCCTGAAAGACAAATCCAATGTGCTCCAGACGGACGGCGGGTAGCTGCTTTTCCCTGAGCTGAGTTATTTCCTCTCCCGCAATCCGCACGCTTCCCGAACTCGCCGTCAAAATGCACCCCATGATCGAGAGCATCGTGGTCTTGCCGCTTCCCGACGGTCCCATCAGCATCAGCAACTCTCCCGCGTGGACATCGAGGTTGACTCCGCGCAAGGCCAGTGTTCCGGTGCTGCCCTCGGCGTAGGTCTTGGTGAGCTGGCGAACTGCGATTGCGGTTTGCATTAACATTCGACCTCCTCCCCGAACGCGGCGACGAACCTTCGCTGCAAACTCTCGCCGCAAACCTTCGCCGCAGACTTTCACGATCAGCCTTTGAACACCATGGCCGGATCGATGTGGGTTACTTTGTTGATCGAAACCAGCGCCGCTCCCACGCACATCGCTAGCGTCAGAAAAAACATTCCCACCGCCATCGGCATCGGCATCAGGATGGCCGCGCCACCTGCCTGACTGCCACGCACCACAAACACGCTGACGATCATCCCCAGCACATAGCCCATTACGGCGCTGATCGCAGCCTGCTTCATGATGACTTTGTAGACGTAGCTGTTGGGTGCGCCCATCGCCTTCAAGGTTCCAAACTCGCGCACGTGATCCATGGTGGTGGCATAGATGGTCTGCGCCACCACTACGAATCCCACTACCAGTCCCAGCACTGCCGCGATCAGTACGGCCACGCCTGCGCCCGTCGTGAACATCCAGTAAAAACGTGTCATGTGGCTGAATTCAGCGGTGGTAAAGACTTCGACGTCTTTGACGCGATCAAGAAGCTCGCGCCGCACTTGCTCAACCTTCGCGCCGGGCGCCAATTTCACTAGAATGAAGAGCGTCTGGTCGTCACGCATTCTGGTATAG
>JBEKED010000024.1:0-20089 GCA_050014035.1 Terriglobales bacterium
ATCTTTGGTGGCGAAGCGGCGCGATCCCCACAGGTGGGTGACCGAGTTCACCATCCAGGTAGCATGCAGTCCAACCACGGTGCGCGCGAACACGCCCCAGAGCAGCCACGGCAGCCCGCCGATGGCATAAAGAACAATGCCCAGAATAATGTTCGAAGTCCAGTGATACTTGGTCAGCCAGACGTGAACTTTATCTTTGGTCAAGTCGGGGACGTAACGCGCAAGGGTCGTGGTGTCGTGATGCATCGACTTGCCGCTCAGGATCCAGCCCATGTGCGACCACCATTTGCCGTCGATGGGAGAGTGCGGATCGCCGTCTTCGTCGGAAAACTGATGATGAATGCGATGAGTTGCCACCCAGAAAATCGGACCGCCTTCCAGCGCGAGCGTAGCGCACCAGGTTAGGAAGTATTCGATCCATTTTGGAGTCTTGTATCCGCGATGAGTCAGCAAACGGTGATAGCTCATCCCAATGCCGAGACTGCCTGAAACCCACCATAAGAAAATGGCTACGAAAAATGCCGGCCAGGTAAAGAAAAATAATGCCGCAACGGCGCCAACATGGAACAGGCCCATGGCAATCCCCGTAACCCAGTTGAAACCATCCTGGCTGGCGCGGGCTCTGCGATTGATGCCGTCTCCGGCTGCATTCATAGCCTGGCTGGTTGCTGCACTCATTCTTTCGCGCGCTGTCTCGCTCATTCGTTTCTCTTTTCTCCGTATACCTATTGGATGGAAGTCCGGATAGGACAATACCAAGATTGCGCGTACTTCGTTGTAATAGTTCTGTAATCCTCGCTGGTGAAAGGGGTTACGAGCGTAACGCTAGTGGGGCGCGGCAGCGGAGTCGGCCGTTAGTCGATAGTCGTTGGTTGTTGGCAAACTCGCCCGAAGTGATCCTCACGACCAACGACTAGCGACCAACGACCATTCTTTCCGGACCTACTCTGATACTTCTCAGAACGACGCCTGCCTTCCACACTTTCATTGTGCCCACCGAAGAGTGATCGGAAGCAACTGTGACCCATGCAAAATTAGTTGCGATGGCGGTGAAGTGGTTGCGCTGCTATCGCTGCGGAGTAGTGCTGAGCGAGCAGGCCTGTGTCAGCGGCGAGATGCCTGACGCCATCGGCTGGAAGAAAGCATGCCATTCGGTGCTGGTCGAAAGCAAAGTGTCGCGCGCGGATTTCCTGGCCGATCGCGACAAGCCTTTCCGGCAAAAGCCCGAGCTTGGCGTCGGCTGTGAGCGCTACTACCTGACCCCACGCGGTCTGCTACGAACCGAGGAACTTCCCGCGGGCTGGGGCCTGCTCGAAGTGTGCGGCCGTGACATCGAGCGCATCAAGGCGTCGGCCAAGAACCTGCGTTCCGCAATCGGTTTCCAGAACGAGATGAATCTTCTGCTGGCAAGTCTGCGGCGGGTCGAAATCCGCATCGAACCCGAGAGCATCACCGATTTCCTGAAGTGGAAAAACCGTATGGCGGAGTACAACCGAGGCAGCCTGCCCGAAGGATTGGTAGCCGCGGAAGAGGAAGCCAACGGATTCCTGCTGGAAACGGCCGGCGACTAAGACCGGTCCCAGTAGAGACGCGGCTTCCCGCGTCTCCCCCGCAGGTAAATCCCGCCAACGCCGTCTTGACGCAGCAGCCTCGCAAAAAAAACGAAACCGGGCAGTAGGCCCGGTTTCTAGAGCGCCGGTTGCAATGCGTTTACATCGCAGCGCGGTGCAGGCTGGCTGAGAGAATTGCGCGGGGCGTGGTTCCCGCCCACTTGTGCGTCTCGCGCCAGCAAAGCGTTCAGAAGGAGCGGAGACGCAACGGAAACTGCAACTGTGGGGCCAGTGTCAGATTCCAGGCAACGGTTTCGATAGTCCTTGCAACTTGAAGAGAATAAATGTCGACCGCGTGGTTTTCCTGCTGTTGGGCGCGCATCGTTTCAGAATTGCTGCCTCGGGAGTGTTTCAAAGTGTTGCACACTTCTTTCAGTCCTGCTCACTACCGGCAATGCGAGCGCGTCCCAAGGATGACCTTTCGGGTGGTGGTGTCCCACTTTGGCTAATCCCCAACCAATTGTCATCCCGGGCGCAGCGAAGGACCTGCTTTTTCCTGGCAGCAATTCCAACTTGGGCGATTTTCAATCGGCTGAGAACCACGCCGCTTCACCCGCTTCCGCCTGTGGCTCCGGCGTCGCCGGGATTCTCGCTGGTATGTCTGGCCAGGCGCCGGCTTTGCATCCTTCTCTGACCAGTTTGAAGATAGTTCGTCTATTTTGCACGATCACCTTGAGCCATGCCATTTTGCCCATCATGGGAAAATATATGCCCCGGAAACAGAGGCGCGCCAGAAAGATGTTCACCCGAAAACCCAGCGGCTGGTCGCGCAAAGAGTTGACCGCCGCACTCAATGCCTCCGGACTATACGCCTGCTCCCAGCCACGATTCACCTCGGCATGAGCTTCTTCGATAGTCATCTTAAGCGGCGTGTGAGCCATGGCAAAAGGAATGAACTCCTGCCAGTGCTTGGGGCGAGTCAGGCGGCCGGCTTTCTCCAGGCGCTTATAGAGCGGCGTCGCAGGCAAGGGAGTGAGCAAACCAAAAATTGGAAGACCCGGGGGCCAGGTGCGTACTTGATCGAGCGTGCGCTCGGCGACTCCCGCTGTATCGTTGTCCATGCCAAAAATAAATGACGTGATGGCGTAAACATTGCGCGATGCCAGCCGCTCGAGCACCGCCGCATATTCGCCCGGCTTGTTAAATCCCTTGTTCACGTCTTTCAAATTAGAGGGATCGATCGACTCCATGCCGATGAAGATCCATTTGCCTCCAGAGGCCGCAATCAAGTCCACCAGTTCTTCGTCGCGCAATAAATTCGCACTGATCTGCGCGACCCAATGCACTTGCGCTCCGGCGGCGATGATGTCGCGCAACAGCGACTTGGTGCGCTTAACGTTGATGGCGAAATTGTCGTCGATGAAAAAGACCGCCATCTGTCCCTTTTCGCTGCGAGCGCGCGCTTTCAGCAGAAGCAGTTCATTGACAACGCTTTCATTGCTGCGGAAGCGAATCTTATCTCCGAAGAATCCAGTCACAGTGCAGAACTCGCACCCGTATGGACAACCTCGTCCCGATTCGACGGGAATCAGGCGGAAGGTTCCCCAGCCTGCTCCGATTTTCTGCAGCAGGCGTTTGGCAACCTTGGGCACCAGATTGAACTGCTTAAGATCAATCGAGTGCCACGGGATTACGGGATAATCCTGCAGGGTAGGCTTACTCTCCTGGCCAAAGGCGTCGACGGGAGCATAGACATCTTTCAATTGGCCGCGCGCGGCATCATTGACGATCAGGGGCCAGGTGGCATCGGCTTCTCCGAGCGCAACGGCATCGGCGTGACGCGGGCCACCGTCACGGCCGAGTGCCTCGTCAGCCATCTCGGTCACGTGCGGTCCGCCCATCACCACCGGAACGCCCGCGGCGCGAACCGCATCCGCCATTCGATATGCCTTAGCGATCATGCGAGTCATGGCGCCGATACCGACTAATCCAATCTGGTTGTCGCGCACATACTGCGCGATGCCCGCTTCATCCATGGCTTGGGCGTTGCCATCGACCAGCAATACCTCGTGACCCGGCGGCGTGAGCGCCTGCAGCAGGAACATCCACAGATGAGGCATAAAATTACGTGTGACCCCGTTGTCGGGGTTATAGAGCAGGATTTTCATGAGGTGATTCGCGATTCCGCAAAGCGCCGCTTTGCTGAGTGCCAGGGTTGCTAGGAAAAATCAGTTACACCAGAGCGTTGGCTTGCTCTGACGCTATGCGGTTATAAGGGTACAGTTGAATGTAACCTAGCGTACAGTATACACGGACAGTGGTATGTGATTCGCGGAAGGCGGTTTTATTAACTTGGTTTGGCGGAGGCCAGTTCCCATTCTGAAACTATCGGCCTGAGGCTGTCGCCGAACATGCTTCCTTCCGTGCTCACGGATCGAAGGAGTTTCCGCAGTGCATTACCTATCGCCGCTGGGAAGAACCTCGCGTTTTATTCAGGCGGTCGTTAGTTCGCGCTGCCGACTTGGCTCGTACTCGACAATGTAGCCAGCCACTGCGCTGGCAGCCACGGTCAGCGGCGATGCCAGGTACATCTGGCCGGGACCGCTGCGTCCGGGAAAGTTTCGGTTCTGCGCGCTGATTACGACTTGATCGGGACGCGTCGAGACTCCCGGGCCGGCGTTGATACAGGCGCCACAGCTAGGCTCGATCACGCGAGCGCCGGCTCTTTCGAAAATATCGAGATAGCCTCGGCGCTTCGAATACTCGCGCGTTTCCTGCGAGCCGAACTGAATCCAGAATTCGACATTCTTTGCAACCCGCCGTCCCTGTTGCAGCGCATCGGCTAGAACCGACGCGTACATGTCCATGTCTTCGTTCTTCCCGGCTGTACAAGTTCCACCGTAGGCGATTTCTATCGGCACCCGCGCGTTGAGGTCGCGGATGTGCTTACCGTTTCCGGGATCGCCCGGAGTCGCGACCATGGGCGTGATCTTCGCCGCATCGAGTTCGATCACTTCGGCATACTCGGCATCCGGATCGCTCTGCAATCCTTGGATCATCTTCTCGACCTCGGCGCGTTCCAGGCCGCGTCGCTCCATTAAAAACTCGACCACTTTTTCATCCGGGGCCACGATGCCGGTGAAGCCCCCGATTTCAGCCGCCATATTGGTCATGGTGGCGCGCTCGTCGACCGAGAGCGCCTCGACCGCTTCGCCCGCGTACTCCATGACTTTGGCTAGCGCTTTGCCGCTTCGCACGTAATCCAGCGAAAGAATTTTCAGGATGAAATCTTTCGCCGTCACGTTGGCGTGTTTTTTGCCGCGAATGACAATCTTGACCGACTCCGGGACTTTGACGCGAACGTCTTTCGTGATCCAGGAATTGAAAACGTCGGTGGTGCCAATGCCGAAGGCGATGCATCCGATGGCGCCGACATGCGGCGTGTGCGAATCGGAGCCCACGTTCACCTGCCCGGGCAGCGCATACGTCTCCAGCATCACCGAATGGCAGATGCCCTCGGAACCCTTGCGATCGGTGAGTTCACCGTGCAATTTGATTCCCTGCTGTTTGGCGAACTCTTCCTGCTTCAGCTTCAGTTGCGTGGCCAAATCGAGCAGGCCGATTTTTTTCTTTTCTTCGGAAATTACTTCGTCGAGAAAAGTCAGATGGTCGCGGAAGAAGCAGATGGTCGAAGCGTCGTTCACCGGAACATTTTTGCCGACATATTGCTCATAGAAAATCGAGGCCATCGGTGTGACATATTCGTGACTGAAGCGCAGATCAACGCGAGTAAACCCTGTATCGCCCGGCTTGACGTAACGCCCTGGCAAAGACCCCGTGGGGACGGACGCATTCGTCCGTCCCGCCGAGCGCAGCGAGGCGTTCTCCGATGAGCCCGGAATCATATGCGCCGAAAAAATCTTCTCCGCCAACGTCATCGGACGCTTGACAGTCTCGATCAGCGGCAAGAACACCTTCTTCTGCATACGCGCAACATTGAAGGGAAACAACCCGCCGTATTCGATCACCTGCTTCGTGATCTCATCTTCCCCCGCGGTAAATTCACTGAGCGCGATTTCTTCCCCCGCACGAATTCGGTCGATCAAAGAAAAGTTGGTCGACGTGAGCAGCCCGAGGTTCTGGCAATTCTGTTTGTAGATGCGTTCAATATTTTCGCCAATCGCAACTTGAATTCCGGCGCACATCTCGGCATAGGGCGATTGCTCGCGGCTGGAACCTTTGCCGCGCCGCTTGCCGCTCACTGAGCACACGAAGCCGCCCTTCTTAACGTCGCCGCGCCCAATCGGCAGCGTGTCGCCGCAGCGCAAACCCATGTACGGAATCTCGCCAAGCGTCCGGTCAAAGTAGAAGCAGTAGTGGGCGGGCGTGATCTCATCGGTAGAAATGTCGTCGCGAAGTTTGGGATTACTGGCGGGATTTTTCGTGTCCCAAGGCAGATCCCACCCCGTCAGCTGCTTTTTGATCAACTCCGGGTCTTCGGTGAGAAAAAGAATGCGCCCCTGTAGCCGCACTTGGCCCGGACGCTTTTCGATTTGGCGTTCAAGAAGAGATGAAATCACGCGAATTATTGTACCGCTTGTTGGCTTAGCAGCTTGCTGAAAAACTCGATTTTGGTCTTGCTTTTGGGTGGCGCAGCGGTTTACCGCTGCGATAAAGACCTTATTTTCAGTGCCGGCTTTAGCCGCTGAGGGAGCGACGCAGCGCGCAATCGATTTTTTCAGCAAACAAGCAGCGGCAAGCCCTCCTCTTTTGACGATTATGACTTTCGACTGTTCGCGTAGGCGACCGGACTAGGCAACTCTTCCAACCCGCGGCCCGCGAGGATCTCCTGAAACTCGTGCAGTAGAGCATTGTGCACCAGTCCATTCGACGCCAGCGTTTCGCGGCTGGCGATCTGAAATGGTCCGCCGGAAAAGTCCGTAACCTTCCCGCCGGCTTCTTCGACCATCAGGACCCCCGCAGCCGTGTCCCACGGATTGAGATTAAATTCCCAGTAGCCATCGAAGCGTCCCGATGCCACATTGCAGAGATCGAGCGCGGCCGAACCCGCGCGCCTTACGCCGTGAGTGCGCAGCGTGATCTGGTGATAAAAATAAATGTTCGGGTTCTTGTGCCGCTTGTGGCTTGGAAAGCCAGTTCCCACTAGGCTCTCTCCCAGATTCCCTATGGTCGATACATGCATCGGTTGGCCGTTCAGCCGTGCGCCGCTGCCCAGTTCAGCGGTGAACATTTCATCGCGCGTCGGATCGTAAATCACTCCGGCGACTCGTTGTCCCCGGCGCTCGACTGCCAGCGAAACGCAAAAGACCGGGAAACTATGGGCGAAGTTCGTGGTGCCATCAAGCGGATCGACATACCATTTGTACTCGCTGCCGGTTTCGACGCGTGCTCCCTCCTCGCCCATTACGTCATGAGTGGGAAACTGTTTGCGAATCCGTTCCAGAATCAGCGCTTCCGACTTTCGGTCGGCCACCGTCACCAGATCCACGTCACCTTTATATTCAATCTTTACGTGCTGCCGAAAGTACTCCATCAGAAGGCTACCCGCTTCACGAGCCATCGCTTGCATTGGAGTAATCAGATCAAGAGAGGGATGCGAGGTCATGCGCGCCTGGACTTTCATTTTCGGGATCAGTTACGACCTCATCGATCTCGTCATCCTGAGCGAAGCGAAGGACCTGCTGTCTCTTGCCGAAGCAAGACAATGCCCCTTCGCCGCACTCAGGATGACAATCCGAAGGTATGTTGCGACTTGGGGAGCGCAGACCTCCCCGCCCTACTTCTTCTTCGCGTCTTCCGCGATATACACAATTTCGTGTTTGAAGATGAACAGATTCGGACCATCCTCGCGCGTGACTCGCACCATGTTCTTGTCGTAATACTCGATCCAGCCGCGCACTACTTCGCCGTCGGCCAGTTTCAAGCTCACGACCCTCTGCTTTTCGCCCAGCGCCTTGAGATAGGCCGCCTCTTCAAAAGTCTCATCCGGAGGCGGCGTGCGCTTTTTGTTGAACGCTGGATTTCCTGGCGGCAAAGGCATGGTTGTTATTTTACAACGTCGTGGCAGAAGCTCAGGCTTTCTTTGCACTGATGTAGAATGCCGATTCCTCCGGACGCACTACTCGCGGGATCCAAAGCGGGCGGCGAAGTCCACCCGGCCCCGGCGCGGGACGAGTAAGCGCCTTCCACCTTTGATAGACCGCAAACGAAAGATTCGTGTCGACGAAGATATCACCATAGCGATCGCCGGCCGCGGCGCGCTCCACGCGCACCATCTGGTGCCAGCAGTGCATCCCCGTGATGGGGTCGGGATGCACCGGGAACGTCAGGTTCTGGTGGACGCCGGCATCGCTCCACCACACCCGCTGCGTATCGGGATCGGTCGTCAGGTAGGGCTCAACTCCAGAAGCTTGCCGCATCTTCCATTGCCCTTTGCCGACTTCTTTCAAGTCCACCCACGCGCTCGACATGCGTTCGACATGATCCTCTTTATTCAGCCGCCAGCGCCCCATGTGGTGAGAGCAGGCGACCACTCCGGGCGCGAGCCCTTCGGTAACCCATGCATGCAAGACGAAAAAGCCAATTTCAGTATGCACTTTGAGCAAGTCGCCGGTGCGAATGTTGCCAAGCCTCTTCGCGTCTACCGGATTTACCCACAGCGGATTCTTGTGCGCGATCTCGTACAGAAATTTCGAGTTGCCCGAGCGCGTGTGAATCAGATGCGGCAACCGGAAAATCGGCAGCAACGTGAATACCTCGCCCTTCGCATCCTTCGGCCATTCCACGCGCGGCACGTGGCCTCTATCGAAAGCTGAATCGAAATCTGGATCGACATTTTCTCCAGGTTTTGCCAGCGACGCCGCTTGCGCTGATTTGTGAATGTGGCTGCGATAGTATTCCGGAAGCGCGAATTCAGGCCACTTCCAATCGGCCATCGTCTTCGAGAACAACTCCAGTTTGCGCGACGGAGTGTTGTAGCCGACGACCGGCTGGCCGTCGACCATCACGCCCACCGCCTTGCCTTCTTTCGTGATGAGTCCGTTCGCGTCAACTTTCGATCCGGCGAGGTCGGCCGGAGCCACCGGCTTTTCATTCAGCTTGTAAACGTCGGTTGTCACTTCATAAGCGCCGTACTTGCGCATATATTCGAGCGGCTTCAGTCCTTCCTTAGCCGCGGCTTCGGGCAGACCAGGAACTGAGTTTTCGAACATCCATCCGTAATATTCGTCGACCGTCAGTTTCCGGCCGGGGCGGTACGGAGATTCGAACCACTGGCGAATTCCCATCGAACCATCGGGATCGATCGCCCATGAAAGATTGATCCAGAATTCATCTTCTTCCCAAACTTCTCCCGGATTCGCCTGATAGGTGTAGTCGAACTTCTTCCCTTCCCGTTCCTGCAGAACGCGCAGCACGGGTTGCCGAAATCCGATCCACTTTCCGGCGTGGGTTTCCTGGCTCATCAGGTCGTGACGCTCGGAACTGAAGCCCATGGGCAAGACGTAATCCGCGAACCATGCAGTTTCGCTCCAGGTCGGCGTCAACGCGGCGTGCAGGCCAACTTTCTCTTCGTCGCGTAACATCTCGATCCAGGAAAATCCGTCGGGATACGTCCAGACGGGATTGAAAACGCGCGTAAAATACGCGTCAACGCGGCCTCGGCCTTCCTTCAAAAAGTGCGGGAGCAGTGGCGACATTTCGTGCGTACAGAGCGGCCACTCTAACGGGTAAAGCAATTCATTCCAGTTTTTCTGCGGCGGCGGATTTTTGTAGGGCCGCGGAACAAATTTATTCCAAGCATTCAGATTATGTCCGCCCGGCGTTCCCACCGAACCGGTCAGTACGTGGAGCAACATTAAGGCGCGCGCCGATTGCCATCCGCCCAAATTGCCGGAGGCGCTGCCTCGCCACAAGTGCGAGGCGAAGCGGCTGCCGGCGGTCGCGATCTCGCGCGCCGTTTTGACGATGATCTCCGCTTTCACTCCACTTTCTTTTTCGGCAAACTCTGGAGTGAATTTCGCATAGTGACGCTTCAGCGCTTCGATCAGTGCTTCGAAAGTTTGGCCTTGGGCCCGAAATCCATCGACTTCCAGTTCTTCCCAGTTGGTCCAATTCTTAACGAAGGTGGCGTCGAAGCGATTTTCTCCCAGGATGACCATCGCCATCGCCAGCAGCACCGCTGCTTCAGTGCCGGGATAACTCGGCATCCAGTAATCTGCCATGCTCGCCGTGTTAGAGAGCCGTGGGTCCATAACGGCGAGTTTCGCTCCCGCCATTTTTCCGTCGATGATGCGCTGGGCGTGCGGATTGAAATAATGGCCCGACTCAAGATGCGCGGAGAGCAGAAGAATAAATCGCGCGTTGGCGTGGTCGGGCGAGGGACGGTCGGCATAATGCCACAGCAGATAGCCGAGGCGCGCCGACGACGAACACACATTCGTATGCGAGTTGTGACCGTCGATGCCCCACGCTTGCAAGGTGCGATCCATGATGAAGTCGTGTCCGGGGCGGCCCACGTGGTACATGACTTCTTCGCCACGTCCTTCCTGAAATGCCTTGCGCATGCGCTGGCCGAACGTCTCCAGCACCTCGTCCCAGGAAGTGCGCGCCCACTTCCCTCCACCGCGCGGGCCGGTGCGCTTCATGGGATAGAGGATGCGATCGGGATCGTGAATCTGGGTGATGGTGGCCGGGCCTTTCGCGCACAGGCGTCCGCGGCTGGCGGGATGTTTGGGATTACCTTCAAACTTCGCGACTTGTCCGGTTCCCTTATCGACATAGGCGAGAAGGCCGCAGGCGGACTCACAGTTGAAGCAGATGGTGGGAACGAGCTGATAATGCTTTTCGACGCGGCGGGGCCACGCTTCGGCATCGTACTCAACCCAATCGTCCCACTTCTCGACCGGCGGACAAAAGGAAAGGTGGCTGCCGTCGCGCTTAAAATCGGTCATTGCTGAATCTCCATTCGCTCCACCGAATGCCTCCCTAGCTGTTTGGCACGCTTTGTCCGGCCATCACGAAACACCATTCAAAAATCAAGAGTCCAACCAGAGCCAGTACACTCGCCGCTCCGGCTGCGATGCGGGTCGACGCGCCGAGTAAAGAACTAAGTAGCAACAGTGCCATCGGAACGATCCCCCCCGCTACAACCGCTCCACCCCAGAAAGCGTTGGCAAATGGTCCATGAGTCATCAGGCGCGCTGCGTAACGAGCATTGTCAGTGGTGTGGGGCATGGCGACCTCGCCCAGCAACATCAGCAAGTGCAATCCCAAAGTGACGACCAACGTGGGAGCCGCAAATGCGAGCGCTTGCGACGAACCGCCGATCGAATCGGGAAGCAGCGCCAGCACGGCGGCTCCGCACAGCAAGGCTTGCACAATCAAATGGGCGGGCAGAAGCGGCGTTTGCCACAAGTCGCGACCTTCGCATTGTCCAAAAAGAAATGCGGTGTAGGCAGCCGCGCAAAATCCAACCAGCACGGTCGGCCACAGCAAAATTGACGTTACGACCGAGAATCCCGCAATCGCGGCCAGCCAGAACACGCCGCACAACGTGCTGTAGGTGATCAGAATAAATGCTCCACGCGCCAGCCACGATTTGCTCTGCGGCGTGAACACCACGCGGAGGAATCGCTCTTTGTGGTCAAGATCCCAAACCAGCAGCACCGTGGTGAGGGCCGTGAACAGGAGCCCGACCGTCGCCAGCGCGATATCGCGGACGCGATCGCCCGAAAGTCTGCCGAACAGCATCGCAATGGCCGTAACCGCGAGCGCGCCCGCACCGATCGATTTGGTCCAGCAGTAGGCGGGAACTTGCCATCCCCACGGACGCGCATGGGAAACGTCATAGGCTGCGACAGCATCCTTTTGCAGCAACGGGCTATCGGCCGGATAAATGGCGCCGCCCCCAAACACCGCCGCGTTCCGCTGCGACCACATGTAAATCGACTCGTGCCGCGCCGCAGTCGGCACGATGGCACTTTCATCTCCATCGATGTAGTAGAGTTTGGGCTGAGTTCCTTGCTCGGGCTTGCGGACGCGCACCGGTTCGCGCGCCACCAGTTGGGCCGCTTCGCTGGTTGGGTCGCTCAGATCTCCGGCAATGATGGCGTGTTCCGGACACACGATCACGCAGGCCGGCTCCAGTCCGACTTCGGTGCGATGCGCGCAGAAGTGGCACTTCGTCGCGGTGCCATCGTCAGGATCGATATAAATCGAATCGTACGGACAGGCCTGCATGCAGGCCTTGCAGCCAATGCAGCGCTCGGAATTGAAGTCGACAATTCCGTCTTTGCGCTGATACATCGCCGTCACCGGACAGATAGTGACGCACGGGGGCTTCTCACAATGATTGCAGCGCGTGACTTGAAACACGCGGCGGGTGTTGGGGAAAACGCCCTTCTCGACATACTTGACCCAGGTCCGGTTCACGCCCACCGGCACTTGGTTCTCGGTCTTGCACGCCACCGTGCAGGCGTGGCATCCGATGCACTTCCGGTTATCGATTACGAAGCCGTATTTCATCCGCTGAAGTTCGACCCGAAGTATGTACGACAATCATACTTTGGGTCCGGCGAAAGGGGAGTGGCGTTGCTGAGGCTCGCGGGCGGAGAGCCGGGCATCGCCGCCCGGCTCCGTCCCTCCGCAATAGAACGGTTAGTCGTTGGCTTGCTCGATCAGGTGTTCGACAATGCGGTGCGCTTCGTCGACGTGTTCCAGGGCGCGATGACGCAGGCCATGGGCAAAACCGTCATCTTCCTTCTCTTTGATATCGTGATGGGCCGAGTCGAGCAACTCCAAAGCCCGATGATAGCGGCCTCTGTGTCCCATGTGGGCGTCGACCGCGGGATGGTCATTCAAATTCTTGCCGTCATCGATCGCAGCACGCTTGATCTCGCTGATGGCTTTGTCGATCTCTTCGATGGCGTGATCTTCTTCTCGATCCATCCGCCCGGACCATGTCCCACGCTCCAGATGAGCGCGCGCGTCGCGTAGATCGCTGAGAGCGTGCAGATAAGCCGGATGCCTTCCTGGATCGTCGGCGAAGGTCAGGGTGGCGCAGACAGCAACAAGAAACACGATTACGGCACAGTGTCGAACAGTCTTCATAGTCTCCTCGAATAGCCTTTCGGCAGAATGGAACTCGTTGTAGTAAACCCGAAATTGCGGTTTTAGACTCGCCAAATTTTAGGCTGCTGCCCCAGTTGCCGGGAAGTTACTTTAGGGCATGATTGAACTACGTCAGTGGCCAAAGATCGTATCCCGGTCGCTAAATTGCCTCCGCTAAATCTGGTAATCGATGTCCTCGATAATCCGCTGCATGGATTCGGAAACAGGCTCACTTCCGCCCGTACCCTCCAGCACCCGCACTCGTTCCGCTAGCCGGTTCACTTCGGACGCGACCGCGGCGAGCGCCTCGGATAGGGGATCGTTGATTTGTTTCGGATCGGTGATCACCACCCGCTTGCCTTCTCGAAAAATGATGTGTCCGGGCACGCCCACCACGGTCGAATCATCTGGCACGTTGCGCAGCACCACCGATCCGGCGCCAATTCGGCAGTTGTGCCCCACCGTAATGTTGCCAAGAATCTTCGCACCTCCGCCAACCACTACGTTGTCGAGAAGCGTGGGGTGCCGCTTACCGTGTTCCTTGCCAGTTCCGCCGAGGGTTACACCTTGGTACAACGTGACGTCCTCGCCGACAATTGCGGTCTCGCCGATCACCACACCCATTCCGTGATCGATGAATAAACGTCGGCCGATCTGTGCTCCGGGATGGATTTCGATGGCCGTGAGAAGGCGCGCGACCTGCGACAACCAGCGCGCCAGCAGCAGAAAATTGTGGTTCCACAGCCAGTGATTCATGCGATAGAACCACACCGCATGCAGGCCGGAATAGCAGAGATAAACTTCCAGGCGCGACTTCGCCGCCGGATCACGATCGAGCACGGTAGCAACGTCCTCGCGGATTAGCGACAGCAGATGCGGCATGACTTTGAAATCAGCCCGGAACCTGCGAGGTCGGAATCTGCAACGCCTGGTTCCGGAGTCCTTCGAAGAGAATACTACTGAGATAGCGCTCGCCGAACGAAGGCAGAACCACGACAATCAATTTCCCCTTATTTTCCGGGCGCCGCGCCACCTGCAATGCCGCAACCACGGCCGCTCCCGAAGAGATGCCGACCAGCAAGCCTTCTTCCAGCGGCAGTCTGCGCGCCATGTTGATGGAGTCGTCGTTGCTGACGGCGATCACTTCGTCAACGTAATCCCGGCGCAGGATGCTGGGAACAAAACCGGCGCCGATCCCCTGAATTTTGTGCGGCCCTGGTTTTCCACCGGAGAGGATCGGGCTATCGACCGGCTCGACGGCCACGGCCTTGAACGAAGGCTTCTTCGCCTTGATGTATTCGGAGACGCCAGTGATAGTTCCGCCAGTGCCCACTCCGGAGATGAGAAAATCGACGCGGCCGTCGGTGTCTTCCCAGATCTCGGGACCGGTGGTTTCGAAATGAATCTTTGGATTTGCGGGATTGTCGAATTGCTGAAGCATGTAGCCGTTGGGAGTATTGGCCAGCAGTTCTTCGGCTTTCAGAACCGCTCCCTTCATTCCACGGGGTCCGGGCGTAAGTACGATCTCGGCGCCCAGAGCGAGCAGGAGCACGCGGCGCTCCAGGCTCATGGTCTCCGGCATGGTGAGGATGAGTTTGTAGCCTTTCACCGCGGCCACAAAGGCGAGAGCGATTCCGGTATTGCCGCTGGTCGGCTCGATCAGAACGGTTTTGCCCGGCTGAATTCTTCCGGCCTTTTCGGCATCCTCAATCATGCTGACACCGATGCGGTCTTTGACGCTGGCGAGAGGATTCTGGCTCTCCAGTTTCGCCACGACTTCGGCGACCGCGCCCTCGGTGACCCGGTTCAAACGCACCAGGGGAGTGTGGCCAATCAGTTCCGTCACATTGTTTGCGATTTTCATGTGCATCCGACTCTTTTCTTGTGGGATCAACGCCCGAGAAATCAGCGGTACGGCGTTTTTAACTCCAGTAACTCTACTATGTTACTTATATATGTGTTGCGACGCAAATCACACCGCGGTTAAATCTGCGGCTTCGACTAGCGCGGACGCGGTTTTCTCCCTCCCACACGCGCCAGGATGCGTCGCACCTTCTTCGGAGAAATCGACAGCCGCGACGCCACTCGCGACACCTTGCGATTTTCGCGCTCCCACACCTGCGCGATTACAATCTCGGCGAACTCATCGCTGATTTGCCGGAACGTCTTCTCGCCCACCGCGCCCTGCGACCAAGCCTTCAGGGCGGGATGAACGCTTCCCTTACGCAGAATTCGCGCGCTTAACATTTGCAGATCCTGCGCCATGTTGTTGTCGGGCTGATTCGCCCCGCAGGATGCTCGCGCCAGATCATACGACTCGCGCGCCGCTTCCGGATTGTCGAAAAACGAATTGCACTGCGTCAATCCCTGCCACAAATAGGCATTCGCCAGCAGCAGATGGTGCTGCGTATTCTTGGCCAGATCAATCGCCTCCTGACTGAACTCCAGGGCGCGCCGCGCGTGGCTGCCCGGGTCGGCGCCTTCGCCGATCTCTTCCTCCACCTTCGCATTTTCAATCATGCACTGCAAAATCCGCGCCCGCCCCATCAGAATGTAGTCTTGCTTTTCTTCCGCTATCTCATACCCCGAGGCCGCTTCCTCCTCGGCGCGCTGAAAGTCGCCATTGTCAAGGTGGATGTAGGCGGCATTCAGGTACACGGTGCCGGCTCCGTGATGGTTCGGGCGCTGTTCATAGATGGCTTGCGCGGCCTTGAGGTGATCGAGGGCTTCGCGGCGGAGTTGGGCCAAGCGCCCGCGATAATCATGTCGGCTGGTGCTCGGTTTGTCCTCGGAACTGCGGCCGGTTGACGTCTTGCGGCGGCGTTGCACCTCGCGGTCGATTCTCTTCTGCAACTGCAGAGCGATGCCGCGCTTGGCCAGCGCCATATTGGCCAAGGATCGCGCCAGGTTCGGATGCCGTGGATCGCGCTTGCCGTAATAGCGGATGGCCCTTTCGAAAAACTCAATCGCTTTGTCGAAACGGCCTTCGCGACGCGCCATGCGCCCGTAAAAGGATTGAATGTTGCCCAGCGTCACATAATCATCAGTCTCGCGCAGCACGCTTTCCGCCTGCTGCGAAATCCGCACTGCTTCTTTCCACTTGCCCTGCTGGAACAACAGCCAGCCCTCGAGCACCCGCATCACCGCCGCCATCCGAGGATGCCCTAACTCCATCGCCAGGTCTCTTCCTTTGCAGGTGTAGATCAGGGCTTCGTCGTAGTCGCCTCGTCGGCGCAGGCAGCGCCCCTTCCAGAAATAAACGATGGCCAGCAGAAAACGGTCGTCCAACTCCTCTTTCAGGCTGAGGACGAAGTCGAAATGAGCAATGGCCGGCTCCATCGCCTCTTCCACCATCGCAGCCATGCCCTCCGCCATGCGCAAGCAGATGTAGTCGGCAATGGAGAGCTTCGACCGCTGCGCTGCCTCAAAGCGCTTGAGAATTTGCCGCAGCGGCGGCGCGGTGAATCCGATATCCGTCCATATCGCAAGTTGCGCCAGCAGGCGCGCGGCGTTCTTTTCGCAGGGATCGAGGTTGGCGATCAAATCCTGGTGCGAGCGCAGACAGGCGATGCCGCGCTCAACTTCGCGCGCCGCAACATGCTCTTGCAATTGCGAGAGAAAGCCAGGCTCAATCGGAACAGAGCCAATCGGCAGGCCAGCCGGAGTACCTCTGCGCGCGCCCGTCACCATTCCTTGACGTTTTAGTCCAATAAATCGTAACTGGCAAGGGTTAGAAACTCGGCAAATTCCCGGCTTGTCGTCAGGTCTTCGAGAACCCGAGCCGCCTGCTGCAGTTTCTTGTCGTTGGCACTGCCCAGTTCGGCCGCTCGCTTATGGATTATCCCTTCCACCATGGCATCGCTCACGGGCGTTCCATCTTTCACGTGAGCCCCGTGCCTTAGCCACTGCCACACCTGTGCCCGGCAGATTTCCGCGGTGGCGGCGTCCTCCATCAAGTTGTAAATCGGAACACAACCCGACCCCTTCAGCCACGAATGCAGATACTGCAGGCCCACGTCGATATTCCAACGCAAACCAGCCTCGGTGATATCGCCCTTGGGAACCTCAAGAAGATCCCGCGCTTCGACAGTGCGATGCACTCGCGGCTTCGAAATCTGATTTGGTTCCGGCATGTACTTGTCGAAAATTTCCTTGGCCACCGCAACCAGCCCCGGATGCGCAACCCAAGTCCCATCGTGGCCGGCTTGCACTTCGCGAAGCTTGTCGCGGCGCACTTTCTCCAGCGCCTGTTCGTTAGCTGCCGCATCGTTGCGGATGGGAATCTGTGCCGCCATTCCTCCCATGGCATGAATGCCGCGCCGGTGGCAGGTTTCGACCAGCAATTCGACGTAGGAACTGAGGAAATGCGTTTCCATCGTGACCAGCGACCGGTCGGGCAGTACAAATTCAGGATGCGCTTGAAACTTTTTGATATAGCTGAAAATGTAGTCCCAGCGTCCACAATTCAGCCCTGAGGAATGTTCGCGCAATTCGTAAAGAATCTCGTCCATTTCGAACGCCGCCAGAATGGTTTCAATCAGGACAGTGGCGCGAATCGATCCCCGCGGAACGCCGCACTCATCCTGCGCAAAACAGAAGACGTCATTCCACAACCGCGCTTCGAGGTGACTCTCCAGCTTCGGCAGGTAGAAGTAAGGGCCCGTGCCTTTGTTTACCAGCGCGGCCCCGTTGTGAAAAAAGAATAGACCAAAATCGAACAGGGACGCCGAGATCGGCTTTCCCTCCACTAAGAAATGCTTTTCGTTCAAGTGCCATCCGCGCGGCCGCACTACTAGCGTGGCCAGTTTGGCATCGAGTTCGTACTTTTTGCCCTCCGGACTCTCGTACCGGATCGTCCCTCGAATCGCATCGCGCAAGTTTTGCTGCCCTTCGATGTTGTTGCTCCAGGTCGGAGAATTCGAGTCCTCGAAATCAGCCATGAAAACATTCGCGCCCGAGTTCAATGCGTTGATGATCATCTTGCGATCGACCGGGCCGGTGATCTCCACGCGGCGATCGCGCAAATCCTTCGGGATCGGCGCCACTTTCCAATCGCCCTGCCGGATGGCAGCCGTCTCCGGCAGAAAATGCGGAAACTTGCCCTGATTGATTTCCTGCTGCACCGTTTTCCGCCGCGCCAGCAACTCCTGCCGCCGCGACTCGAACCGCTCCGCCAGCTTCACCAGGAATGCCCGGGCTTCCGGCGTAAGAACGCTGTTTTCCAGGTCAGTCAGGGTCGGGCTCTCACTCGCAGGGTTCTGAAAGGAAGTCATGGCATTCATAAGTGAACATCATAGCCCCCGCATGGCGCAAGCGCGGCACACTAGGTCATTTTGACCCAGTAGTCCCGGACGGACTTCGCGGTTTGCCCGGCGGGGCGTTTCAGGGTCTACTACTGCTGGGCGCGGGTGATGGACGCGAATTCCTGAGTGGGGTGAGAACATGACGACTTCGAATTACAACCGGCACAGCAGCAACATCGACGACACAATCGCGGAGTTGGGAAACAGCTATAGCTCCGCCGCTTCGGCTCTGTACTATCCGTCTCTCGCGGAAAATTGCTGGGACGACGAATTGCTCCCGTCGGGAGACTAGTCCGTCCGGGCTGAAGAGAATTGCTGAAAAACTCGATTTTGGCCTTATTTTTGGGTGGCGCAGCGCCGGGTCCCCAGCACGCCTGGTGTTCGCATGATCGGGCGGAGCGGTTTACCGCTGCGATCAACGCCGCGTTTTCAGTGCCGGCTTTAGCCGCGGAGGAGCGACGCGGCGTAGGGCCGCTCTTCCACAACTGTTTGCACCAATGTGCGTCTTTCCGCAGGCTGTGAAGCTGTCCCCTAGCCAAAAGCAATTCATCAGAACTCGCTCCAAAGTGGGCAGCCGCCGCGCTTGCAAGAAGAGTAGTATGTCTGCATTACCGATAAGTTGGAACGCAATTATCCGAATCTCCCTGGAGGCCCTACGGTGTTGACCAGCGCTGACAATCAGAAAACCACGACGACAAAATCCGAGCAAACGCTCGAGCAACAGATCGCAGCCGCGAAGCAATGGTTCGCGCGGCCCCGATTCGACGGCATCACTCGTCTCTACTCTCCGCGCCAGGTGGCGGAGCAGCAGGGCTCGTTTTCCGGCGACTTCACCGTAGCGCGAGAAGCTGCGGAAGCGTTCTACCTCCGCCTGCGCGAACTCTTCGAGCAGCGCAAACAGATCACCACTTTTGGTCCCTACTCGCCGGGCCAAACGGTCATGATGAAGCGGATTGGAATGGAAGCCATTTATCTCGGCGGCTGGGCAACCTCAGCCCGTGGATCGCTGGCCGAGGACCCCGGCCCGGATTTGGCCAGCTATCCGCTAAGCCAGGTGCCGGACGAAGCCGCCGGATTAGTGCGGGCGCTTCTGACCGCCGACAAGAATCAGCACTTCGCGCGGGCGCGCATGACCGAAGAGCAGCGCAAGACAACTCCGTCCGTGGATTTCCGGCCCTTCATCATCGCCGACGCCGACACCGGTCACGGCGGCGACGCGCACGTCCGCAATCTGATTCGCCGCTTTGTAGAAGTCGGCGTTCCGGGATATCACATCGAAGATCAGAAGCCGGGAGCCAAGAAATGCGGCCATCAGGGCGGTAAGGTGGTGGTGGCTGAGGACGAGCAGATCAAGCGTCTGAATGCTGCTCGCCTCCAACTCGATATCATGCGGGTTCCGGGCATCCTGGTGGCCCGAACCGATGCCGAGTCCGCAACTTTCATTGAGAGCCGGAGCGACGAGCGCGATCAGCCGTTCATCCTGGGCGCCACGAACGTCGACCTGCCCAGCTACAAGGCTGGATATCTTGCCATCCTCAGAAAGCTCTTCGAGTTGGGCGTCGACGAGGTTCGCGGTCACATGCTTTTTGCCATGTCCGAGGCTGAGTACGCGGCCGCCTTCGATTGGCTGGAGCGAGTGGGCCTCATGTCCGTACTCACTGAGCGCGCACCGGCTCTCCGAGATATGTCGGCGGCCGACTTGGATGCGGCGCTCGACAAGATCGATACCCGTTTTGTCGACGCATGGCGCGCCGAAGCCGGAATGAAGACCTATGGTCTCGCGGTCGCCGAGGTGCTGGAGTTCCGTCTGGCCGAGGGCGAGCGTTTCGATGTGACCGTCGACCAGTGGCTGGCGTTCGCTAAACGGGCTTCTTTCTACGAGGCACGCGAGCGTGCCAAGTCGATGGGCATTCACGTAATCTGGGATTGCGAGTTGCCCAAGACTCCCGAAGGCTTCTATCACGTGCAGGCGGGCATCGATTATGCTGTCGCCAAGTCGCTGGCGGTGGCGCCCTTTGCCGACATCCTGTGGATGGAAACCAAGACCGCGGATCTCGAGGATGCGGCAAAATTTGCCCACGCGATTCATGCCCAGTTCCCCGACAA
>JBEKED010000025.1:0-19988 GCA_050014035.1 Terriglobales bacterium
GTCGCGCGTGATGATGCGGTTCACCAGTTTGGTCGCATCCTTGCCGGTGACCAGATATTTGTAGAGCGGCGAAATATCGATCAGCGCGCAGGCGTTGCGGATCGCGTTGTACTCATGCTCGTGGTGAACCTCGTAGACGCTGACCGTGTAGTAGCCCGACCACTCGCGGTAATTCAGGCTGTGGCAGAGGGCAAAAGTTCTCTCGTGAAATGCGGTTCCAATGGGCAAGATGGCCTCACTCGGTTTCCTTCGTGTTGTTTCCCTTAGTGAACCTTAGTGTCCTTAGTGGTAAAAGCCTAAACCACGAAGGACACGAAGGTTCCCCAGGAACATCTCCGACGCCGGATTATATGCACCTACGCGCCCGCGCGGCAAGTGCCGAAATGTGTCTGACCCGGGGTCAGACATGTCACCTAAGTGGAGACAAAGCGAGAGTTTCTCGATAGAATGACGAGTCATTTTTTCTATATGCCGGCAGTCGTCAACAACCCGAAGTACGACGTGATCGTAATTGGCGGAGGCCACAATGGCCTCACCAATGCGGCCTACCTGGCGAAGGCGGGCAAGAAAGTGCTGGTGCTGGAACGCCGACATGTGCTCGGCGGCGCGGCTTGCACGGAAGAAGTTTTTCCCGGCTTCAAATTTTCGGTGTGCTCGTATGTCGTCTCGTTGCTACGCCCAGAGATCATTCGCGACCTCGACCTTCCCCGTCACGGGCTTGAGATTCTGCCGCTGGATGGCACCTTCACTCCCATGCCCAACGGCGATTATTTGTGGAGGGTGAACGACCACGGCCGAACCCATCGCGAAATCGCGCGCCACTCGCGCGTGGACGCAGAGGCTTACGATGAATTCGGCAAAGCGATGCAGGCGATGTGCCGCTTCGTGAAGCCGATCCTCAGCATGATTCCGCCCGATCCCGCGACGCTCAATCCGCGCGAACTGATGAAGCTTCTTTTTATCGGACGCCGCTTCCAGGGCATGTCGAGCGAAGACAAATACAACCAGGTGCAGCTCATGACCATGAGCGCCATCGACTTTCTCGATCAGTGGTTCGAGACCGATGTGCTCAAGGCCACCATGTCGGCGTCGGGCATTATCGGAACTTTTCTCGGCGTGCGCTCGCCCGGCACGGCTTACGTTCTGCTGCATCACTACATGGGCGAGATTGACGGCGCTTTCCGCGCCTGGGGATTCGCGCGCGGAGGCACGGGCGCGATCTCGAATGCGATTGCCGACGCCGCTCGCGAAGCTGGGGCCGAGATTCGCACCGAAGCTGCGATTGCCAAGATTACCGTCAAGAACGGGCGCGCAGCAGGCGTTGTGCTCGCGAACGGCGACGAAATTTATGCGGACGTGATTTCTTCGAGCGTCGATCCCCGGCTTACGTTTACCAGGATGATCGAGCCCGGCAATCTGCCCGACGAATTCATGGAGGGAGTCAAGCGCTACAAGTTCCGCGGGTCGTCCGGCAAGGTGAACATGGCGCTCGACGGCCTGCCGAATTTCAAGTCCATGCCGGGAGTGGGCGCGCAGCTGCGGGGCGCAATGTCAATCTCGCCGAGCGTCGACTATATGGAGAAGGCTTACGACGAAGCGAAGTACGGCCACTGGTCTGCGCATCCGTATATCGACATGGTGATTCCGACGCTTACCGATACTTCGCTGGCGCCTCCGGGCAAACATATTCTTTCCTGCTTCGTGCAGTACGCGCCCTACAAGCTGGCGCCGGGGCTCGATTGGGACACGGAAAAAGAAAAATTCGGCGATGCCGTGGTCAACACCATCGCCGAATATGCGCCGAATATCAAAGACATCATTCTGCACCGGCAAGTCGTCACGCCGCTTGATCTGGAACGCGAGTGGGGGTTGAGCGAAGGCAACATTTTTCAAGGTGAGCTTTCGCTCGAACAATTATTTTTTCTGCGGCCGGTTGCGGGATGGGCGCAGTTCCGATCGCCCATCAAGAATCTGTATATGTGCGGATCGGCTACGCATCCCGGCGGCGGCATCATGGGCGCGCCCGGTCGGCTGGCGGCTTTGGAAATTCTGAAAGACGGTAAAGCCTGATGTCCGGAGAAGGACACATGGCCGAAACTCGCGATGTGATCATCGTCGGCGGCGGACACAACGGTCTGGTCGCGGCCTTCTATCTCGCCAAAGCCGGCTGCAAGCCTCTGGTGCTCGAACGGCGCGCCCAGGTGGGCGGCTCGGCCATCACTGAAGAACTTCATCCTGGCTTTCGCTGCTCGACGCTGGCGCATAATACCGGCCCCCTGCGCGCCGATATCGTTCGCGACATGCAGTTGGAGCAGCACGGACTCAAGCTGACGACTTCCGATGTGAGCACGGTTTCGCTGCTGCCCGATGGGCGAGCGCTCGTCCTCTATGCTGACACCAAGAAAGCCGCGCAGGAAATCGCTGAGTGGTCGCAGAAAGATGCTGCCTCCTACGGGGAATTTAGCGCGGCGCTCGGCAAGATCGGCAAAGTCATCGGCGAGGCGCTCCTGCTCACACCTCCCGATATCGACAGCCCCAGCAGTGGCGATCTCTGGGGAATGCTGAAGACTGGCCGCTCGATTCGAAATCTTGGGAAGAAGGATTTGTATCGGGTGCTGCGCTGGGGTCCGATGGCGGTTGCCGATCTGGCGGCTGAGTTCTTCGATACTGAGCCGCTGCGCGCAACCATCGCGGCCCGTGGCATCTTTGGAACGTCTCTTGGGCCATGGTCGGCGGGCAGCGCTCTGGTGCTGCTGTTGCGCGCGGCCGCCGATCAACTTCAGAATGCGTCTCCCGCGGGGAGCGTTCAGTTCCCTGCTGGCGGCATCGGCGCGGTGACTCTGGCGATGGCGGCCGCGGCGAAACAGGCGGGCGCGGAAATTCGCACCGGCGCTGACGTCGCCGAGATTCGCGTGAAAGACGGAGTTGCCACTGGCGTGGTGCTCACCTCGGGCGAGGAAATTTCCGCGCGCGCTGTTGTATCGAACGCCGACCCCAAACGCACGCTCATGCGCCTGGTTGATCCCGCGCAGCTTTCGCCCGACTTCATCCAGAAGATCAAGAATTATCGTTCGCTGGGGACGATCGCAAAAATCAATCTTGCGCTCTCCGCGCTTCCGGAATTCACCGCGCTCAAAGCCAAAGCGGACGGCAATTTGCTTCGCGGCCGCATTCAGATCAGTCCTGAAATCGATTACCTGGAGCGCGCTTTCGACGAATCGAAGTACGGAAACTTCTCGCGCAACCCCTACATTGAGATAACTTTCCCGTCGCTTTCCGATCCATCGCTCGCGCCCGCCGATCAGCACGTGATGTCGATCTACATGCAGTACGCGCCGTATAAGCTGAAAGACGGCGACTGGGAAAGCCAGCGCAAGGCGCTCGGCGAAACCGTGGTGAAAACGATTGCGCAGTATGCGCCCAATTTGCCGCAGACGATTCTGCGCCATCAAATCATTACGCCCAAGGATCTCGAAGACACCTACGGCCTCACGGGAGGTCATATCTTTCACGGCGAACTCGCACTCGATCAGTTTTTCACCATGCGTCCCGTGCTCGACTGGGCGCGTTATTCGACTCCGATCGAAAACCTGTATTTATGCGGCAGCGGCACCCATCCCGGAACAGGGCTGACCGGCGGGTCAGGCGCCAACGCCGCGCGCGAAATCGCGAAGGCACTCAAAAAGTAACGCCGTCTCCACGGCAGCAGTAACCGGCGTAACGCCGTCCTGCGAGCGACTGGGTAGCCGACGAGGACTCGCACGCTACACTTAATTCATGCACAATTCCGCTATCCTTCTTGTCTCTTGCCCCGACCGCAAAGGCGTGGTTGCGGCCATTGCCGAATTCATATTTCGGCATAATGGCAACATTCTGTGCAACGACGAACACGGCGATGAGGAGTCGAATCTTTTTCTGACGCGAGTCGAGTTCGACGCGGCGGATTTTGCTTTTGACCTGGCAGAATTTCCTGAGCGCTTTGGGCCGATCGCCAGCGACTTCCAAATGGATTGGCGCCTCGCTCGTTCCGCCGATCGCCCCCGCATCGCCATTTTTGTTTCAAAGTATGACCACTGCCTGCAAGATCTGCTTTACCGGCACCAAAGCGGCGAGCTGGGTTGCGAAATTCCGTTGATCGTTTCCAACCATCCCGACAATCAACGCATCGCCGACTTCTACCGCGTTCCTTACTTCGTCGTGCCGGTCACGAAAGAGAACAAGCGCGAGGCGGAGCAGCGGCAGATCGCGCTGATTCGCGAACACAAGTGCAGCCTTGTGGTTCTCGCCCGCTATATGCAGGTGCTCTCTGGTGAGTTCATCGCGGCTGTCGGCTCGGAGAATCTGATCAACATTCACCACTCGTTCCTGCCCGCGTTCGTCGGCTCCAAGCCGTACCACCGGGCATTTGAACGCGGCGTCAAGCTGATCGGCGCCACCGCACACTACGTTACGCAAGTGCTCGACGATGGTCCTATCATCGACCAGGATGTGGTCCGCGTCCATCACCGCGACACCGTCGGCGACCTGGTGCAGAAGGGGCGCGACATTGAGAAGATCGTTCTGTCGCGCGCCGTGCGCTGGCACGTGGAAAACCGCATTCTGCTGTATGGGAATAAGACCGTGGTTTTTCAGTAGTCGGCGCGGGCTTGAGCGAGGAGGGGTATTGGTGCACCCACTTCCGTAACCAGGTAACCAATTGCGCCGAGGTTGCCTTTCGGTTTTACTAAAGATAACCCCATAAGCGCACGATCTTTTAAGGAGCGGAATTTGCTGGAGGATCCCCAATGGGAGCTGGCGTTGTTGGCCACCGTGCAAAGCTTCTACCAGCGGCTGCTCAGTGAGCAACTGGGCGGAGAGCTGCCCGCGCCCGCCGAACTCGCTCCCAACGTGATCGGCCGCGCCGAGGTGCGCTCGACTCTCGATAAGATGCACCTCTGGGTTCAGTTGCTGGACATGGCCATCACTCCGGCCATGCTGCGACTGGCGGTACAGCCCGAGCTTGATCCCGAGGTTGCGGAAGGGCTGCTGCGCTACTTCGCGCGCCACCGCGACGATTCGGGCGCCAATCGCGACAAGACCGATCTGGTGGCTACCTTTTTGTTTCGGCATCCGCGTGTAGCCGGGCAGTGGGAACGGCGCGGCTACGGGCTGGATGGCTCGATTCCTCTGTCTCCGTTTGAAATTGCGCTGCTCGAAATTCTCTCGGAGTCCGACGTGCCCGTGCTCTCCGATGGCGATGTGCAGCTGCTGCGCGAATTCAGCGCCCTGCTTGACCAGGCCAATCGTTTTCAGGATTTCGCGGCGCTGATGGATTCCGGCATTATCGAGCGCGTGCGGCAACTGAAAGCGCAGCTCGGCGAATCCATTTATCATCCCGGAGTGCTGGCCACGCTGGCGCCGTACAATGCCGCCTTCGGCGATCGTTTTCATACGCTTTTTGCCGCCGCCGCGGATGAGATCAAGGATTTTGCGCAGCGCCTGGGAGAACTAGGGGGCAGCATTTTGAGTACGGTCGACGGCGTCGAAGTCACCGTCGAGCATGTCGCGGCGCTGAACCAGGAAGCTTTGTTGATGGTGGATTACAGCACGGCGCTGGAAAAGTTCCGTCGCGTCGCGCGGTTGAAAAAAGAATTGGAGCGTCGGCCGCCGATCCCGCGCGCGCGCGCTGGCTCCGCGGCATTTGGCCAGGCAGTTGGCGCGGGCGGGGCCGCGGCCGCGCCGGCGCTCGCTCCGGCTGCAGTACAAAAGTATGTTCCCGCCGCCATCACCGCGCAGGCGCTCGCAGGGGAAGAGGCGAAGCTGCGCCGGGTGGAAGAATCGATCCGCGTCTTCGTGCGCGTGGCCGATCCCAAGTTCCGGCAGATCGTGCCCATGCGCTATTTCAACCTGATGCTCAGTTCCGCCGAGGTGGAGGCCTATACCGCCGATTACCTGGAACAAACAGGCACGCGGGCGGATGGTGCGCGGCTGCTGCTGCGCGTCGTCGCCGTTACCGCGCGCATGACGACCGAGATTGAGGAGTTCAAGCGCTCGCGGAATTCGCGCTCGGTATGGAAACTGCACGCCGATGCCCTGGTCGTCCTCATCGACTTAGCCAGACGCCTGCGGGAAGGCGTGGAGCGGTTCGCCTTGGCTGTCGGCGATGAGGCGGAAGGGCCAGCCAACGGTGGGGATCTGCACGGTTCCCTGGAAAAGCTGCGCGTGCGCACGGCCGAAGCTGCCAAGCTTATCGACGAAGCGTAACTGGTGGAGAGCCGGGCGTCCCCGCCCGGCCACGATAAGGCTGACGGGCGAGACGCCCGTCGCTCCACTGTGTGTTTATCTTACGGCGTTCGCACTTTGGCTGCGATTTCTGGTCCAAGGCGCTGAAAATCTCCGATGTCCCAGGTCAGAATCTTTGTCGCGCCAGCTTTTAACGCACAGTGTCCCAACAGCGCGTCGTAGATGGCTCCCCCAAAAATACCATTGTGCGCCGCTTGGTTGATCGCGGCCCGATATTCACGCGCATTCAGGAAAACCAATTCCAGCCGCGCTTCCACCTCGTCCAGAAACAGTAGCGCCTGCTCGCTGGGAACTCGTTGCTTCCCCGGCATTCTCGTGAGGGTGGCATATAATTCCGCGAGCGTATGCGCGGCGCAGCACGCATTGTTTCGGTCAGCTCCCGCAAAGACGGCAAGACTCCGATGGTGCCGAGCGTGAGACACCAGAACCGCGGCTACGAGCACCGAGGTGTCAAAGAACACCTTCACCGCTTGATTCCTGACACCCGGTCACTGCGTTCGTCTCGGACTTTTTGTATGGTCTGGCGCACGACATCCGCGCCGAGCGGTTCGCCAGAATCGTATACCCACACGCCCAGTTCCTTTCGCATCGTCCCTTGCGGACGAGCCGGCCGGAGGACGATGTGATCCTCGAAAACTTCGATTTCCAGTGACTCCCCAGGTTCGAGTTGCAACCGCTCCCGGACTGGCTTGGGAAGGACCAGACGACCAGCCCGATCAATGCTGAGTGTGGCATTCATAATGGCATTATACCATACCATTTTCCCATACCATTCACCATTAGCAATGCCATTTACTTAGACATGGCTGGGTATCGAGAGCCACGCAAAAAGGAAAAAAGGACCGGGCGAACTGCCGGTCCCTCTCGATCCTGCTGGTGGAGGCCGGGCGTCCCCGCCCCGCTGGACCGGCGAGACGCCCGTAGCTCCACTGTGTCTTTAGTGAATGTCGAACTGCTCTTGATGCAGCGCCGGGTCCGATTTCACGATGATGGTTTTCTTCGTGAGCTCTTCCATTTCATTCAGCAGCTTCGCGTTGTTTGCCTTCAGCGCTTTTGCAACCTCCGGGTTTACACGCAGCATTACGTCGCTATGCTCCAGATGATTCGAGATCTTGCGCATTTCGACATAGACCTCATTGCAGATGGTGCCGACGGACTTCACGAAACCGGTGGACTGGCAATATGGGCAGGGCGACCCGATAGTCCGTTCCAGCGACTGCTTGACGCGTTTGCGCGTAATTGCGACCAGGCCGAAATCGTTGAACTGCAACACCTTTGACGGCGCCCGATCCAGGCGCAACGCCTCTTCCAGCGCCTGCATTACTTTCTGCCGGTTGCGGCGCTCGTCCATGTCGATGAAGTCGATGATGATGATGCCGCCCAGATCGCGCAGCCGCACCTGGCGCACGATTTCCTTGATGGCATCGACGTTAGTCTTCACGATCGTGTCTTCCAGACGAGCCGTCTTGCCGACGTACTTACCGGTGTTTACGTCGATTGCGACCAGCGCTTCGGTCTGGTTGATTACGATGTAGCCGCCGCTCTTCAGCCAGACTTTCGATTTCAGCGCCTTGTTGATTTCTTCATTCAGGCCGAACTGATCGTAGAGCGGCGTTTCTTTGGTGTAGAGTTTGACGCGCTTCACGAGGCCTGGCTGGAAACGATTGGCGAAGCGCAGAATGCGCTCGTACTCCTGTTCGGTATCGACCCAGATAGCGGAAAACTCCGAACTCACTTGATCGCGCAGCACGCGCTCCACCACGTTCAGGTCGTGATAGATCAGGGCCGGAGCCTTGCTGCTGTCGGAGCGGGTCTTGATCTCGCTCCAAAGATTTTTCAAGAATCGGATATCAGCCCGCAGTTCTTCGTCGGTTGCGCCCGCGGCTGCGGTGCGGACAATGAAACCGCCGCCGCCGTTTTCGCGCTCGCTCTGGATGATCCGCTTCAGCCGTTGACGCTCTTCTTCCGAAGAGATCTTACGCGACACGCCGGTGTGATTCACCGTCGGCATGAAAACCAGGAAGCGACCCGGCAGCGCGATATGGCTGGTAATGCGCGCGCCCTTTTTCGCGATCGGTTCCTTGGCAATCTGGATCAGCACTTCCTGCCCTTCCTTGAGCAGCTCGCTGATCTGCGGAACCACCGTGTTCTCGCGGCTGCGGAAGCGGCGTCCACCACGGCGTCCGCGGCCTCGATCAAACCCGCGTTCCGGACCGCGCCGCTGCGTGCGCTGCAACAGCCTCGCCTCAGGCGCGGGGCCGCGGACTTCCGCGCTCGCATCGACCGTACCTGCGCCAATCGCTTCGGCTTCCAGCAGAGCCTCGGCTTCGGCTTGCGCTTCTTCCAGTTCCAGTTCTTCCGCTTCTCGCTCTTCGGCTTCCAGAACGGCTTCCGGAATCGCTTCACCGTTCGCTGCGGGCTCGCCAGCTATCGGCACCTCGGCAGGCGAGTCTTCCACTCCAGATTCCGACAACTGTCCACCGGCCGCGTGCGTCTCTTCTTCCAGTTCCTCGAAACCTTCGTCGTCTCCGGGCTCTTCGCCGTAAGAGGTGAGCTCGGCTTCTTCCTCTTCGATCTCCTGCTCTTCGACGGCTCCGGGCGCAAAGTGATGGGGAACTTCCTCCGCAACCTCGTGCGCCACCTCTTGTGCCATCCGCGGAGCGGCCGCAAAACCTGCGTCCTGCACTTTCTCTCGCTCTTGTCCACTTTCCTGGACGGTATCGGGCTCAGAGCGAAGCGCGGCTATTATCCGCTCCTTGTGGGCTGCTTCCGTTATCTCAGCGGCGACGCTCTGTACCTCTTCTACTTCCTCGACCTCCGCTACTTCTTCGACCTCCGCGTGCGGTACGTGCTCATGCTGCTCGTGAAGAGGTTCGGCCGCCTCGGCCGAAAAAATCGGCTCATCCTCGGGAAAATTTGCGATGATCGCAGCTGACGCGGGCGATGACTCCGCCGCCGCGTTCTCTGCCCGCAAGGGCGGACGATCACTTTCACTCGCATTCGCACTCGCACTCCCGCCCAGCCCCTGGCGCTGATACTTCGAAATGGATTCACCGGGAAGCACCATCGGTTGATATCCCGGGGGCGGTCCGTAATCGTAGTCGCGACCGGGGGCGGCCGGACGTTGGAATCGCGACTCTGAGGTGCTGCGTCCGTAGCGGTCACTGCGGCCAAAGCGGTCGTTGCGCGGTTCACTCCGAGTTTCGCTGCCGCTCTCGCTACGAATTTCGTTGCGTGGTTCATTGCGTATTTCATTGCGAGGTTCGCTTCGAATCTCGCCGCGCTCCGGACGCTCGCCACGTCCGCCGCGGTCTTCGTTCTCTCCACGGCGTCCACGGCGCCGACGGCGTCCGCGAAAATCGCGGGGCGCGGTCGTGCTCGTGGCACTCAGCGGGGCTCCGCCAGTCACGTCCGCCTCTTCTGCTTCCGTCGTTACGCTGCCAACTTCTCCGAAAGCGGGTTGGCCGGTAGCATCCGTTTCTGACTCCATGCGCGGACGCGCCTCGGTTACTGGACGATTGGCCGGGATGGCTTCATCCAGGTCTTCATCCTGCTGTTCCAAATCCATGAAATCGGAAACGTACAGAAAGGCGTCGCGTTCCAGTCCAATATCGACAAAGGCCGACTGCATGCCGGGGAGCACGCGGGTAACGCGGCCCTTATAAATCGAGCCGGCTAAGGTGTATTCGTTTTCTCGTTCCAGGTAAATTTCTGCTAGTTGATCGTCTTCCGTGATCCCAACTTTGGTTTCGTGGGGAGTGGCTGAGACATACAATTCCTTGTTCATTTCTACTCCGGTTTTTCATTGCCGGACCAGAAGCGCAAGGCGGATCAGGAGATCGATAGCGTTCAGCGCCGCTCCACGGGGTCCCCAGACGTTTTGGCTGGCTGGGGTGCGGGGTAGGAGCGGGCGCGGTCACCAGGAGGAACAACTTCCTTCCGGGACCTACACTGCAGTGAATTGTGATGACTCGTCTGCACTGATCGCGTTAAGCCGTGCGTCAGGTCTGTGGCCACTCTCTCGCGTTCACGCTGAGGGGGCCGTTCCCCGCCTGACTGGCTTCAATCCTGTCCGGCTTTCAACTTCTGCCGGCATTCTGCCCTCCTTTTTCGCGAGGGCCTTCGAAATCTTTCCTCTTACCTGATCTTGTTTCTGCGTGATCTTGTTTCTGCGTGATCTTGTTTCGTAGCGCCGATCTCATTGTTTGATGCAACCAGTTGAGAAGGGCGCCCCAACTTCTGCCAACCGTCTTAGTTCACGAAACGGCGCATCCTGACGTTCATCACGATCCCCAGCGCCAAAAACATGAAAAGCACGGAAGACCCACCGTAACTCATGAGCGGCAGAGGTATTCCAGTGACCGGCATAAAGCCAACCACCATGCCGACGTTGACCAGAATGTGAAAGCTAAGCACAGCCACCACACCCATGACCAGAAATGCCCCGGCGCGGTCGGGCGCCGTTTGCGCATTCTGGGTCAACCGCATCAGCACTATAAAGTATAACAGCAGTACCGCCAGAGCACCTACAAACCCATGTTCCTCGGCAAAGGCGGCAAAAATGAAGTCGGTTTGCGGCACCGGCAGAAAAGCTAGATGGGTCTGCGATCCCTGGCTGCTGCCAAAGATTCCACCCGAACCGACGGCGATCAGAGATTGCGTCACCTGATAGCCAGAGCCTTTGGGGTCGGCATCGGGCTCGCGGAAACTGAGCAAGCGCTGTTTCTGGTAGTCCTTCATGTGGTGCCACGCCAGAGGCATGCAAAGCCCCGCTAGAAGAACCACCACCGCGGCCTGCCGCAACCTCAGTCCTCCCAGAAAGAGCCCCATGATGGCAATCGGCAGGTAGGTCAGCGCCGTACCCAAATCGGGTTGCGCCAATACCATCAGCATGGGGAAGCCGACAATCGCGCCCGCCTTCAGAAAGTCGGACCACGACAGTTCGCGCTCGTGCAAATCCGAGAAGTACTTCGCGACCGCCAGAATCAGGATCAGCTTCACCCACTCCGATGGCTGAAAATGGCCGCCCGCGGGCATTTTGATCCAACGCCGCGCTCCCAGATATTTTTGTCCGAAGAGCAGCACGGCAATCAGAGAGGCCAGCGCAACCACGTACATCCAGTGGATTTGCTCAAGCACAGCTTGATAGTTCACCAGGCTGACCACAAACATCGCGCCCACGCCGCCCACAATCCAGTAGATTTGCTTCAGGTGGGCGCCGGCAAATTTCGTATGCTCGGTCGCGCTGTGAATCTGCAGCACGCCGAGCGCGCAGATTACCAGCACAAAGCCCAGTAGGACCCAGTCGAAATCGCGGTAGGAAACGTAGCGCGACATGTATTCAGTCGCCCGCCCCAGAACCAATGCGGAAGAAGTTAGAACCGTTACGTGGTCGCAACAAAATCACTCGCAGGGGTTGGTCGGGCACGACGGGCTCACCGGCGATGGCTCCCGCGTCCAGATCCAGATTGCCGCCCCACCTATGGCCGCTAACCCACCATAAACCACCGCCGTTGAACTCATAATTCCGCCACTAGCGGCCGTTGCCGCTCCGGCCGCCTTGCGGCGTTTTTTCTTCTTTTTTTCGGTGTCGTTGGCGTTGGTATCGTCGCGGGTGGTCTGTTGTCCTTGCGCCACAGTGGTGGTTCCCTTGTCGTCCTGTACCGTCACATCGCCTTTGTTGGCCGCGATCTGCACCTGGCCATCGACATCGGTCACCTGAAACTCAGTCCACGCGTCCCCCGCCGGCTTGATGGTCACAACCCCGGCCACTGTCGCCAGTCCGCGCGAGGTCGTCACTCGCACCGAGCCATGCTCCAGTTCGACCGCCGGGCCTTCAAATTTCACCAGCGAGTCGGCCATCACCATCACGTTCGATCCATTGGATTGAATGCTGGCCGTTGAATCGGGCCGGGTCTGTAACAGATCTCCGGCGAACAGCGCCACTGATTTGGGCGCCTCGCTGCCGTTCACCCAGGCTGCGCCAGTCGTGTACAACATGGCGGAAGCGGTCTCCCCCGCCAGCATCATTTGTGCCGGAAACACAATTGCCAGCAAACAGCACACGGCAGACCGAAACGCTGATTGTGACATGGGTCCGAATCACTCCGCAGTTCTGGATTTTTGGTTATCGTAAGCCCGCAAAGGGTTGCGGGTCAATGCGATTCTTCGCCGGTGTGCACTCTTGAGTCACTAGGGGGTCAAGGCTGGCTATGAAAAAGCCTGACCGTTCCAGCGGCGTCCCGACGAGCATCTCGCTATCCACTCCTTCGACCATTACATCGAACCAGCGGTTCGCTTCACGATGGCCGGGGATTTTCATTTTCAGATAGACTGGCCTCCTGCAACTAGAACGACACCACGGACAGGCCTGGAACCAACCGGAAGTGACGCGGGTTGCCGGTAGCAACACTATAACCAAGCTCCAGAGCAGTCACCCCGATCAACAGATCGGAAAGTGGAAGCCGAACACCTTTGGCTTGGTTCTCGCCATCAATCTGCCCGGTGCGAAGGGCGATTCGACACGGTGACTGGATGGACCGGCAAGGCGGTGACCAGTTCCTTGATGAATTGCTGTCGCCTCTCCTTCCGCTGCGAAGTATCAGCGCGAGCCGCACCGTGCGCCAGTTCGATCAGAGTGACCACGGAGATGGCGATTTCTGTATTTCCCACCTCGTTCGAGTGGCGGCCAGCATCTGTCGCGCATTCTGTCCTTGGCGCTCGGCTGTGATTAGTACGCTTGAGTCGAGGATTAGTCCCATGCCGGCGGCTCTAATGGCTCGCGGTGGCTCTCAATGGCAGCCTCGACATCCTTGGCGAAGTCAGCGTCCATAACCGCTGTGGAGTGCTCCGGTAACAGCGCGATGCACTCTGATATGGAACGGCGTGGCGGAACCGGGGCATGGATTACTGCCACCGGCAGCGTGCCGCTCTCAATTACGATTTCCGCACCCGCGCGGACGCGCGCTAGCAGCCCGGCGAAGTCGCCAGCCGCCTCTGCCTCTGAGATGTGGATCACACGGTCTGCCATGGCAGGATTATATCGTTATTTCTACCACCGTCTCAGTTTTCAGCTCCCCTGTGCAAGCCAGCGGGAATCCACCGCAGGCGGTTCCAGGGGCGCGATCATGACTAACTTCCCGACGAGCATCTCGCCATCCACTCCTTGGACCATTACATCGAACCAGCGGTTCGCTTCATGATGGCCGGGGATTTTCATTTTCAGATAATTGTCGGTCAGGGCTTCGGTGAAGTCCGCGCCGCCCGATTGCAGCGTGATCACCTCGACCGTGGTCCCGACCAGCGAGCGCATGAACGCCGCTTTCTTCGTGGATGCGAGCTCGCGCAGCACGCGATTCCGTTCCCGCGCCACAGCTAGCGGAACCTGAGCTGGCAACTTCGCCGCCGGCGTTCCCGGACGCGCTGAATAGGTGAACACATGCAAATAGGTAAACGGCAGCGCTTCGATCATGCACCGCGTCTCGTCGAACTCCGCTTCGGTCTCGCCCGGAAACCCTACCATCACATCGGCGCCAATCGCCGCGGTTGGCATGGCCGCGCGAATCTTCAGGATCTTATCGCGGTAGTGCCACGGACGATACTTGCGGTGCATGCGCCGCAGCACGGCATCGCTCCCCGACTGCATGGGCACATGCGCATGCTTGGCGATGCGCGGCGACGAAGCGACCAGCCCAATCAGTTCGTCGCCCCAATCCATAGGCTCGACCGAACTGATGCGTAGCTTTTCGAGAGACGTGTGCTGGAGAATGGCGCGAATCAGATTGACCAGTCGTTGGTCGTTAGTCGTTGGTCGCTCGGGGTTCGCTATTCGTCGTTTGCGACTCGCTTCCCCGCAAGCTTCGCTCGCCTGCGCATCGGGGAGTACAACTGAGATTAACCGTTCTTCGTTTTGGTTTTGGGTTTCGCGAATCGCCAACGACGAATCGCGAACCGCGGGCAAGTCTCTTCCCCACCGTCCCAAATTAATCCCCGAAATCACCACTTCCCGATAGCCCGCCTCGACCAGGGTTCGCACTTCCGTCACGACGCGCGCGCTCGCCAGCGACCGGCTCTGTCCCCGAACATACGGAATCACGCAGAACGAGCAGCGATTGTCGCATCCATCCTGCACTTTCAGGTTGGGACGCGTGCGCTCGTTGGCCGCTTCGAATACCGGAGCAGCCAACAGTTCGGTGTGAGCAAAAATATCGCCGACAATCACCGCGGCGGCCTGAGCCCTGGGTATTTGATCTCCAAGATTGCGCGGAAAAACTCGATCATGTTCTCGCTCACGGATGACAAAGTGTTCGGGCTCTTGGGTGGCCACGGATTCGGGCTTTTGGGTGGCGCAGCGCTTCAGCGCTGCGATATCCAGTTCGTTTTCCAACGCGGCTTTAGCCGCTGAGGCTGTGCCCCTCTGTGCAACCCCAAGCTGCGCGAGTGAAACAAATCCTCCCGAAGACGAGACCGCAATCTCCGCCGCCTGGTGCTTGTGCGAATTACCTACGACCCAAGTCACGCCCGGCAACGCCGCCAGTTCTTCGGGGGCGCGCTGCGCGTAGCAGCCGGTCACAAGAATGCGGCAATCCGGATTCAACCGCTGCAGCCGCCGGATCGATGCGCGTGCGTCTTTATCCGCGCCCTCGGTTACGGTACATGTATTCAGCACGACAATTTCGGCGTCGCGGGCCGCGCCCGCACGCTCCAATCCGCGATCGAGGAACTGGCGCTCCAGCGCAGCGCCGTCCGCTTGCGTGGCGCGGCACCCAAAATTTTCTATGTAGAAGCTAGCCACGCTCCTATACTAAATGACGCATGGCTTGTGTAGAGCGGACACTTCTTGTCCGCTGCCGTTGCCGTTGGTTTTGCTGTTGATTTAGATTTTGTTGGTTAGCGTGCGACTCAAAAACGGCGGACAAGAGCGTCCGCCCCACACCACCATATGAAACGCCGCATTCTTCTTGTCGACGACGATCTCGCCGTCCTGCTGACGCTCAAAGCCGTGCTTGAACTCCATGGATTTGAAGTGGACACGGCCGCGAGTTCTGCGGAAGCCTTCGCCCGCCTGGAGTCCGGCGTTTACCAGATGGTCATCAGCGACCTGCGAATGGAAACCGAAGAAGCCGGACTCGAGGTCTTGCGCGCCGCCCGGCGCCAGGCCTATGATCCCGCGACCGCACTGCTCACTGCCTATCCACCCTCGGGAGAAAATTGGCGCGGGGAGGGTAATAAACAAGAGAATGGCAACGAACGTCAGATTGGAGAAAGTCCCGACTCGCTGCTCATCAAGCCGCTCGGCACCACCGATCTTTTGCGGCAGGTGGAAGCGCTGCTCATCCGCCACGCCGACCTTAAGCAGCAACGTGAGCGCAACTCTGCAGCGAAGGCGCAGCCAGCTCGCCATCGCGCGGGCTGAGCGATCGGCCGGGGCTTCTTCCCTCATACTCAACCAATCGTCAGGCGCTCGCGCTCTGCCGCCCCTGCTGAAAGCATTCGCGGCACAACACTGGACGCCCCTGCGTCGGGCGAAACGGAACCGTAGTCTCTTTGCCGCACTGCGAACAGTTCGTTCGCGTTTCCGTCTTCCCGTAGGAATGCCCGCGAGAGGGAGCCTGCGACCCGTTTCCAACAACCGCCACTCTTTTGCCCTTGCAGTTTTTGCAGCGTTTGGGTTCGTTCTTGAACTGCTTATCGTGAAAGAACAACTGTTCTCCCGCTGTGAACACGAACTCCGTGCCACAATCCACACATTTCAACATCTTGTCCTGGTATTCCATTGAAGAGGCTCTCCCATTCCGCGTCCCTGCTGCACGCGAGACCCGAATAGGGAAGGAATCCGGTTCACTTCGTGGGCAGGAGATTTACATCCCCCTCATGCTTACCCTTGGACTCGGCCCGCCATACGGTATCCACCGCATGGTTATTGCTTGTTAATGGAACGTTGAACACTATCGGGAAGTTGGAATTGCTTGGAATCAAACCGTCGATCGAAGCGCGGCTGGTTGGACCTAGCTTCAGTTTTCAAGTGCAGGCTTTTGAAACGGGTCGTTCCACCCCTGAATCGACCGGCTTTTCTTCACTCCTGCTCCTTGCGTGCTTTCTTGCGGCCGCGTTTGCGAGCCAATGCTTCCTTGACTCGCTTTCTCTCGCCGGGCTTCAGGTAAAACGAGTGACGCTTGACTTCCTTGATGATGTCCTCGGTTTGTACCTTACGCTTGAACCGCCGAAGCGCGTTTTCAAGGGATTCACCCTCTTGAAGTCGAACTTCCGCCAACGAACTGCAAACCCCCTGTCCGTCCCAACTCGACTGGATAGTTATGGCAAGCCTTACCCACCTAAGTCAAGCGGAATGTACAGAAATTTTCACTACGCTTCAAAAATTCATCCGCATGGAAAATTGCATCTGCCGGGGTGCGAATGAACTCGTAGGTTTCATAAGGCTCGCAGGTTGCTGATAATAAGCGGGATAAAAGGTGCCTCCCACGTATTGCGTGTACTTAACGAACTGGCCCGCGGTTTTGTAGAAGCCGTTGTCGCTGATGTCGAGCCTCTCATTGTTGCGATTGAAAACATTGAACGACTCGGCCGTCAACTCCAGATGATAATGTTCACCTACATTCATCATCCGCCCCATCTTGAGATCCATGCTGGCATAGTTAGGACCGGTAAAGGCATTGCGCCCGTAACCGGCGAGACGGTCGTTGCTCGTGTTGTCATCCTGATTGGGATCGCCCGACACCATGGCGTTTGCCGGACGCCCGCTGCCGTACATCATGATCCCCGAGATTTTCCAGTGATCGAACATGGTCGCCAGAGTTTTCTGTCCCGCGGCAAACGGATGCGGCTCTTCGATGGCCGAAATCGTCAGCCTTTGCCGCTGATCGGTCACACTCGGCCCGCGCTCGCTCTTGGTCGAGTACGAATTCTGCACCGTTACCGGCTGCCCCGCCACCAGCGCATCCTGCCCGTCGTCGATGGCGTGCGCCCAGGTGTATCCCAGGTTGAAATACATGCCGCTCGACATCCGCTTGCGCAGCGAAACCGTGAGGCCGTTGTACAGGCTGGTTGCCGCGCTCTCAAACTGATTGATGGCTCCCAATTGCGAAATCGGGCGTTGCAATGCGTTAATGCACGGCGGATAAGGACAACTGATGCTATAGCTCGTCTGCCAGGTCGAAAACGATTCCACGTTGTAAAGCGCATTGGGTACGATCGCTCCCGCCGCGTTTTCGATCGGATAGCTGTAAAGCGTAGGCGGCGGCAAATTCACATCTACCGCCCGAATCATATCCACGCCATGCACCATAAGATAAGACACTGTACCCATGAACCCGCCGCCCAGTTCCTTTTCCAGGCTAAGACTACCCTGCTGCACGCGCGGAGTCTTGAAGTTCGAAGCAAATGCCGATACTTCATTGGTCGCATACGGCATCCACGCCGCCGGAATAGTGCACGAGACCGGCCCACGCGGACAGTTCACCGCCGCATTTGGATAAGAAGGAAATACCTGCTCTTGCGCGGAAATCGAGGTATCGAGAGAAATGAAATTATCGGTGAGCCCATTCTCGTTGGTAACCGCCGTCTGATAAAGCTGCGGAATGCGCGTATAGAAGATTCCAAACCCGGCGCGCACCATGAGCGGATGCTGGCTCCCCAGCGAATACCCAATTCCCACCCGCGGCGCGAAATTCGTTCTGTTCAGCGGCATCTTTCCCACCTGCGACCACAGCCGATTGCTCACTCCCGTCTTCGAAAACGTCTGCAAGTCGTAGCGCGCTCCCATACTCAGGCTGAAGTGCGGAGTGAGACGCATCGTTTCCTGCACGAACGCGGCATAGTCGTTGCTGTTGGGATGCGAGATCGGGTCGCCAAAATTCTGCTCGTAGTAGCGCGGCACATTGTGCGCCCACGCCCGCAGCGGCGTTAACTCCAGCCCCTCATGCATGGGCACGAACGTCCACGGATTCACCGAAATGTCGTCGTAGAAATATTCGCCCCCAAATAGCGACGGGAAAAAGTCGTAGTCCCAGGTCCTCATCCCGTCGACTCCGAACTTAAGCTGGTTTCGACCCCGTGTAAGACTCAAAGTCTCGGCCAGGTGCAGACGATGCTCCCGAGTGATGCGCGGCAAGGTTGACGACTGCCCGAAATCCTGCATCCAGCTGTAAATGTCGGTCTGCGTGCCCGTCGTATTGGGAAACAACTGCTCCAGATCTTGCGAAAATTGCGCCCGCAGATGGCTCGTCAGCCGCGGTGTGATGCCGCTCAGCAAGCTGAGCGACCCGCTTTCCGTGGTGATGTTCTCTTGCCCGTTGGCGCTGATCGAATCAAAAGTAATGGGACTGCCCGGATCAAAATAAACGTTGTTCGCCCCGTAAGACCGCGATGTGCTCAGCCGTGCCGTCAGAAACTGATGCGGCGAGAGCACGCGATCGAGTTTCATAAAGCCCGTTTCTCCCAGTAACTTCGCGTGAAACAAACCGCCCATTTTCGAAAGCTGCGCCGCCGAGGCAAACACCAGCGCCCGGTCGCACGCGGGCCCTCCAATTTTCGGATTGCAGATTTCGTAATCTCCTGGAGTCGGGTAAATACCCAACTGCGGCACCACCACCGTCTGACCGTTATAAAACTCGACCACCGCCGGCACATTAAAAATGTGTTGGTCGTATCCGGCAAAAAAGAAAGTCTTGCTGCGCTGGATCGGCCCTCCGAACGTCGCGCCAAACTGGTGCTGCTCGTTGCTCGGATTGAAACCTACAAACGGAGGCGCGGCTCCGCCCAGTTCGCTGTCGCGCAGATGATAGAAAGTGCTGCCATGCCAATGATTCGTGCCCGACTTAGTCACCACGTTCACCACCGCGCCGCCGGCCCGGCCCGATTCCGCTCCATAGCCGCTCGATTGCACGCGAAACTCCTGGATCACTTCGTCGGAAAATTGATAAGGCGCGTGATAGCGTCCCGAGGCCTGCGCATAAAACCCGTTATTGTTGTCCAGGCCATCCACCAGGAAGCTGTTGTTGTAACCGCGAATGCCGCCATAAGAAAGATCGCCGTTCGATCCCGAAGTCAGCCCTCGCGGATCCTGCGTTACTCCCGGTGACAGCAACAGCAGATCGGTGAATCGACGCGTATTCAGCGGCAGATCTTTGATCGCGCGCTCATCCACCAGCGCCGAAACCGAACTCGGATTCGCATCCACGATCCGTGGCGCCTCCGACACGGTGATCGATTCCCTTGGCCCCGCCACTTTCAGCTTGAACGTCAACTGCGTCGCCTCTCCCAATTCCACTCTCATCATCGGAGAAATCTGCGGCGACATTCCTTCCGCCTCCGCGCGCGCCGAATAATGCCCCGGCGGCAGCAAATCGACCGCAAATCGTCCCGCCGAATCGGTGGCCGAGTGGTAGCGAACCCCGGTCTCCACGCGGATCGCCACGATGTCCGCGTTCGTGATCACCGCCCCCTGTGCGTCCAGGACCACGCCCCGCAACGCACCCGTCGACGCGTCCTGCCCCCAGGCGCGAGAAGCAATAAGGCCAGAAGTAATAAGAGCAATAAGAAGGATGAGTTGAAAAAGGAATCCGCGGAAGACAACTACCCTGAAAAACTTGCGGATCCTAACCAGAAACGGCTCACTGCGGCGGCCCATACTACTCCCCTCGTGTCCAAGACTTCGGAACCGGAGGGATTCCAGAGACCCTGCTCAT
>JBEKED010000026.1:0-19836 GCA_050014035.1 Terriglobales bacterium
TGCCCAGAACGGTGAACCCAAGGAATTGCTCACTAATTTCAGTGCGCTCTTAGGTTGGTTTCAAGCAGCTGAGCTAATAACTGCTCGCGACGTAGTCTACCTTCAGCGAAAGTGGGGGAAGTCCATTCGAGCTCAGCGGACGGTAGAGGCCATGCGTCGATTGAGGGAGACGCTGAGGAGGGAGATCCTCGCTTGGGAATACAGCGGTGCAGTTCATCACTCCACCGTAGCTGAACTAAACAGAATAATGGCGGAGCATCCCATGCGTGCCAAGCTGAAGACGGCCGGAAGTTCGTCCGCTACAGAGCTTTGGTTCGACGCTGGCCAACCAGAAGACTTGTTCGCGCCCCTGGCGCATAGCACGGCGAGATTGTTCTCTGATGTCGATCGGCGCCGCGTCCGCAAATGCGATCACTGCGTACTGCACTTCCACGACACCAGCAAGAAGGGGACGCGACGCTGGTGCAGCATGCGACTGTGCGGGAACCGCCTCAAGGTGGCAGCCTACGCATCCCGTCAACGCATGAGTGGAAGACGAATGACCAGACGCTAACCATCTCGATGGAGTCCGGGACCCGGAACTCTGACGGAGTCTGAAACTCCATGGCACCCGGATGGGAATTTGCCCGAGAAGGATATCTTCAATGCTGGGCTGGGTGGCTGCGGTCATGGCAATAGTGTCCCCATCACAGCCCAGGCCGGCGGCAATCCAGAGGACATCGAGCTCGGTCACCGGCTTACTGTTCTCAGTCCCGAACGCCATCCGTTGCTCCGTGGACGACGTCATAAGCCTTCGGTTCTGGAAGAGAAAGCGCCCTCGCTACCCGAGCTTCGGAGCCCAGCCGGGCGACCAAACCTGTATGTCATGCCCACACTCGCAAAGGACCCGCCCGCAACATGTGTCCTTCAGCGATCTAAACTGTAACGTAAAGCGAATCGCGCCTGAACCGGTTCGACGGGGTGGTTAGGGTTCACTCAGGTGAGATTTCTCATGCCTACCATCTACGGTCCGATTGCCAGCGCTTAGAGGTCGATCCCGTCGAGGATGGGACTCTACTTTGTTGGCAAACCGGGGGAAAGGTCGGCAGGGGTTGTTGCGTCCTGCTATAGCAGCTTCGCGTACTCGGCTTTCGCTTCTTTTTAGAATGGGTAAAATCTTGCAGGCGGATCGAAACCAGGTCTGAGTCCAATAAAACTCAGAATCGGCGGCCCCATTCATGCTGCCTCCGAGCTATTGCCGCAGGAAAGCGATATCAGACCCGATATCGCAGGTAACAGCCACTCCAGCGCATGTAACATACGACGCCCGTCCGATTTGTGCCTATATTATTGTGCCTATACAACGGCAAACCGCGGAACCGCGGCCGCTGACTTCCGCGACACCCGTTTCTGGATAGCTTCCCGCTGTCCGACCAGCCAGGAGTCGACCCTACTGGGGGTTGCGTTTCAGCGGCTTGCCAATCGCGAGGAGGAAGATGGCGCTCTTGTCTTTTGCGTGCGGTGAAAAAAAGTTAATCACATCATCGTCAAAGAAGGTCAGCCCGGTCGCACCCAGGTGCTGAGCATACGCAGCAAGGTAGAGCCGGCCGCCGATTGCGCCCGCCTCTAGCTGGACGGCCCGGTAGCCGCGGTTCCCGTATCGCTCGAGAATGCCTTCTAAATCGGCGAGAAAGAAGATGTCCACGCAGGCGTCCGCCGGCAGTTCCTGCTCCAGACCAAGATGATGGGCCTCGGCACGGAATTTCCCCTCTTTCAAAAGCTCTAGAGTGTTCCGCTCACGCCCGAAGAAGTAAGCTCCCGGCTTGAGCCCCTGGACTGCATGTACGATCAGGTAAAGATCGTTGAGCTGCGCGCCCGGAGGCTTAAGGAAGTCAGCCGGAAGTCCGCGCGTGGCGTAGTCCAAAATCGTGGAAAGTTCTGCCAGTGTGATGGATGCCGCCTTATCGAACGTTCGGGTAGAGCCGCGGCGCAGGATCACCTGCTCGATCGTGTCCTTCAGTTGTTCTTTTTCCGACAGGCGCTGGAGGCGAACTGCCTCGCCCGCCGGAGCGGAAGATGGAAAGAGCGGTGGCTTCCCCCGCCACTGAGTTACTTCCTCTACGGACTGAAGCGAAGACGCGTCGTGCATCTCAAGCATGGCGGGGTATTCGACCTCGTGCTGTGAAAGCTGCACCGTCTCTAGGCCAAGCGCCGGAGCCTCTCTCGGTTCTGGCAGCGAACTCTCCGCTGTGCGCCCGATCGGTACGAGGCACAAGGCAACCTCACGCCGCGTATCCAGATCGAGGAGGCGATTCACCTCGGCATCCACGAACCCGAGCACGACCTCGGCCGGCAGCCCGGAAGCCGCAGAAACGGCCAGCATATTCGCCAGCAGCGTTCCGTTGTCCCAACCGAAATGGCGATAGGTGCGCGCCTGGTACTTCCAGGCGTTCCGCCAGTACGTTCCGGTGCAGATGATCGTCGCGGGCGCATGAGCCACCGCGGTTCCCATCGCCGTCGCCTGAGCCAGGTTTCCGCGAAAATCACCTTTTCGCAGAAGCCGTAGAGACACATCCGCCGGATTGAAGTGATACACGCCCGCATCCAAGCCCGGGAGATCACACGTCACAATGTACAGTTCGATCTCGTAGAGAGCTCCCGTGCAAGCTGCGGCGCGAAAGTAGATTTCTCCACTTGGATATGCACGCTCTTTGGTAATCCCTGCCGAGAAATAAAGCAGGCGCGCTAGATCCTTGAGGCTTGGAACCGAATCAGCTTGCGACGAAGGCACCGGTTCTGAGATTGCCGAGAGCGCGGCCACTCCTGTTTGCGGCACGTCCCGCGGCAATGCAAGCGGTTCTATCTTTGGATAGATTTTGAAAGGCGCCGGCCGATTCGCCCAGTCTAGGAAGTGAGGATGGTTACGAATACTCCAGTAGGAGTGCTTCGTGCCATCGTGATACTTCCAAGCTGTCTGGATTTCACGGTTGTTCATGGGCTGCTACGCCAGACTAGCACCTGCCGGCACCGCGGGTGCAATGAGCTTTGTGACTGCGAACTGCTTGTCCCGAAGTCCGCTTCGGGGAAATCATGCAGTGATCCGTTGATCTCCCCTAAGCCCGTTTCTGGATAACTTCCCGTTTGCCGACAAACCGCCCGGAACCGCGGTCGCTGACTTCCGCGAAACCCGTTTCTGAATAACTTCCGTTTGGCCGACTACACGCCCAGAATCATTGACGCCTGTATCTTCTTAGTCATCCCTTCATCCAAGACGTGTATATGAATTCTTGTATTCACTGCAAAATTTGCACTGCCTCGGTTGAGATTGACTGAAGAGGGCCAAGCCTGACCGAAGAGTGCCAAGATTCACTGTTGGCCGCCTTGGGCGATATTCGGCCTTCTTCATCACCGTGCCTTCGCGGCCTGGGAAAAGGCTTCTCGACCGCGAGCCACTGCCCTACGTGGCCGATCTACTCCGCCGAATTCTCGAACTTCTCAATCTCAATAGGGAAGCCCCACTCAAGCCGCCAAGCGAGCCATGACTCAGCGCTACACAATGATTGCGTGCGTGTGCGTAGAGTTTACGAACTTTGGGCGTGGTCGCCCAGCACGCTATCCGAGTCCGACTGTTGTGGGTAAGATCTGACCAGCGGAGTTGCTGCCTAGTGGATGGTCCAAGAGAGTATTTTGTCCAAGTCCGGGATCTGGCGGTTACGTACTATGGTGGACCCGGCGACGTGATTCGCGCCCTGGATGGCGTCAGTATTGATGTTCGCGCCGGAGAAATTGTCGGGATACTGGGAGAGTCGGGTTGCGGGAAAAGCACGCTGGCTAGCGCACTGCTCCGGTTGCTCGCGCCGCACGCGAGATGCGAGCGGGGGACGATTCTGGTTCGCGGTCGCGACTTGTTGAATCTGTCCCAGCCGGAACTGCGTTACATTCGCGGTCGGGAAATATCTCTGATCCCGCAGGATCCGGCTCTAGCGCTCAATCCTGTGATGACGGTCGGTTCGCAGGTCGGCGAAGTGTTGTGCGCGCACTTGCCACTCAATGCCAGGCAACGCCGGACCCGAGTCATGGAATTGCTTCAAGAGGTTGGTTTCGATCTCCCACAGGAAATCTACTCCGCCTATCCCCATCAACTCAGCGGCGGGCAGCGCCAGCGGATCGCTTTTGCGCAGGCGGTTGCGTGCCGGCCAGCGCTCTTGATCGCCGACGAACCTACTAGCAAACTCGACGCGACCCTCCAAGCGGAGATTATCGCGCTTCTGTCGCAGATTCGACAGCAACACGGGACGGCGATTCTGGTAATCAGCCACGATCCCGCATTGTTTGCCGGATTCGCCGATCGCATCGCAGTGATGTATGCCGGCCGCATCGTGGAGGTCGGTGCCAGCGCCGAGATTCTCGGGCGGCCCTTGCACCCTTATACGCAGGGGCTGGTGCGGATCGCGACCTCTTCGGTGGTCACGGGATCGAGTGCGCGGGTCCGGCTTCCAGCGATCGAGGGTGAATCCCCCGATCCGACCTGCATCCCGATCGGATGCCGGTTTGAGCCGCGCTGCTCCGAACGGATGGAAGTCTGTTCATGCCGATATCCGCCTGAGTTTATACCCGAGCCCTCACGACCCGTGAACTGTTTCAAATATGGGGAGTAACTTGGCGACCTATTCATCTTCATTGACTGACCAAGCGCCCATTGAGCGCATGCTACGAGTGAACGGACTGTCCAAGCAATACGTCCGGGGTGGTCTCTGGCGGAAACGCACGCTCGTGTCCGCGGCGACCCGCGTCGATTTCGAGATCCAACGCGGGCAAACACTGGCGCTGGTCGGAGAGTCGGGATCGGGAAAGTCCACGGTGGCACGATGCGTGACCCGCCTGGAGAGGCCGGACTCGGGCCAAGTACTGTTCGAGGGAACGGACTTGGCACAACTCCATTCGCGCGAACTGGCTCCCTTTCGCTCCGGCATCCAGATGGTGTTCCAGGATGCGGTTACCTCGATGAACCCACGCTTTTCGGCACTGGACGTCATCGAGGAGCCTCTGCTGATCGATCATCAACGCGGAAACAGCGACCAAGGTGGCCACAATCGACAGAGTCGTCACGATCTCGCCTGCGCCCTGATGGTGGAAGTTGGGCTTTCTCCCGATTGGGTGCACCGATCGAGCCTTCACTTCAGCGGCGGCCAGCGCCAGCGGCTTGCGCTCGCGCGAGCACTCACCTTGCGCCCGCGGCTTCTGGTTCTGGATGAAGCACTTTCCGGACTGGACGTATCTACCCAAGCGCAAATTGCCAACCTGCTGCTCGACCTGCAAGCAGCGCACTCGCTGACTTATCTTCTGATCTCTCACGATCTAGCACTGGTGGCGCGGTTGGCGGACGTGATCGGAGTTATGTCCGGAGGGCGGACGGTGGAAGTGGGCCCAACCGGGCAGATCATCTCGAGTCCTAACCATCCGGCAACGCAGAAACTGCTGGCCTCGGCGAAGGCAGCCGCATCGAACCTCACGGCGATCACGGGGGAGTCGGCGTGAATTACATCGGACGCAGGCTGGTGCGTGCGATTCTTTTACTGATCGGGGTGTCGGCACTCTGTTTCCTGTTGACTGAAATGGCGCCGGGAAGTTTTTTTGACGAAATGCGGCTGAACCCGCAGATTTCGCCGCAAACCATCGCGGCTCTCCGCTCCCGCTACGGGTTGGACCAGCCGCTTATAGTGAGATACGGGCGCTGGATGAAGTCCGCCCTGCACGCCGACCTTGGATATTCCATCGCGTACAGCACTCCGGTGACGCCGCTGCTGTGGAGTCGCGCGAAAAATACACTGCTGCTTACGACCACGGCGTTGCTTCTGACCTGGATGATCGCGGTGCCATTGGGCGTGTGGACGGCTGCCCGGCGTGGCGGGTTGCTGGATAAGACGGTAAGCCTCGCGAGCGCATTTTTCGTTTCCGTTCCGGAGTTGGTGATTGCCGTGGCGCTGCTCGCGATCGTCGTTCGTTGGCGAATCCTGCCCGTCGGCGGAATGGTGTCTGCCGATTTCGAGGTCTTCTCTGCCGGGGCGAAATTGCAGGATGTCATACTCCACTTGGCGCTGCCGGTGTCCATCCTTGTGCTTTGCGAAACTGCCGTAATTGTCAGGCACGTTCGCGCCAGTGTTCTTGAGGTTCTGGGCGCTCGCTACATAGAAGTCGCGCGCGGATTCGGAACCAGCCCGACCCGACTCCTCTTCCGGCACGTGCTGCCGGTGGCCGCAAATCCCGCAGTTTCCCTTCTGGGATTTTCTCTGGCTGGGCTCCTCAGTGGATCCCTGATGGTCGAGATGGTTTGCGGTTGGCCCGGCCTGGGTCCGCTGCTTCTGGAAGCGACGCTATCCCGCGACTTATATCTGGTCATCGGGGGAATCATATTTTCGGCCCTATTCATGGTGGGAGGGAATTTCGTCGCCGACGTAATGCTGCTCGCCTTAGACCCACGCATTCGCAGAGACGGAGACGGAGACAGGGCGGATGCGAGCTAAGACCGCCATCTTAGTTGCCGTGCTTGTCGGATTGCATCTCGTCCTGCTGTCCGCTGGTTTCTTTGCGCCGTACGATCCCACCACCCAGGACCGCGAGCTGCCGTATGCTCCGCCCACGCGACTGCATTTCGAGGATGATTCAGGGTTCCACCTGCGCCCGTTCGTGTACGCATGGACGAGCGTGCTGGATGGCAATTACTCCGGCAGCTATGAAGAAGACCGCAGCCACGAATATCCGGTGCATTTTGTTGTACAGGGACCGCGTTACAAGTTATTCGGTGTTTTTGAAACGAATGTGCATTGGTTCGGAGCTATCGAACCGGGTAGAGTCCTGCTCTTCGGAACCGATGGCTACGGGCGCGATGAATTTTCCCGCGTTCTGTTTGGTGGCCAGATTTCGGTTGCCGCCGGACTCACCGCCACTTTCATCGCGCTGCTGACCGGAAGTGTTCTCGGGATCATCGCGGGCTACTATGGGCGATGGGTTGACGAGACGCTGATGGGCGTGACCGAGCTGTTTCTCTCGTTACCCTGGCTCTATTTCCTCCTCGGAGTTCGGGCATTCTTGCCGCTGCATCTGAGCACGCTCCGCACCTTCTTTCTTCTGACCGGCGTGATCGGTCTAATTGGCTGGGCCCGTCCCGCCCGGCTGGTGCGGGGATTGGTGCTCAGCTCGCGAAACCGGAATTACGTTCTCGCGGCTCGCGGCTTTGGCGGATCCGACGTTTACCTTCTGCGACGGCACATTCTGCCTGAAACCTTTGGCGTGCTGCTCACTCAGGCGGCATTGTTGGTTCCGAAATATATTGCCGCCGAAGTAACACTCTCTTTCTTCGGCCTTGGAGTCAGTGAGCCGGTACCGAGTTGGGGCAACATGCTAAGTACGTTGCAGCAATACAGCGTCCTGATTTCCTATGGCTGGCTGTGGGCCCCGGCCTGCGCCGTTATCGTTACTTCCGTACTCTATAGTTACCTCGCCGATGTACTTCATTCCCAGTTAAAATCTCATTCAACCTAGAAAAATGTTCTGTGGGGTAAGGGGTCTTAATGAAGCTCATCCGCCTAACCCTACACGTGTGCCTGCTCACCGGAGCATGCTTTGCCGCGGCGCCCGTTCCGGATGCGGCCAAGCCAGGCGAAGAACTGGCGCGCATGGCTGACGTTTCCGGCCACTACGGCGGACACTTGACGATTGGACAACGCTCCGAACCTAAGACGCTCAATCCGGTTACTGTTACGGATGCGGTTTCACGCGAGGTGATTGGGCGTCTTATGGGTGATCTGATCGAGATCAACCGATCGACGCAGCAGACCGAGCCCGCCCTCGCTAAATCGTGGAAAATATCTCCTGATGGCCGCGCGTTTACGCTCCAACTCCGCAAGGGAATCCGGTTCTCCGATGGGCACCTGTTCGATGCGGACGATGTGGTTTTTTCCTTCAGCGTTTATATGGATGAAGCGGTGGACTCCCCGCAGCGAGATCTGCTGATCATCGACGGCAAGCCCATGGTCGTTACCAAACTGGATCAATACACGGTGCAGTTCGTGTTGCCGCGCCCTTATGCAGCCGCAGAAAGATTGTTCGATGGACTGGCGATGCTGCCGAAGCATCTGCTGGAAAAACAATATCGCGACGGCCATTTCGCACAGGCGTGGTCCCTGAATGTGCAACCCGCAGAAATCGCTGGATTGGGCCCGTTTCGCCTGAAGCAATACGTTCCTGGACAGCGCATAGTTGTGGAACGCAATCCTTATTACTGGAAGGTTGACCGCGAGAACCAGCGGCTGCCTTATCTGGACGAGCTCGTGTTTTTGTTCGTCGGCAGCGAAGACGCGCAAGTGATGCGCTTCGAGGCAGGTGAGACCGACATCGTAAGCCGCCTGAGCGCGGAAAATTACAACCTGCTTTCGCGGGAAAAATCCCACGCCGGTTCGCAGTTGGCGGATATGGGTCCGAGCCTCGAATACAACTTTTTGTTGTTTAACCTGAACGACCTCAGCGGAAAGAAGCTCGACCAGGTTGCCCGCAAGCAGGCGTGGTTTCGCGACCTGAGATTCCGCCAGGCGATCTCGGCGGCGGTGGATCGCGATTCCATCGTGCGCCTGGTCTATGGAGCCCGCGGCGCTGCTTTGTGGGGCAATGTGGGACCGGGGAACAAACTTTGGATCAACCAGAACATCCCGCATCCGCCACGCTCCGTCGAAACCGCGCGTCAGATCCTGAAGTCAGCGGGATATTCATGGAACTCCGCTGGCCAGTTGCTGGATGCGGCGGGGCGACCGGTCGAATTTTCGGTCATTACCAGTTCCTCGAACAGCCAGCGCATGAAAATGGCAACCCTGCTGCAGGACGACCTCTCACACCTCGGAATGCAGATTCATGTGGTTCCACTTGAATTTCGAGCGATGATCGACCGCGTGTTTCAGAGCTTTGATTACGACGCCGCAGTTATGGGGCTGGGCGGCGGAGATGCGGATCCAAATCCGGAGATGAACGTCTGGGCCTCCGCTGGGACCTCGCACCTGTGGCACCTGGGCGAGGTTCATCCCGCTTCCGATTGGGAGCGTGAGCTTGATCAATTAATGCAACAACAGATGGTCACGCTCGACTATGCCAAGCGCAAGCAGTTATACGATCGCGCTCAAGAACTGATCGCGCAAAATCTGCCTTTCATCTTTCTGGGAACGCCCAACATCCTTGCCGGCGCGGATTCGCGGGTCGGCAACTTCCATCCGGCAGTGCTTGATCCTTACACGCTGTGGAATGCGGACGAACTTTACGTTCGCGGTCCGGCTCAGGAGAGCGCGGGAGTTCGCTGACTGGAACTACAATGACAGGAACGGCAGCAGGAAGGCAGAAGGAACAGCCGGCGGATTCTTCCGATGAACGGCTGATTGGCCGTTGCCTGAAGGGCGACCAGGAAGCCTGGTCGACGCTGATCGACAAGTACAAGAACCTCATCTACTCGATTCCGATCAAGCTCGGCATGTATCAGGATGCGGGCGACATCTTTCAGTCTGTTTGTGTGGACCTGCTTTCCGAGCTGCCCCGCCTCCGCGAACAACGAGCCCTGCCGAAATGGCTGATGCAGACCTGTTATCACAAATGCCTCCATTACCAGCGCGCCGCTGACAGGTTGGTTGAACTTGCCCCCGAGGGCGCAGGCAGTGACAGCGCGCTCCCCGCCAGCAGCGCGAACGAACTTCCCGAGCACTTGCTGGCGCAACTCGAACAAGAACAGATCTTGCGCGATGCCATCGCGGAGTTACCCGAAAAGTGTGAGCGGATGGTCCGGCTGCTTTTTTTTGAAATTCCTCCGCGGCCCTACGAAGACATTGCGGAGGAGTTAGGTATGGCGACCGGGTCGATCGGAGCAATCCGAGGCCGCTGCCTGGCTTATCTCAAAAAGCAGCTGAAGAAGAGAGGTTTCTAGTCCCTATGAGCGTCCAGGCGGTTCGGAAGACCGAGGCAGACGCCATCATCAAACGCGTGCTTGCGCTTGACGATGCTTCGAGCCGGGCGCAGTTGGTCAGGCAACATCCGGCAATTACGTGGGATGAAATCGTAAGCACGCTCAGCGAGAAAGTGTGGCAAGAGGTTCGCGTCGACACGCAGCGCGCCAAATACATAGCGGATGCAGCCCTGGATGTTGCCCAAACGCTGGACACTCCACGCCTGCTGGCCCGAAGTCTGCGCGCAAAAGCGAATGCGATGTACGCGCTCGACGAGCACGCGGAAGCGGTCCAGTTGCACGAGCGGGCAATCGCTTTGTTTGACCAAACCGGCGAAGAAGCTGAACTTGCCCGGACTCTGAGCGGATCCATTCAGCCGTTGCTATTGCTGGGCCGGTACGATGAGGCGCTCGCAGCCGGAGAACGAGCGGGAGCGATCTTTCGACAACAAGGGAACACCCGCCGCCTGGCTCGATTGGAAATCAACATCGGGAACATTTATCACCGGCAGGATCGCTTCACCGAAGCGCTCGCATTCTACGAGCGCGCGTACCAGCAGATGCTGGCTCATGATGATGCTGAAGGGCTGGCGGCCGTCCTGAGCAACTTGTCGCTATGTCACATCTCCCTGAACGATTTTCCCAAGGCACTGGAACTGCACCAGGTAGCGCGCCGGCACTGCGAGCAGAAGGAGATGCCGATCCTGGTCGCCTATGCCGACTACAACATCGCCTACCTGTATTTCTTGCGCGGGGAGTACGGGCGTTCGATTCAAATGCTTCGGGATGCGTCCATCAGCGCCAAGAAAGCGAACGATGCCTATCAACTGGCGCTCTGCAATCTTGACCTTTCTGAAATCTATCTGGAATTAAATCTGAGCGCCGAGGCTGGCGAACTGGGAAGAGCGGCGAACGAAGCCTTTCACGAACTCGGCTTTGGTTATGAAGCTGCAAAAGCGTTGGGCTTCGCCGCCATTGCCGCCAGCCGCCAGGGGCAGCCGTTTGAGGCAGTCAAGCTGTTTGCGCAGTCAAAAGAAATGTTTGTGCGCGACCACAACCAGGTGTGGCCTTCGCTGATTGACCTGTACGAAGCCCTCGTCCTTTTCAAGGAGGGGAGACTGTTTGAGGCGCAGCGGCTTTGCGCGGCGGCGCACGAGTTTTTTCGAGCATCGCCGATGCGCGGTAAGGCAGTGCTGGCCGGTCTCATGTCGGCGAGGGTTGCGTTGCGCCTGGGTGACGCTAAACTCGCAAAACAACACTGCGGGATAGCGCTAACCGAACTGGCGAATTTGGATTCGCCCACCCTCCTCTATCAGGCCGAGTTTCTGATGGGCGAAGTGGAGCGTGTAACCGGAAACGAAGATGCGGCCTACGAGTCGTACTGCCGTGCGCGCGTGGCCGTTGAGCGCTTGCGGAGCAGCCTTCGCGGAGAAGAGCTGAAGATCGCGTTCTTCGAGAACAAACTTGAAGTTTACGAGAGCCTGGTCGATATTTGCCTCCGCCGCCAGAACAGTTTCGAAGAAGCGTTCGCCTACATCGAACAAGCGAAATCGCGAACCCTTATGGATCTTCTCAACCAACCGGTACACGTTCCGACGGCCGCCGATCCTGGACAAAGCGAACTGGTGCGTTCGATCCGCAATCTTCGCGAAGAGCTGAATTGGTATTACAACCTGATCGAGCGCGAACAACTGCGGCCGGAGGAACGTTCGCGAGAGCGGGTCCAGCACCTCGAGCAACAGGCTCGATCGCGCGAGTCCGACCTGATGCGGGCGGTCAAAGAAGCCACGGTTGCGGAAGCGAACGAAGCAGGGCTGCAAGCTCCCGCCAGCATATCACTGGACGAGATACGCTCCGCGCTTCCTGTCGATACCGCATTGGTGGAGTTCTTTTTCGCGCACGACCGCATTGTCGCAGCCGTACTAACCCGCGACCAGCTTTACATCTGTCCTATCACGTTGCAGTCACGAATCAAAAAGCTGTTGCAGCTTCTGCAATTTCAGATGTCGAAATTCCGCCTCGATCCCCAGTATGTAACCGCCTTCCGCCAGCCCCTGCTGGAATCGACCGAGGCGCACCTCAAGAGCCTGTATCGGGAGCTAGTCGCTCCCATCCGCCATCTGCTCGATGCCCGGCACATTGTTTTCGTGCAGCATGGGCTGCTGCACTACGTCCCCTTTCACGCTCTGCACGACGGCGAAACTTATCTGATCGACCGGTTTTCTATTTCCTACGCACCGAGTGCCAGCATTTATGCACACTGCCAAACGAAACCGGTCAATATCGATACCGCTCGCTATTCTCTAATTCTCGGCGTGCCGGATGAACGGACGCCCGCCATTCGCGCCGAGGTGGATGCGCTCGCTCACATCTTGCCGAAAGCCAAACTATTTCTGGGCGACGATGCCACCGAAGACGTGCTGCGAACCTACGGGCCGCAGAGCAAGACAGTACACATTGCGACGCATGGATACTTTCGTCAGGACAACCCTATGTTTTCCTCGATTCGATTGGGAACGTCCCATCTCAGTCTGTACGACATGGCCCACCTCCAATTGCCGGCCGAGTTAGTCGTGCTGAGCGGATGCGCCACCGGATTAAATGTGATCACGCCCGGCGACGAACTGGTGGGTTTGGTCCGAGGCTTGTTGCAGGCCGGAGCGCAGTCCCTGGTCTTGAGCCTATGGGATGTTGATGACGACAGCACGAAGGAATTCATGATCGAGTTCTATACCCAGCTCGAGCGAGGGCGCTCAATGGCGAAAGCCATGCAAACCGCATCGATCAGCCTGCGGGAGCGCCGTCCCCACCCCTACCATTGGGCTCCTTTCTTATTGATAGGAAAGGGTTAATGGACTAGCAATTATATTGCTCGCAGACTGCATTTTTTAACCCTCTGCCATCCCTTTTGTAGTAGAACCCCCCGAAGCTTGTGAGGACAAGATGGAGCATTTTTCAGAACAATCTTTGGCCGATTTTGTTCGCGGAGTCAGCGGACCGGAAATCAGCCGCGACATCAAGGCACACCTTGCCCGAGGTTGCTCGAAATGCCAGGCGGCCCAAGAAGCATGGAGCCGTGTGCGAAGGATTGCAACTGACGAAGTCGCGTATGCTCCGCCGGAGAATCTGGTGCGTCTGGTCAAGTTGGGTTTCGCCAGCAAGCCTGCACAACCGCGGACTCTGGCTAGTCTCGTTTTCGACAGTTTCGCCCAGCCCCTATTGGCTGGCGTGCGCAGCGTCGCCCTTAATCTTCGGCAGGTAGTTTACGAAGCAGAAGGTTTGACCGTGGATTTGCGTTTCGCTCATCGGCCCCAGTCCAAGGCAGTTCACCTGGTGGGACAAGTGCTCGACAAGCAAGCAGCGCGAGCATTGCAGAACAACCCGAGTATCGAGTTATCGACCGAACAGGAGCAGTTATTAGCGACGACCACGGTCAGCGCTCTGGGAGAGTTCTATATTGAGTTTGAAGCGAAAGACCATTTGTGGCTATCGGTTAAGGCGGCGGGCCGCAATACTGTGCGGATTCCGCTGACGAACCCGAAACAAAGGTAACCAATATGACTTACCAAAGAACACAGAACGAGTTACTGCGGAGAGAGTACGGCTGTAAGTGGCAAGCAACCAGCTTCCACTCTAAACTCGCACTAGGGGATGGGCTTCAAATGGGGAAAACTATGGGTGAAATGAAGTCAAACTTAAGGGCTCGGCGAGCGGGCATGATCGCTTGCCTGTTGCTGTTGCTGACTGTTTTTTGCGCTCCGGCGGCGCAAGCACAAACTCGTCTGATTGTGCGTGACTCGCTGGGACTGCCGGGTATCAAACTGGTCTGCTTGTTGACCGGCTGCACTGTCGTAGAAGGTCTCGGGGACCCCAACGGGCAGTTGTTCCTGGTGACCCTCCCCGCCATTCTCAATCCGGTTACGGGCCTGCTCGATATCAGTCTTCAGCTCGGCATCGTTGATGTGGAGATCGATCAGGTCGTGGCTCCGCAGCAACCGAACGCAAGCTCCACACCTTCGTATTTAACGGACGAGACGCCCGCCCCTTACTACGGCGCGACGGTTTGGCAGGGTTATCTGGCGCAGCCCGCGAATCAACTGGTGCGCACGGCCCAAACGCAGTCAACATTTAACGTGGCGGGTGCTGGAACGACCGTCGCGGTGATCGATACCGGCGTCGATCCGACCAACCCCGTTTTACAAAGTGTTCTGGTCAACGGCTACGATTTCACAACCAATACCAGCGGCGGTTCGGAAATGAACGGCGCTCCAGCCGCCCCCAATATGAGTGAGGCGCAACCTGCAACACTGGATCAGCGAACGGTCGCCGTGCTTGATCAGCGCACGGTCGCAGTTCTGGATGGCGCCTCATATTCAGACTTTGGACATGGAACCATGACCGCCGGCATCGTGCACCTGGTCGCGCCCGAGGCAAAGATTATGCCGCTCAAGGCGTTCACCGCGGACGGCGCCGCGTATGACTCCAACATCCTGCGCGCCATCTACTATGCCGTAGCCAATGGCGCCAATGTAATGAGCATGAGCTTCAATTACACGAGTTACTCGGCAGAACTCGCGACCGCTATCAAGTATTCGAACAGCCACGGTGTGCTTTCCGTCGCGTCCGCAGGCAACGACAGCGAGGACACAATGGTTTATCCGGGCGGCCTTCCCGGAGTCATCGACGTCGCGTCGACCTCGAATACCGATGTTCAGTCCACGTTTACGAATTACGGCACACCTCCAGTGTTCATGGCTGCGCCGGGGGAGGGCGTAGTCACGACTTATCCGTGGGGAACCTGGGCGGCGGGCTGGGGTACGTCATTCAGCACTCCGTTCGTGGCGGGCACGGCGGCTCTCATGTTGGGCACCAACAGCAACTGCCCGGTTTGGACGGTTCCGCTTGGTTTGGCTGATGCAGATTTCATCGGCAATCTGAATCTAGGATTCGGACGGCTGGATACCTACCAGGCAGTTCGGGCCTGCGGTCTCTTGTAAAAGAAATCGAGTACAAGAAAGTGGGATGGTGACGAATGGCGGCAACCCCAAATCCGGCCCTCGATGTTTCCGGGTTGGTGCTCCGCATCAAGGAACTGGAAGAAGAGCATCTCGCTTTCCGCAACTCTCTGGTTTGCGCCTTTAACCAGTTACTCGACCTGAAGGACATCAACACCGGGGTGCACAGCACCCGACTCGCGGAATGGGCGCTGCGGGTGGCGCGGAAGATGGACATCCCGGAAGAACGTCTTTACCAGGTGGAGGTGGCCGCGTTACTGCATGACATTGGCAAGATCGGAGTGCCGGACGCTATTCTGAAAAAAGCCGGGCCCCTCACTCCCGAGGAACGCTCTCTTATTAATCGACATCCGGAGTACAGTTGGTCCATCCTGCGGCTGTTCCCTGGGCTCGAAGAGGCAAGTCTCTACGCCTTACATCATCACGAAAGTATGGATGGAACGGGCTATCCGGCTGGACTCACAGGGAATGACATTCCACTGGTTTCCCGGATCATTTCCGTCATCGATGCCTTCGATGCGATGGTCTCGAATCGCTGCTACCGGCAAGGACTTCCGCACTCCGAAGCGATCGCGCGCTTGCTACGCAGCAATGGAACCCAGTTTGATCCCAGTGTCGTGCAAGCATTCATTCCCATCGCGGAGCAGGAAGCCGCCGCCGTCTTTGCCGCCGCAGGAACGAGCGTGACGGCAGTTCTATAGCTGACGCCAAGAAAAACCTTCCCTTACCGGATTGGGTAAGAGTTGCCCGTCACGGCCAAACCTGTGTTCGACTCTTGCGATTTCAGAACTACCTGAGGGATCCTTCGCCAGGATGTGGCGATTCCTGAGGCCGTGGCGATTGCCCCCGAATCACGGGGTGACAGGAAATCATTCCGGGCCAGCGGTCGGCTTGGAGGATGTGAGGAATCAGGCGCGCGGCACCGGTCCGGATCTCCCCGAAGCCCGTTTGTGGATAACTTCCCGTTTGCCGACCATTCACTCCAAACCGAATCAGGCCCCACACTTGGATCACCATGGCGGTGTTGGCAAAATTTGAAACTTCCTTGCGTACCGCCGCCCCTGGCATTGTCGACGTCACTCGCCAACCTTTGGTAAGCTGTCACATCGTTGATTCCCCCCTGGGCACGAGGACTCTCGAAAGGCGATTTTCGCGGCAGGTAATTATTCCAATGGCGTCCGACCTCATCAGCGCCCAAGCATCGGCCACGGCTGTAGCCGTTACGCAGCCCGTTTCCTCTCCGCTCACAAACACCGCAATTTTTCTCGTCGTGACGATCAATCCCGAGGACGAAAATCGCGCCCTGGTCCTTTCCCTCTGCGCTGACCTTTCCGCGCTTCTGCGCGCCGTTGGTTTTCGCTCTCCCGAAGGCTCCCTTTCCTGCATCATGGGCTTTGGTTCCGATGCCTGGGACCGCCTTTTCGGCTGGCCGCGTCCAGCCGAGCTTCACCCCTTTCGTGAAATTCGCTCCGGCCCGCGCCACGCCCGCTCCACACCCGGTGACTTAATCTTTCACATTCGCGCCAAGCGCATGGATCTCTGTTTCGAGCTCGCCACGCAGATTGTGGCTCGCCTCGAAGGGGCCGTCACCACCGCCGAAGAGATCCACGGCTTCCGCTACTTCGACGAACGCGATCTCCTCGGCTTCGTCGACGGCACCGAAAATCCCACAGGCAGCGCGGCCGCCGATGCCGTCTTCATTCGCGACGAAGACCCCGCTTTCGCCGGCGGAAGCTACGTCATCGTCCAAAAATATCTTCACAATCTTGATGCCTGGAACAAGATCCCCACCGAAGCCCAGGAAAAGATCATCGGACGCACAAAGGTGTCCGACATCGAACTCGACGACTCCGTCAAGCCCACCTCCGCTCACAACGCCCTCACCACCATCGAAGAAAACGGCAGGGAACTCAAAATCCTCCGCGACAACATGCCCTTCGGCCGCGCCGGTCACGGCGAGTTCGGCACCTATTTCATCGGCTACAGCCGCTCGCCCCGCATCATCGAACAAATGCTCGAAAACATGTTCGTCGGCCGCCCGCCCGGCAATTACGATCGCATTCTCGACTTCAGCACGGCAGTCACGGGAAATCTGTTCTTCATTCCGACTGCCACGTTCCTCGACAGTGTCTCGCCTGACCAGCCCGCACCCGCTACATCTTCCGGCACACAAAAGCTCACGAGGGTCTCGGGGGCGCCAGTTGAAACTTCCGCCTGCACCGCGCCATCCAAGGATGGATCGCTCGGCATCGGTTCTCTGAAAGGAGAAAATTCCCATGAATAACCTGCATCGCGAGCTGGCTCCGATTTCTGATGCCGCGTGGGTTCAAATCGAAGAAGAAACTTCGCGTACGATTAAGCGCTATCTGGCTGGCCGTCGTGTTGTGGATGTTCACGGGCCGGCGGGCTCTGCTCTTTCGGCCGTGGGCACAGGCCACCAGAGCACGATCGCCGCGCCTGGCGATGGCATCACAGCGCAACAGCGCGACGTGAAAGCTCTCGTCGAGCTACGCGCTCCCTTCGAGCTCGACCGCCAGATGATTGACGATGTCGAACGTGGCGCCAACGATTCCGATTGGCAGGCGGCAAAAGACGCCGCTCGCAAGCTCGCCTTCGCCGAAGACCGCGCGATCTTCGAAGGTTACGCCGCCGCCGGAATCGTCGGCGTCCGCCCGGGCACCAGCAATCCCAAAAAATCTCTCCCCGCTGACGTGCGCAAGTACCCGGAAGCCTTTGCCCAAGCCTTAAGCCAGTTGCGCCTTGTCGGTGTCAACGGCCCGTATGCCATTCTGCTCAGCGCCGACGCTTATACCGAACTCGCTGAGACCAGCGATTACGGCTATCCAGTCCTCGAGCACGTGAAACGCTTGGTCGAGGGCAAAATCATCTGGGCGCCCGCAATTGACGGCGCCTTCGTCGTCACGACCCGCGGCGGCGACCTCGATTTTCACATCGGCCAGGACGCCTCGATCGGTTATTTGAGTCACACCGACAAGCACGTTCGTCTTTATTTGCAGGAAACATTTACCTTCCTTTACCTTACATCCGAATCCGCCGTCGCTCTCGCCCCGACCTCCAAACCGCCCTCATCTTGACGCGCCGTCTCTCATCAGCGAGATATTCGGCAGGCGTGTCTCCTTTCTCGTTAACTTCGCCTGGTTCTGAAATCGCAAGAGTCGAACAGGTTTGGGCCGTGTGACGGGCAACTCGGAAGTTATCGGTTTGTCCGCGGATTAGTACCGATAAACGGACGTCTGGGAAGCGCTCAACGCTGGTTCCAATGTGCTGACAAAAGTCAACTCACTATGGCTGAATCCCTGGCTTGTGATCGCACTGCATTCGCCTGACGCCCTCGTTGAAACCGGACCGCGCATGTGCCCTCCAGAGAAAAGCAGGCATGTTGAGGGTACTTCATCCTGAGCAGTCCTTTCTCTCCAGTCCGGTTTGCCGGGCAAATATCGCGACAAATGGGCATGTTTCGCGGTTTTCGGAAGAAACGGCGGCGGAATTTCTCTGCAGTTCAGACTTGCTGGCGGAGAGAGTGGGATTCGAAGCCGTTCTGAAGCGTCAAACAAAGGACTTAACTGAGCACGGTCAGCATTATTGGTCCATGTAAGTGCATGAAAAGCCGAGAACTGATTTTAACTGATTTGCTGCGGACGTATTTGTCTGCAAGGCAGACCCAAATATCATGCGGAAACATTCAATCAACAGAATGGATTGTTCAGCAGTTCAAAGCCAAGCAGCCTAGCGGCCTAGCCCAATACTACTGCCTTAATTCTCCGACTACGTTCAACCCGGCGACCGCACAGCCCTGCCAAGCGCCCCGCGCCCTCATTCTTCATCCCGCTCTGCGGCTATACAAGTAGTCTACCGAACTGAACAGCCCAAATTTGGGCTGATTGCTCTGTCGGTTGACTGCCGACACTATTCGCGTCGATTGGTGTGTTTTTTGAGACACTCCCGTACCGTTCAAAGACTCAATTGCTGAAATTGCTTGGTCTAACTTCTCTAACCGCAACTGTGTTCCGCTGCGCTCCTCGCGAAGTTCCTGAAGCGCATTCCCTAGATTTACCATTGTTACCCCCTCGGGTATTTTGACAGCCCCCAATTGTATAGGACTTGGCGCCGGGCGCCGGTTTTAGAGCAAAGTGATAGGCTGTCTTCGATTTGTCAGGCGGGTTAATGAGCGCTATTGCGATGTTACGCCAACAACCTATTTAGAACGGGTGACGACATCCGATCCGCCGTGTTTCTGATAACTTGGGAATTACCCACCCGTCTCCGAATTTTTCTTCTCCGTCGCAGTTGAACAGCAGTACAATCGCCCGGTTGTTCTCTCGTCTCTCCGAAGAGCCGTTAGCGCGAGTTGAGACGCAGCCCCTTTGAGGCGAGAGCGCCCCATCCTGGTAGAGGAGCCATGTGTCCGACCGTACCCAGAAAGCGACTTCGGACGCTAGATCGGAACAAAGCCGTCTTCCCAAAAGGAGGAACGATGAAAACGACATTTCCGCTGGCGGTAGTATTTCTCTTGTCGGCGGGCTTGGCTTCGGTGGCCGTTGCACAGATTCCCGCTGTCACTCACAATACCTGGAGCAGCGGCGCGCTCATCCCCACCCCAGTTTTCGGTCCTGCCACCGCCGTTCTCAAGCGACAGATCTACCTGGTCGGCGGGTACTCGGGTTTGGGTCCCGAGAACATCACTCAAGTTTACAACCCAACTACGAACACCTGGAGCAGCGGCGTCATGTTCCCCACGACTGTGAATCAGGCCGGCGCTGCAGTTGTGAAGGGTATCTTGTACGTGATCGGCGGCAGCTACACGGGATCGATAACTCAGACGAACGAAGTGTTCGCCTTTAGTCC
>JBEKED010000027.1:0-25105 GCA_050014035.1 Terriglobales bacterium
GATTCCACGGAAGCGTCGAACCAGGTTCTTGCCTTTGATTTTGTTTCGTATCAGGGCATCGCTTTAACAGTTTGCGGAAAAACGCCGATTTTGGTCTCGCTTTTGGGTGGCGCAGCGCTTCAGCGCTGCGGTAAGTGTATTGTTTTGACTGCGGCTTTAGCCGCTGAGGGACGGCAATTTTCAAACTGCACCACTACCGAAATGCCGGTAGTGGCTCAATTTGACGACGCGCCCTCAAAACCTGAACCACGAAGAACACAAAGTGCCACGAAGCTCTTTGTTCTCCGGCTTTCCTTCGTGGACCTTCGTGCCCTTTGTGGTGGACGTTTTGGCAAAATGACCCACTACCGAAATGCCCTTCGCATTGACACCAACCGTGGCTTGAACGATAATCCAATCCTTTTCCGGGCCAAAGAAGAGATTAAGGTGAGATCCCGGCTGGCAATTCCAAATCAAAGGGGAAAACCATGAAGCGCATGAAACGCATGGAACCGAAGATGAGTGCACACGGCGTGATCCGCATCGCAATCGCAGCCGGTGTTCTGAGTGCAGCTTGGCTTTCCTTGACCGTCGCCGCGCAAGCGGCAGAGAATGCCGAGGCTCTCGCCCAACAGGCCTGGCGCAAGGCCATTGCACAAACCGAAGTACCTGCGGCGGGATGCTTTCATGCTTCGTACCCCAGTTTGGAGTGGAACAAAGTCGAGTGTGTCGAAGCACCCCACATCCCATTGAGGAACCCGAGCCAGCGTACCGGGCCGCTCCGTGAAACGGTCAGTAATAGCAACCAGCCGGTCAGTGAGACGGTCGGCGATGGCTACGATTATGTGGCGGAAGTCAGCTCCGGCTTGATCAGTAAAACGATCGGCTCCTTTCCAAAGGTCAAGGGCGTGACCAGCGAGACGGGCGAGGGCGTCTCCAACAGTTACTCGCTGCAGCTCAATTCCAACTTTATGAACACGGCGACCTGCGATGGGGCCTCCAATCCGCCGCAATGCTTGGACTGGCTGCAGTACGCCTATGTGTCGACCCCCTATGAAGTGGCATTCATGCAGTATTGGCTGATCAATTGGAACAACCCCTGCCCCGCTGGGTGGTTCGGCTACGGCAACGATTGCTATACCAACAGCGCCGGTGTGAACGTACCCCAGGAAGGAGTCTCTGAACTCAAGACCATCAAGCTATCGGGCTCGGCCGTCGCAGACGGTCTGGATACGCTGGTCATGACCGTGGGGAAGGAGGCCTATAGCACGACGGGCGCGGACAGCGTCGTCTACCTCGCTACTGCCTGGACCGAGTCGGAGTTCAACATCTTCGGCCCCGGCGGCGGGTCGGAAGCGATTTTTAACACCGGCTCCTCCATCACGGTGAAGGTCGCGGTAACCAATGGGACCAGGAATGCACCGACGTGCGTCAATAACGGCACCACCGGGGAAACCAACAACTTGAACCTCGGCCCCTGCGTCGGCAAGGGCGGTGCGGCTCCCTATATCAAATTCACCGAGTCGAACTGAAGGCGACTACCGCCGGATGGCCGTTGATCAGGACTGAAGGATCAGGAGTGAAGGCCTAGCAGCTTGCGGAAAAACTCCGTTTTGGTCTTGCTTTTGGGTGGCGCAGCGGTTTACCGCTGCGATAAACGCCTTATTTTCAGTGCCGGCTTTAGCCGCTGCGGGAACGACGCGGCGTGCAACGAAGTTTTCCCGCAGCCTGCTAGGCAATCCCCTCGGCCTTTTTTGCTGTGCCGGCAGGGCGGACCGATCCATCGTTCACCAGAATTATTTGGGTTGATTGTTGTCCTCACATCACCGTTTCCCAACTTGTCAGTTACTTATTGATCAAATCGCTAAGTCTTTGACAAATAACCAATAAAGACTTCACGAATAAGTCCTTATTCCTCAAAGATCTGGAGAAAAACAATCGCTAAGTTATTGATTCCAAAAGATCGAGCCAGGAGGGGTCTCCGTGACCGCAGAAGGCCTATTTAAGCGCGTCCCAGCGCTTCCTATTCGCCGTACTTCTCTTTCAGCGCCCGAGCCATTTCATCCCGAAACTGCCGATAGTCGACATGCACCGTCGTCCGCAAAGCCGCTTCGCTCGAGCTGCCCTGCGACAGCATTTCCAAAATGCGCGTGATCTCACTGATGCCGTAAGCGTCACGAATATATTCCGCGCCCGCCAGAGATTCGGCGTAAGCGACAGTAGCCACAGGCGCGGAAAAATTCATGAAACTCCCCTCCAGCACATTGAAAGGGATCTCGTTCCCCGAAGCAAAGAGTTGCGCCAGTTGACGCCCGTTCGAGCCCGACGACCTGCCCTCTTCGATCTGCGCAATGCCTTCGTTCAGCCAAGTCGGGCAGCGATTGCCCGACATCTGCGATACGAACGAGTGCGTCAGTTCGTGTTTCAGCACCCGAGCCAGCTCAGGCGTAACACTCTGCATGCCGCTGATCGGAATCCGCAGTTTGCCATCGTTGATGGCCCCGCTCCACAAAGGCGCGCGCGTCACGTCGAAGAACGCCTCCTGCGTGTAGAGCGTGACCGCGATCGTGTTGCGCGGCGAGTATCCGAGATCGCCCGCCAGAGCATCGTAATCCGATTCGAGCGTGGCCAGCAGGTCGCGCCGAAAGCCCTCGGAAGTGTCTTTGCCCTCATAATGAAGGTTAAAGTGGCTGCTCTCCCGTTGCGAAAATTCAGATTCAGCCGTCGATTCGCGCTCAGCGCGAGCCAGATATTGGCTGACCACCGCATCGGGACGCAGCGCAAGCGCTTTCTTCCACGAGCGAATCGCATCGGGAGTATGATCGCTGGCAAATTGCACAAAGCCCAGCATCGCGACAGCATCGGCCGAGTCGGGAGCAACGCTGGCCGCGTGTTGCGCATAAGGCAGCGCTTCCGGAGCATGTCCCGTGCGCATCAAAGTGGCCGCATAATAGATCAGCAAAGTTGAGTTATCCGGCTGGAAGCGCAGCGCGCCTTCGTAATATCGCTTGGCCACCGGAAAGTTCCCGTGATCGGATTCATGCTTGCCCGCCAGAAAGTATGCCGTGGCCGCGACCTCAGGATTGGAAGCTTGTCCCAAGCTCGAAAGGGCATCGGGATCGACTTTCCCATCTCGAATAACCTTTTCCGCAACGTCAGCTTCGTGATTGAATGTAGGCGCAGGCGGAGTAATGTCAGGAGCGTTAGCCGCCGCTCCAGAACCGCCATGATTCGGAGCCAAGCCTCCAGCCTCGATGCGCTCCACCGATGACTTAGGAATGGCGTAAGTATCCTCGCCCAGATCATATTCGACATGGTCCTTAGTCTCGCGAACCTGGTCGGCCCAGATCGCGCGCCCATTCTTGAGATGTATGACGTCGGCGCGCGTCGGCAGCGTCGGCCATAGCACTAGAGTAATAATGGTGAGGAAAAAGGCTCGCACTGGCCCGATTTTAGCAACCGCTCCAACCCCCAGTAAGATGACCAAGGTTCCGAGGCGAGAGTCAGTTCCGCAGCCGACCGCAGCCCGAATAAAATGCGGAGAAACTGGAGTCTCGTGTCAGGTATCGCTTTACAGCTTGCGAAAACTCGGTGTTGTGCTTGATTTTGGGTGGCGCAGCGCTTCAGCGCTGCGATAGGTGCATTGTTTTGAGCGCGGCTTTAGCCGCTGAGGTAACGCTTCCCGCTTGGCAAACACTCTTTCCGCAAACTCTTTAGCGATACCGTAAACTTCTTCTCAATCAGACGCCCTTTCAAGGGCTGGGCATCGGGAAGCGATGTTTTCCGCATCCTCCTAAAGAGGGTTGCCAGGCTCTGCGGTCACGGGAGCGCATTCCCCGGGAACGGTCTATGAATTCAGCTGCGGTTCACGCGCGGTGGCTAACCGGCTTGGCATGGCTCCTCGCAGCTGCGGCCGCCTGCGCTCAGACGCCAAACCCCGATTGCCCTCCAACCGCCAGCGCTCTTTACGCCCGCATTCGTTCTGTCGCCCTCGATCCGCAACGCGTCTACCATATTCGCGATGCCGCCATCGACCGCCCCAATCTCCATCTTGACCTGGACGATGGCACGCTAGCCTTCACCGAGGACATTTGCGGCCGCATCACCGGCGCGTTCTTCGAGGGCGAAGGCGAGGTACGGCTGCGCCCGCCCAACCGCGCCGAGCGCGGCTCCCTCGCCCTGTTTACCGGCATGGCGATTCTCGAAGAGCAGTTCAGCTCGGGTTATCTGCGCTTCAACGATGACACCGCCGCGCTCTTGCAACCGTTCCTTTTGCCGCCGCAGGACGCCGACGATTTCATCAAGCAATGGAGCGACCCCACCCGCAGCTTCGCCGACTTTGACGCCCTCCGCCTCCTGCTCGACTTCAGTCATTTCCTTCCGCTATCGGGTCGGAACGAGAGAGAAATCAATCCCGCTCGAAAATTCCCGCCTTTGCTGCACGCCCACCTGCTCGGCAAGCAACTGGGCGCCTTTGAAGTGTTTTGGGACGCCAGCCTTCCCGAGCCCTTGTGGGTAGGTCAGTCGCGGGCGAAAGATGACCTCCTTTTCTTCGATGTTTGGACTTCGTTCGCTCCCGCCGGCGCGCCCAGCGCACCAACCGGCCGCTCCGGGGACGCCGCCATCACCGCCTTCCGCATTCACGCCACCATCACTCCTCCCACCAGACTGCAAGCCTCGACGGAGATGAATGTCCGAGTTCACAACGGAGGCGAAAGGACGCTCCTCTTCGAGTTGTCGCGCTATCTGAAGCTCGATTCCCTGGAGGCCGCCGCCCGCCCGCTGGACTTCATCCAAAACCCTGCCATCGAAGGCACCGCATTGGAGCGCAAAGGCAACGATCTCGTGGCCGTGGTGTTTCCGGCTCCGCTAGCGCCCGGGCAGGAACTGAAACTGCGCTTTACCTATGCCGGAGATGTTCTGTCGGAGGCGGGCAACGGATTGCTTTACGTCGGCGAGCGCGGCACCTGGTATCCGAATCTCGGCTTGAACCCCGCCCAGTTCGACATGGTGTTTCACTATCCGGCGAATTGGACGCTGGTAGCCACAGGAAAACAGCTTCCCCAACCAGCCGCCGACGATACAGAAACAAACCTCGAAGCCGCCGGCGAGAAGACCACGCGATGGACCTCGGAGCGGCCGATTCCAATGGCGGGTTTCAATCTCGGCAAGTATGTGCGCGCCGAAGCCAGGGCGGGCAACATCCTGGTCGAAGCCTACGGCACCAAGGGAGTGGAGAAATCGTTCCCCAAGGCCCGGCAGGAAGTGATTGTCTCCGCGCCGCCTCCCGGCCTTACCGACACGATGGCGAGGCCGTCGCTTCCGATCACGATCACTCCGCCGCCTCCCTCGCCGGCCCACGATGCGCAGGCGGTGGCCGATAAAGCCGCGAAGGCCATCGAGAGTTTTTCCCAATGGTTCGGCCCCTACCCATACAGTTCCCTGGCGCTAACCCAGATGCCCGGTAAGCTGAGCCAGGGATGGCCCAGCCTCGTCTTTCTTTCCAGTTTCGCGTTTCTCAGTCCGCAAGAACAAACCGATTTGCATCTCGATCCCACCTCGCGTGAACTCGACAGCCGGGTTCTGGTCCACGAAACGGCTCATCAATGGTGGGGCGATCTGGTGCTCTGGAAGAGCTATCGCGACCAGTGGATTGCGGAAGGTCTGGCAAACTACGCCTCGCTTTTGCTGCTCGAGCAACAAAATCCGGCGCAATTTCACGACGTCCTGGAAAAGTACCGCCAAGACCTCATGAGCAAGAACAAAGATGGAGAGTGGCTGCGTGACGCCGGACCGGTCACGCTGGGCCAGCGCCTGGATTCGTCCCATTTCCCCGGAGGCTACGAGTCCATCAGTTACGAACGCGGAACCTGGCTATTTCACATGCTCCGATCCATGTTTCGCGATGCAGCGCTTCGAGAAGCAACGCCCCGCGTTGCGACCGTTCGCGGTTCCGAATCGGCATCCCATTCTCGGAAAGGGCGCGAGAATCCACCCACCAATCCAGACGAACCGTTCTTTAAGGCGCTGCGTAAAATTCGCGAGCGCTACGCCGGCAAAAGCATCAGCACGCAGGAACTGGTGCAAGGTTTCGAAGAGGAACTGCCGCGCCCACTTTGGTACCAGAATCGTCGCAAACTCGACTGGTTCCTGGATGGTTGGATCGAAGGCACAGCGATCCCCGAACTGACAACGCGTGAAATTCACATTGCGACCAAAGCCGGAGTGACCACAGTTTCCGGAGTGATCGTACAAAAGGACGCGCCCGAAGATCTTGTAACAGCGGTTCCCGTGTACGCCACAACTGCGAGTAACGCGCTGGTTTTTCTAGGCGAAGTTCTGGCGGATGGCCCAGACACCAGCTTTCGCCTAACCGCTCCCAGCGACGCGCGCAAGATCGTACTGGATCCGAAGCAAACCATTCTCACCGCCCCGAAGTAGAAGTCTCGCCTTTAGTTGTTGCGTTTATCTGGGAACGAGGGTGCCCCATCCTTGCGCGTTTTTTGCGCAAGGGTGGGATTCCACGGAATCGTCCAGCTAGGCTCTTGCACTTGGTCTTGCTTTTGGGTGGCGCAGCGGTTTACCGCTGCGACAAACATGGTTTTTAGTGCCGGCTTCAGCCGCTGAGGCAACCTTCCGTACCGTTCTGAAACCGATCAAGAAAACTTCAGATTTTTGAACTCCTCCCAAGCAATTCTCCGATGTCATTCCGCGCCCCACAGACCTCCGTACCAGGCGCGCAGATTCTCGCAACCCCCGCGGCCAAGCAATTGCTCTAGCACAATCAGCAAAGCAAATCGGAGATGCGATGACTCTTCAGCCCCACTTCCACGACAACGACAACCCTCTTCACCTCGACTCCTACGCAATCGATCGTCCCCGGCGTCGCACCATCCTTTTGGTCGAGGATGAACCCTTTGTTCGAGAGGCGACCTGCGGCATTCTGCGGCACGCGGGTTTTGAAGTCTTACCCGCCGCCGATGCGCAAGAAGCCACGACGATTTTCGAAGCCCGCCCCAGCGGCATTGATTTAGTAATGACCGATATGGTGCTTCCAGGGGCAACCGGCCAGCAACTTGGCCAGGATCTCCGAATGCGCTCCCCAGCGCTCGTGGTTCTGGTGACATCCGGTTACGGCAACCCCGAATTCGACACAGAATCACCCGGCTCCAGTACGTATTTCTTGGCAAAGCCATATTCCAGGAAAACGCTGCTCGAAAAAATTGACCTGATTCTTGGGGCTCGCGTGCTAGCGCGCCCCGCGACCCAAGCGGGATAGACCCCTTGGATGTGATGTCCCCTGTGGCTGTTCCCCTGTGTTCCGCCGTGTCCCCTGTGGTGAAGATTTTCAGCGCAGTATAGTCTCAGCCCGCCATTGCCTCCCAGACGTTATAATCCAACGTTCCAAAGATCGGTTCCCAGCTTGTGTTCCAAAGGAGCAAGAATGAAATTCGAAGGCCGAGTTGCGCTGGTCACAGGAGCATCCCAAGGCATAGGTCACGCCTGCGCCCTGGCCCTGGCCCGACAGGGAGCAAGCCTGGCAGTAGCGGCGCGCAACCAGCCGAAACTAGACGAACTGGTAGCCGAGATCACGGCCAACGGAGGCAAAGCGGCGTCCTTCGTGCTTGACGTTGCCGATGAAGAGCAAGTAAGGTCTGGAATCAAATCGGCGCTCGCTCAATTCGGCAAAATCGATATCCTCGTGAACAACGCCGGCATCACCCGCGATCAACTAGTGATGCGTATGAAGCGCGCCGACTGGGATGCCGTGCTCAATACCAATCTGACGTCCGCCTACCTCTGCATCCACCAAGTGATCGCTTCGATGCTCAAGCAGCGTTGGGGAAGAATCATCAACATCACCAGCATCTTCGGCCAGACCGGCCAGGCAGGCCAGGCCAACTACGCCGCATCAAAAGCCGGACTGATCGGCCTAACCATGGCGCTGGCCCGCGAGGTAGCCTCGCGCAATATCACGTGCAACGCGGTAGCCCCAGGTTTCATTGAAACCAGCATGACGTCAGTCCTGAGTGAGGAATTCAAGCAGAATGCCGTAAAGCAAATCCCACTCGGCCGTGTAGGCCAGCCCAACGACATCGCGAACGCAGTATGTTTTCTGGCGTCCGAGGAAGCCTCTTACATCACCGGTCACGTGCTCAACGTAAATGGAGGGATGCTGATGGGGTAGGGAATCCAAATTACCAAATTACAAAATTGCCAAATTACCCAATGTTCTTCGATTGACTTCCCCGTAGTTTCGCGGCAAACTCCCCTCTGAGCCTGCCTTTCCCCGCGCTGCCGCAGGCTGCCGGAACAAAATATGTTCCCGCAACCTATGTCGAGGTCCGAGTTTCGTCCCGAGGTTTCGTCTCCTGACCCGGCCCAGACCCTTGAGCAGCACCTCCGCGCCGGGTTCCCCCTCGACCTCTCGCTCGACTTGGTTCTGAACGACCTCGTGGCCCGTGCCGCCCAAGCTACTCATGCCAGCGCCGCCGCTTTAGCCCTCGTTCGCGGAGACGAAATGGTCTGCCGCGCGGCTACCGGAAACCTCGCCCCAGATCTCGGCATCCCGATCAACACCCGCGACGGTCTCTCCGGCGCCTGTCTGGAAACCCTTCAACCCCAGCTTTCCGTCGATACTGAGTTCGACCCCCGCGTCGATCCCGCCATCTCCCGCCACCTCGGTATCCGCTCCATCCTCATCGTTCCCGTCTTCGACCGCTACGACAACCAAAACGACAAGACCGCGCAATTTACCGGAGTTCTCGAGATCTTTTCCACTTCTCCCGCTGCCTTCTCCAGCCCCGAACAAAAGCTGCTCGAAGGTTTCGCCGAGGAATGCGCCCGCATTCGCCAAGCCGCGATCGAACTCACCGAGCCCAAGCTCACGGCCACGGTCATCGCGCCCGAGCCTGCCGCTCCGCTCATCCTTATTCCATCCGAGCTTGCGCCAGCCAGCCCGTTGGCCGTTCGCCGCTCTCCCTATGAAGCCTGGACACTCGTCCTCGGATCTCTAGCCATTCTCGCCGCCATCGCCGTCAGCTTTCTCATCGGCTCCCGCATCGGATGGTTGCGCTCGGCCCCTTCGCGCCCAGCGATTGCCCAAGCCGTTCCGCCACAAGCCATTTCGCCACAAGCCATATCGCCACAAGCAAGCGCGCCAGCTCATCCAATCTCCGCGGCCGTGACACGCCCGCCTAATCTCAAGTCATCAGGAGCGCCGCCGCAAAAAGCCTCTCGCTCATCAACTCCGCCTCCTGCCGCCGACGAGTTAGTCGTCTCTGAAAAAGGTAAAGTCATTTTCCGTATGAAGCCCGCTCCCCCCAAGTCCAACGGCGATTCCATCGTAGAAGCATCCTCGACCACCCCAATCGCCAAAGCCCAAAGCGTCTGGCTCGCGCCCGAGCAGGCCGAAGCCCGCATCCTCAGCCGCACCGAGCCTCAATATCCCCCAGAGGCCCTGGCCGCTCACCGCTCCGGCAGCGTTGTCCTCGAAGTTCAGGTAGCCGAAGACGGTTCCGTCTCCAGCATCCGCACTCTCAGCGGAGACCCCACGCTGGCCGCTGCCGCGAGCGATGCTGTCCGCAACTGGCGCTACCAGCCTTACCGCCAAAACGACCGCCCAACGCAGTTCCAGACCGATGTAACCCTCAGCTTCACTCTCCCAAACTAATCGCTGTCGTCGCACGCTTCCCACATCCCGTGATCCCAGTCACAGACATCTCCTATCCAATAGGTGTGTGGTTAACCAGAGAACTCACCATGCCTCGCACCATCATCGAACCCTTCCGCATCAAGAGCGTCGAACCCATTCACTGGACCACCCGCGCGCAGCGCGAGCAGCTCCTCCGCGCGGCGTTCTACAATCTTTTTCTTTTGCCTGCGGACGACGTGCTCATCGATCTCCTCACTGATTCCGGCACCGGAGCTATGTCCACGCACCAGTGGGCGGCGATGATGGAAGGCGATGAAAGTTATGCCGGCAGCCGCAGCTTCGAGCAGTTCCGCGGCTCGGTGCAGGATATCTTCGGCTACAAGCACGTCATCCCTACTCACCAGGGGCGAGCGGCCGAGCGCATCCTGTTCAGTGTGATGTGCAAGAAGGGAGACGTGGTCCCCAATAACACGCACTTCGATACCACGCGCGCGAACGTGGAGTTCGTTGGCGCGGAGGCAGTCGATCTGGTGATCGCCGAAGGCCGTCAGCCCAGCCTGAAGCATCCGTTCAAAGGCAACATGGACGTCGCCGCGCTGGAACGTCTGATCGAGAAAGTCGGCCGCGAGCGCGTGCCTCTGGTCATGCTCACCGTCACCAACAACTCCGGCGGCGGGCAGCCTGTCTCGATGGAGAACGTCAAAGCCGTCAGCGCCGTCTGCCGCGCGCACGGCATCCCGCTTTACTTCGACGCCTGCCGTTTTGCCGAGAATTCCTACTTCATCAAAATCCGCGAAAAAGCCTATGCCGACAAATCGCCAAAAGAAATCGCGCAGGAAATGTTCAGCTACGGCGACGGTTGCACCATGTCCGCCAAAAAAGACGGCATGGCCAACATCGGAGGATTCCTTTGCACCAACAACGACTCGTTAGCCGAGCAGGAAAAGAATCTGCTGATTCTCACCGAGGGTTACACCACTTATGGCGGTCTTGCCGGCCGCGATCTCGAAGCCATTGCTGTAGGCGTGCAAGAGGCGTTGCATCAGGATTACCTCGAATACCGCATCGCCTCGACCGCGTATCTCGGCAACCACATCGCGGAGCAGGGAGTGCCCATCGTGCAACCGCCGGGCGGACACGCGGTCTACATCGATGCGCGAGCCTTTCTGCCGCACATTCCATCCGCTCATTTTCCCGCGGTCGCGCTCGCGAATGAGATCTATCTGGAAGGCGGAATCCGCTCGGTCGAGATCGGGACTTTGATGTTTGGAGCTGCGGCGAAAATGGATTTGGTCCGGCTGGCGATTCCTCGCCGCGTCTACACTCAAAGCCACATCGACTATGCCGTTGAAATCATCCTCGAAGTCTGGAAGAAGCGCGAGCAGATTCGCGGCATGAACTTAACCTACGAAGCTCCATTCCTGCGCCACTTCACGGCTAAGCTGGAACCGGAACCGGTGCAAGTGGGAGCTGCTACGCGGTAATATGCCCGGCGGCAGCAGCCGTTCTGGTTTTGCTCCCTCCCCATGACCCAAGTGGACGAAAACGCGCCGTGATCCTGGACGCACATACTGCGACCCCGAGGAAGCAGCAAAACTTCGCCGCGATGTACAGCGCGTTCGAGAACTGGTAAAGAAGGGACTTGACGCTGAACCTGAATACGTGGAGCTTATCAACAAGCTTGAGCCGGATATGACGGCAGAGAGGCGGAAGGAACTGATCAGGCAGTTTCGCGACGCGGTTTACGAACAACAGCCCGATCTACCAGGTCGTTGATCTCTTTCCGTGTTGCGCGCACTTCATCCGTGGTCATCTTCTTGGAAGCAGCGACCGCAAGCTCGTCCATGCTCTCCAGCAACGAGTCCATGGCGGTTTTTTGATTGGGTCGTGACGTGGCCACGCGGTATCCCTTCTTTTTCTTACTAGTATTAAGCATCTCAGTTTACCCTACCTGTCAAAGTCTGACATGAATACATCACGAATGTACCCACGCTGATTAAGACGAATTACGGCGGTAACAAGTTGCGACCAGATTCACGGCATGAAGCTCACCTATGAAGCTCCGTTTTTGCGGCACTTCACTGCGAGGCTGGAGCCAGAGGAAGCGCCAATCGCGGCGACAGCGCATTAGGACTGATTGTTTACTAGTTGGTATCGGAGAGCCTCCCTTGGTGATCTTTTGGAATCAATAACTTGCGGGAAGTTTTTTGCCAAGCCTCTGATAAATAAGGGGTTAGATGGCGACTGGTGGGACTGAATCTTGTCAATAGGGAGAAACTACACGAATTGGGCTAAGTGATTGCAAGCGTGGGCATTATTTTGTCGGGGAAAATGTCCGGTGCGGCGGTCGAAAATGAGATAATAGAATTAGATAGAGAAAAAAATCAGCGCGGCCATTGGGCCGCGCTTTTTCTTGGTCTGAGGTTTCAGGGTTGGTCTCAGATGTTGGTTTTCGTGGAATTTTGGGCTGTTAAGGCAGGAGTCGGAGGGAGACATGTTGAGAAGGTATCCAGTAGATGTGCGGCGGTGTCAGCATATCAAGACGAATGGGACGCAGTGTGGATCGCCGGCGCTACGGGAGGGAAGATTCTGTTATCACCATCAGGAGTGTCGTGCGGAGCGGGTGACGGTTAAGGGAGCGGATGGGAAGACGAGCGAGATTCTGGTGCCGGTGTTCGAGGATGCGCACTCGCTCCAGACGATGGTGCGGCAGGTGGTGATGCTGATGCTGGAGGACAAGATCGACGACAAAAAAGCGGGGCGGGTGCTGTATGCGTTGCAGATTGTGGGGGCGAATTTGAAGCACATGGCGGCGGAGAAGCCGCGTCCGGCGCAGGTTGTGGTGGATCCGGAGAAAGTGGCGGAGACGCCGCTGGGGATGACGCCGTGGTCGGGAAACGACTTGGGGCACGAACTGGAGGATGAGGCGGTGGGGTTCCAAGGGGAGATGGCGGAGAACCTGAAGCGGAACGCACGCGCGGTTCGGGAGCGGCATGGAATGCATATGTGGGAAGCGCAGCATGTGGCGCGTGACATGAATGCATATCTTGCGAGTGAGCCACCACTGAGTCACGAGGAGCTGCGGAGAAATATGGCGATCATTGCGCTCCGGATAGAGGAGAATCTGGCGGGGTGAGGGATGGGAGGGCGGTCAGGTGTATTGGTTTAGGATTTTGTGTGTGATCCGACGAATTGCCTGCCAACCAGTCCTATTCCGACCGACGCTGCGAATCGGGACATCTTTTGGACGGCATTACGTTGGTCATGTTGCGGTTGGCGTGGCGGTACTCGCACACTTGCAGGCATGAAACGGTACTGGTATGGGGCCAAACCCTTTTTTGGAGCCAGGATGGCGGTGACTTGGGAAGGGTGGTTGGTGGATGGAGTGTGGTGCGCCACTAACGTGGGTATATCTCCGTTGTTGCGGGTGGATAGCCAGCATCCGCTGCTGGGCTTAGGACTTCTTTTTGGGACGATGGTAGTGTTTTTGACCATCCGTTCGTGGAAGGGTGAACCTTAACTTGCGTCGCAACGAGCGCGGAAGAGTGGGGCAGCCCGCCGCTGGTGTTAACATTCTTTGCCGGTTGTTTTCGCGGCGGACTATCCTTTAGAGATCGGGGGAAACAACAATGCGGAAGAAGAGTATCCACACTCTCCTGGTTGCCCTCAGCGTAGTGTTGGCGGGCAACACATCGATGTTCGCGCAGGCGTCTGAACCGGCAGCGCAAGCGGCTTCGGACGCCGATGCACAACCGCATCGCCTTTCCGACCAGGACATCGAGCTGCTGCGGGCGGACATACGGGCACAGCGGAAGCAGATCGTCGCGCAAAACATGAACCTGACCCCGGACGAGGCAACGAAGTTCTGGCCGATCTTTGAGCAGTATAGAAAAGAAGCGATCAAACCGAATGACGAACGCTGGGCGGTGATCAAGGATTATGCCGCGAACCACAGCACCATGACCGATGCGCAGGCCTACAATTACATCAAGAGATGGGCGGCGGTGGACGAGGAACTCATCGGATTGCGGCTGAGGTATGTGGCGGTTTTTGAGAAGGTCCTCTCGCCGAAGAAGACGGCCTTGTGGTACCAGATCGATCGCCGTATCGATCTTCTGATTAATTTGCAGTTGTCGACGCAGATTCCGATGGGCGAAGCCGGTAAGTAAGGCGACGGGAAAGCCTGTTCTGCCTGCCAACGAAGGAAGTTCGGCGGGGTGTAAAATTATGGGTCGCGAAACTCCGCGCTAACATCCAATAATTTCGCCCCGGAAAGGATCTCCCTATGGCAACCATGGAAGCGCCACCCCGTCTGCAAATCCGTCTTCACCAAACTCCGTTCAAGAATGAAGCGTTCGTGGATTTCACCAAAGAAGACAACGTGCGCAAAATGCGCGCCGCCATCGAGAAAGTGCGCGGGCAGTTGGGCCGCGAGTACGACTTGATCATTGGAGGCAAGCGCATCAAGACCTCCGACAAGATTCGCTCTATTAATCCGGCGAAGCCTTCGGAAGTAGTGGGCATTCACCAGAAAGCCGGCAAAGAGCATGTTGAGCCGGCCGTTGAGGCCGCGCTTAAGGCCTTCGGGCATTGGAGCAACACTTCGGTCGAAGAGCGCGCTTCGCTACTGTTTCACGTTGCCGATGTGATGCGCGAGCGCAAGCTGGAATACATGGCATGGCTGGTGTTTGAGGTTTCGAAGAACTGGTTTGAAGCCGATGCCGATATCTCCGAGACCATCGACTTCTGCGAGTTCTATGCGCGCGAGGCTTTGCGCTTCGCCAAAGCCGAGCCGCCGGTGCAACTGCCGGGAGAGCGCGACACGTTGATGTACATTCCGCTGGGCGTCGGCGCGGTGATTCCGCCGTGGAACTTCGCCAGCGCCATTATGGCGGGCATGACTGTGGCTTCGATTGTTAGCGGCAACACGGTTGTGCTCAAGCCCTCGAGCGATTCTCCGACGATTGCGGCAAAGTTCGTCGAACTACTGGAAGAATGCGGCATGCCTGAAGGCGTGGTGAACCTCTGTCCCGGAGGCGGCGCCAGCTTTGGCGATGCGCTGGTGGCACATCCGAAGGTTCGTTATATCGCCTTCACCGGCTCGCGCGAAGTTGGATTGCATATCAACCAGACCGCGGCGCAACAGCAGCCAGGCCAGATCTGGATCAAGCGCACGGTGCTCGAAATGGGCGGCAAAGACGCGATCGTGGTGGATGCCGATGCCGATATCGACTCCGCCGTGGAAGGCGTAGCCAGTGCGGCTTTCGGTTTCCAGGGGCAGAAGTGTTCGGCTTGCTCGCGCGCCATTATCGACGAGCGCATCTACGACAAGTTTCTTGAGAAGCTGAAAGCGCGCGTCGAGCGGATTACCGTAGGCGATCCCACGCTGAACCCCAACATGGCGGCTGTCATCAACGAAGGTTCGATGAACGACATTCTCCGGTACATCGAGATTGGCAAGAAGGATGGACGGCTGATCACCGGGGGCGCGCGCGATACCAGTGCCGGCGAGGGATATTTCATTCAACCCACCGTGATTGCCGACATTCAGGCGAAGTCGACGCTGGAGCAGGAAGAAATTTTCGGCCCGGTGCTGGTTGTGATCAAGTCGCGCAATTTCGACCACGCCCTCGAAATCGCCAACGACACCGAGTTCGGATTGACGGGCGCGGTGTACTCCAGTTCGCGGGAGAAACTCGACCGCGCGGTGCGCGAGTTCCACGTCGGCAATCTCTACCTGAACCGCAAATGCACGGGAGCGATGGTAGGCGCGCATCCGTTTGGCGGTTTCAATATGTCGGGTACCGATTCGAAAGCGGGCGGACCCGATTATCTTGCGCTGTTCACGCAAGCGAAAAGCGTGGGCGAGAAGGTCTCATAGGGAAAACAAAACTGGGATGGGCACGCTCCGCAGGCTGCGGAAAAACTAGCTGCCAAGCAGAACGCGTTACCTCAGCGGCTGAAGCCGTACTCAAAAAAGTGCAGTTACCGCAGCGCTGAAGCGCTGCGCCACCCAAAAAGGAAGCGCAGCGCTGAAGTGTTGCGCCACCCAAGAAGGAAGCGCAGCGCTGAAGTGTTGCGCCACCCAAAAGCAAGCGCAAGATCGAGTTTTTCCGCAGCCGTTCGGCCGTGTCCCCGAAAAGCGCAAACCCTGTCGGCGAGCCGCTCGACCCACCAAAAGGACGCGACAATAAGTAAGCGTCTTCCGGCTCCATTCTCTTTCATCCAAGAGGTTCCTCAAGTCACCCTGTTTCTCGCCGAAAGTATCAATAGAATCGCCATGCCCTACAGGAAACGAGCATGAAGCTCAAAACCAAGTTGCAGATGATGACCGCGGTCTCCGCTGCCGGACTGCTTGCGGTCGCCGGCTTTTGGATTCAAAGCCAACATGCGGCCCTGCTCTCCTCCAAGATGGAAAAGATACAGAATCTGGTTGAGGTGCCCTACGCCATCATCGAGCGCCAATACAGGCTGGAGGCCGAAGGCAAGATCAGCCGCATGGAGGCTCAGCGACAGGCGATAGAAATCATTCGGGCCATGCGCTACGACGGCAGCAACTATTTCTGGATTAATGACGATCATCCGACGATGATCATGCATCCGATGAAACCGGCGATGGACGGCACCGATCTCACCCCCTTCAAGGACCCTACGGGAAAAGCCGTCTTTGTCGAATTTGTCCAGGCGGCGCAGACTCCATCCGGTGGCTTTGTGCACTACCTGTGGCCGAAGCCGGGTAAAGAGAAGCCCGTTGCCAAACTTTCCTTCGTCAAGCGTTTTGCGCCGTGGGGCTGGATCATCGGAACCGGTGTCTACATTGACGATGTTGATGGCGCCTGGCGGGAAAGCGCCCTGAAGGCTGGAAGTTTGGCCCTGGCTTGCCTGATTCCTCTAATTGCCGTGAGCATTGCGCTTTGGCGATCCATGATTCAGCGGTTGCGTTACATTGTCGAGTGCTTCAAGGACGCGACCGAGGGGGAGTGGGACCTGACCAGGAGGATCGAGGTGACGTCCGCCGACGAAATTGGCGAACTGATGAAGTGGTTCAATGCTTTCATGGCCCAATTGGACGAAATGATCCGGGCTATTTCGCAGAACGCGCTGCAGGTAGCCAGCGCCAGTGAGGCGCTGAATGTCACCAGCCAGCAGATCACGCTTAACTCCGAGCAGACGTCGGCGCAGGCGAGCCTGGCTGCGAATGCGGCGCAACAAGTCAGCCATAACCTGCAGACGGTGGCGACGGGCGCCGAAGAGATGGGAGCCAGTATCCGCGAGATCGCCAAAAGCGCGACCGAGGCAGCGAACTTCGCAACCTCGGCAGTCGATGTCGCTGCTACCACCACGACAGCGGTTTCTAAACTCGGTGAATCCTCGACCGAGATTGGCGAGGTGGTAAAAGTCATCACCTCGATTGCACAGCAGACTAATCTGCTGGCTTTGAACGCGACGATTGAAGCGGCGCGCGCCGGAGAAGCGGGCAAGGGCTTCGCCGTGGTGGCCAACGAAGTGAAGGCGCTGGCCAGCGAAACCTCCAAAGCCACCGAGGAAATCGGCCGGAGAATCGGAGCGATTCAGGCGGACAGCAAGCAGGCGGTGGACGCGATTAGCACGATCACCGACGTTATTCACCAGATCAGCAGCATCTCCAGCACGATCGCGACCGCGGTGGAAGAACAGAACGCCACGACCAACGAGATGTCGCGCAACGTGAGCGAAGCAGCAACCAGCAGCGGCGAAGTCAACAGCAATATTGCGGGCGTGGCGCAAGCGGCCCAAGGTACGGCGCAGGGCGCCTCCGATGCGCAAAAAGCATCGCAGCATATGGTGGCGACGTTTGCTCAACTGCGGCGACTCATCGAGCAATTCAAAATCGGGCGCAGAGACCCCCGGGTCGCGGTGGCGCTGCCGGTGCAACTCACTGCGACCGACGCCAGCGGGCATGCTCGCGATCAAAAGGTGATGACCGTCAATATCAGTCTTCGCGGAGCCATGCTAAGTGGCGTCCAGGGGACATTACGGCCGGGCGATACTATTTCTCTCTCACGCATGAATAAGACGGAGCGGTTTCGAGTGGCCTGGGCAGGGGAAGCGAATACTGCGGAGTCAGGTCAGATCGGGGTTGCTCCGGTCGATGCGAATACATCGTTTTGGGATGACGTTCCCGAAGTCATCGCGTCGGGGCGGGAGACAACCAGCGCGTCCGCGGGGAGTGAGGGAAAAAGCAAGGCGGCGCGGGCGGGTTCGTGATTGGACGGCGGCTTCGGCGGCGCCCACTGCCAGGTGCAAGCTGCGGACGGTTGCCAAGGGCCCTTATTTTTCCGCTAGAGATGCAACAGGCCGCCCGGTGGGGCGGCCTGATATGGTTCCAGCGAAAGCGGTTTAGTTAACTGGTGATGCCGGTGTCTGCGGCGCTTGCGGCGGCACAGCGGCGGCTGCGGTAGCGGCTGCAGCTTCGTTCAAGATCCGGTGGTGAATGGTGAACAGCGCCAGTTCCAGCCGGTCCGAAACGCCGATCTTATCGTAGACGTTGCGCAGATAATTCTTGATCACCTGCTCGGTGGTTCCTAATTGCGTGGCGATTTCTTTGTTCTTGTATCCCTGCACAATCAGCGCCACGATGCGCAGTTCCTTGGCGGTCAAACGGTCACGGACACGCAGCCCGACCATATCGTTTTCGGTCAACTCGCTCGGCACCGCCATATCCTGTACCCAGTTTTCGCCACGCGCGATTTTGCGCACACAGTCGACCAGCGCCGGGCTGGTGACGTTGCGATAGACCACGCCATGGGCGCCCGCGGCCATGTAGCGCTGCGCGCTTTCGCCGGTGTCGGCGAGGACGACCACGCGAGTCTTATTCTTATTGGCGGCGGAGAGGACGGAGTTGAAGTCGGAGTGAAAGCCGCCAGCGATGATCAAGACGGCGGCGCGAAATTTATCCAGCGCCATGAACATCTGCTCGGCGGTTTGGGCTTGCGCCACGATGCGCATTTCATCTTCTACGGCAAGAACTTTGGCGATGCCCGCTCGGAAAATCGCCTGATTGTCGGCCAGAATAAGTTTCAGCATAGAATCGCTCCCAGTTCGATCGCTACCAGTTAACTGTTGCGCACGAATTCGTAAGAATCGATTACGCAAGCGACGCCCCGGTTGTCTCCGGAGCCGGCGCCGTCATGGGGCTCGTCGGTCCGCACGACGCGGCCGCGGCACTGGATCACAACATTGTCTTTACCGCCCGTGACCTCGGGCGGCAGGGTGATCTCAAACTCTACCGGCGAGCCGACCTCGAGCGATGCATCGGCGCGGATGTAAACGCCGGCGGCGCTGAGATCTCCGGTCATGCCGGTGGTCTCAACCCCGGTATCTTCCTTATGAATCTTAATCGGCAAATGCAGCGGAAACCTTTTTCCGGTACGCGCTTCGCTCACGATTCCTCCTAGCGGCTGTAGCTGTGTGGCTTGGTCCGATTCCGGATGTCCAACTCCGGAAACCAATTCCCGGACAACCAGGCAGATAACCGAGCCGGACAACCACAAAATCCCAACTCACCCCAAACGAACAGCTAACGGCGTTATATCACACGGAATACTCCAGAAAAAGAATAGAACACTCGCGGGGTTACTGAGGTAATACCGGGTGGAACCGGGATCTGCCCATGTCACTGCCCGCGATTTAGGGCAGAACGGGCAATTTGCCAGTAAAAAGCCACCCGATAGCAGGTGTATTGCTCCAATTGTCAAAGCTTATTTTCATCGCAGGCAGAGGTCGGATGAGACAAGAATGCGGGTAGTGGGTCAGTTTGGACGGCGCATTTCCCCGGCGGCTAAACAGGCTGCGGAAAGACTGGCTCCCAGGCAGGAAGCGGTACCTCGGCGGCTAAAGCCGCACTCAAAACGGTGCACTAACCGCAGCGCTGAAGCGCTGCGCCACCCAAAAGCAAGGCCAAAATCGAGGTTTTCAGCAAACTGTAAAGCCGTGCCCTTTACTGACCCACTACCAGGAATGCGGTGAGATTTTGACGGCAAGAAAAAGGGCGGGGCCGAAGCCCCGCCCGCTGGTTCAGTTTCTGCGTACTATTTGCCAGTCCCGGTCAGCGATACCTGCTGCGTATTGGGGCTCGCGTTGTCGGTGAAGGTTACGTCACCGTTGTACACTTGCGCTTCGGTTGGAGTGAAGTCGACTTCAATCTCGCAAGTGGCGCCGGCGGCCACGGTGCCACCGTTGACGCAAGGGGTTACCTTCTTGGTCTGTTTGACCGTCTTGAGCGCGAAGGGCGCGCTGGTTGCGATCGAGGTGATGTTGAGCGTTGCGGTTCCGGTATTGGTGAGAATTACCTTCTTCGCTGCGCTGGTTTTGTTGAGGGGTTTGGTGCCGAAGTTGAGCGACGTCGGGTTCAGGCTGACGACCGGTCCGCTGCCACCGCTACCGACCAGTGCGTTGATCAAGCCGTCTCCGTTCGGGCTGCCCCAACCGCTATCCAAATCGTAGCCGGGTTCTGCCGGAAAGCCGTTATTGCCGCTGGTGATGTCGTGGAAAGCGGCGGCATAGCCTGACGAGAGACCCAACGGATAGATGGCCGGATTAATGTCGCCGACTGGCTGCGCGCCATTGGAAGCCGCCTGTTGATTGGCGAGAGCGATGTAACCGGCCCACATAGGCGCGGCGAAACTAGTCCCGCCGTATTCGTTGGCACTGCACCCGCTTAGGCCAGTTTGATCGGCGCAGACGTAAAAGGTGTAATTCGCGTTTGCCGTCACGTCTGGGCCGTTCCGATACTTCGTGGAGCCCTCGTTTGTCTTGGTGATAACGCCTGACAGTTGCTGCCAGCTGGGAATCGGAATTTCATCCGGGGAAATTCCGCCGCCGGTTTCTCCCCAACCAGTTTCCGAAGCCCAGCCTTCGCCAGCACCCTTGGTGGTCAAGTCCGTGCCGCCGACCGTAATAACATACGCATCCTCCGATGGGTAGGGGAAGTTATTCTCGTTCCAGGCTCTGCTGTCGCCGGCCGCTACAAAGATGCTCTGGCCTTGTGACGCCATCTGCTCGTAGTACGGGTCGTCGGTGGAAGGATCCGCCGGATCCCAGCCCCACGAAACGCTAATTTGATCGCTCAAGGGAGCATCCTTGTCGGTAACCATCGCGGCGTAGCAGTCGGTTTCGCTGAACTCTCCAGTGCCGTAGGCGTTGCCGCATACGTACATATAGAGCATCTTCGCGCCCGGAGCCATGCCCATCTGCTGAGTCATGTCGATGGTCTGTTCGGTATCGTCGCAGCCACCTGAAGCGAGGCAGGTCGTGGTGTACCCGCCCGTGGAAATGAGCGTGGGAGTGAAAGGTTCGGTCTGCTTCGCGCCCTGGTAGTAGGTGGTCAGATCGGTCAAATCTGTGCCCGCAAGCTCGAGCAGGGCGAGGTTCTGGCCGGAGCCAGTGAGGGAAGTTCCCTCGTAATAAGCAGCCCGCATGTCGCTGCCGCAGAACGATGCTTCAGGACAGGAGCCAGTCGTGGCTTGGGATACTTCGGACTTCGGTCGACGCTGGAGCAAGGGATGCGGTATGGAATAGTTGTCGAGGCCGGTAATGTGCCAGAGCTGCATCGGCAGATCGGCGCTGGGCTCGCGGTCAGGAGAATAGAAGGCGCGATTTTCCGTGGGGTGCTGATAAAGCCCCATGGTGATGTGGAAAGCTTTGTTGACGTTCGCCACGGGGGCCGAGAACTGGACGTCCCGGGACTCGAGCGAGCCGCCAATGATCTTGAAGCCGTTCGCCTTGGCAAAAGCGATCAGGGCGTCGTAGTCTTCCTGGCTGGCTCCAAATCTCTCGGCAAACTGTTGCGGCGTAACGTAATGCTTGTAGGACGGGCTGGAAGGATCGTAGAGCTCTTGCAGGAAGTTTTCCAGCTCTGGCTGGTGTCGAAGGGCCAGAACTACGTCGAAGTGCATGGTTTTGTTGGCGGGAAGTTCTCCGACAAGTTTTGCCGCGCCATTGACAACCACTTCGCGGACGTGACGCGTCATCAGGGTCTGCGGTTCCGCTTGGCACATAACATTCACGGCCGTTATGGTCGCGGCGAGCACGAGTAGGTAAACACTTAATTTTCGAATCACGATTTCTCCTTGTGAGTACATCCTGGAAGATCCTTATGGGTCGTAGCATCCCGACAGATTCTCCACACTGGAATCTGCGACATGCCTGATTGAAAACCGGAGACCCTCGCCCGGGGCGGTGAGGGAACTGATCGGCAGGAGTATAACCCGTTTTCCGAAACAGCGAACGTATAAAATTTGTAAATTATGCGTCGGAAGTGCAAGAGTGCATCTTCGTGCACATTTGTGGGATAAATATGCTCTCGCCATTATGCGGAGCGCGTGGTGCGCCGTTGCTGGTGAGGGCGGGTCCGCGCGAGACGAGGACCACGCCTGCCGTTAACAACTCACGACGTTGGCTTCTGCGGACTGGGTTGCACAATCAAATTGTGCCGCCGCCGCACCCGCTGGCGCTGCGATTCCTGGAGCGGTGCACTGGCGGCCAGCGCGCAAAGTACGAAAAACAAAGCGGCGTTTGCCGGAATCTGCAAGTTGAAATCCAGCACGCTATGCACCAGGATTCCGACGCAACCGAGCAAGGCGGCCGCAGTCAGCGCTCCGCTCGCCGTCTCGGTCCAATTCTTAAGCTTGGCCGCCCCCCGCCGGAAGACCAGGACCAGAAACCAGGCCGCGATCGAGAATCCCGCCACTCCCGTCTCGACCAGCAATTGCAGATAATCATTGTGCGCCTGGTTGACAAAGAACAGACTGTAGAAACTGCGAAACTCCGGGTAGACGATGGGGAACGTGCCAAGTCCCCAACCCAGCAGTGGCCGCTTCGCAAACATGCGCAAGCAGTCGCGATCGATGCTGAGGCGAACCCCGCCATTGATTTCTTCACGAGCTTCGGAGTGAATGCTGGCCAGGCGCTGGGTGAGTTGGTTGCCGCCGATCCACACCAGGAAAACTATGACCGTTGCCAGAAACGCGCCCAGCATCAGGGGTTGCTTCCAACTGCCCTCGCGGCGACGAAGCATGAGCACAGCCAACACCACCATCTCGGCGACGAAAGCTGCCATGCCTCCGCGGGACCCGGAAAGAAAAATGCTTCCGGCCATCAGCGCGGCGATTCCGGCCACGGCAAGTTTGCGGTTCCCGCTGGTGAAATGAGTTGCCGCCAGCACCAAAGGGAAGGGCAAAAGCATCTCCATCAAGCCGGCGTAATGATTGTGATTGACGTAGGGTCCATAAATCGAGCCACCCTGTTCCAAACCCCAGATCCAGTAGAGCTTTCCATTCGGCGTCAAACCCTGAAGCACGGCAAACGATGCCACCACTGCGCCGTAACCGGTGAGCAGTTTGGCCATCCACTCAAACTGAGAGTAGCGACGCAGAGTCTGCGTCACGACGAACACCAACATGCCGTACGCGCCGTAGAGCAGCAAGTGAGAGTAGGTTACCTGGCGGTAGGCGGTGGTTCCCACTGCCCACTGGACCAGCGCGAGCGCAAAAAAGGCTGCCATTGGGCGGTAAAGAGGATGGTCGGAGATGTTGAGTTCGCGTCGGATCCACTGGCGCACCGCCCAAACCGCCAGCAGCACCGCAGAGCACGCTTCGAGGGCAAAGATAGACCAGGGCTCAACCGCTCCAAAGGCCAGTGGGCCCAGCAGCAGCACGGCCCAGGCGCCGGCCAGCAGCGCATTGTTGGTCAACATTGGTTGTGAGACTTTCGCGACCGGCGCGGGTTCGGGCTGCGTGGCGAGGGCGGAACTCACGGCTTGTCCTTGGAATGATTTGGGGAATTGTCGGATGCGTCGTCCGAGGCAACATCGGAGGCAAGCGTGGGAGAAAGTTCAAAATCGTCAAGCCAAAGCTTGCCCCGAATCGGCGAACCAGCAGGGAAGCGTTCAATCGCCAAGCGCAGAAGCGTGGTGGAACCGGGGATTGTAATTTGCGAATGAAGTTCCTTCCAGAAGTCGGCATCGTTGAGGGGATCGCTGGCAAAGATCGGATCGCCGGTGTAGGCGTCGCGCAGAACGATCTCGGGGCCTCCCGCTCCTTCAAATTCGGCTGACTTGTAGTACGCGGAAAAGTCGTAAGAGGTTGCGCCGTGCACGGGAATCAGTTCTGAAATGCCGGCGTCACTGATTCCCGGACCTTCGAAGGTGAGAAACAGAGAGCGATGACCCTGGTGGAAGGCGCTCGGATCAAGAATTGGTTTGACTCCGGTGCGATCGACGTAGGTCCAGTCAAAGCCTCCATTCAAAATATCGAGGCTGAAATCGCCGTTCACGACCAGGTTGTCGTCCGTCGGCAAGTAGGCGGACAGGCCAAGAACGTCGGCGCTTTGCTCCCATGCCGTCATTGCGGCTTCGGGTCGATGCGCCGCAATCAGAAAATTCACGTACTCGTACAAATAGCGGTTCGCGAATTTTTCGTGCAGATGAGTGAGGCGTTCCCAGGTTTTGGTGGTGCCGTCGATTTCCTTGTTATTCATCAGGAAATGGAGAAAGGCAATCAGGGAATCGCCACGAGCCGGGATCACGTCGCGGAGCAGCGCGTCGGTATCGGGACGCACGCGCCAGCAGGCACGCAGCGAGGCGTCCACCAGGGAAAGGTCGTTCTCGATGACGACGCGGAACTCACGCAGGGCGCGGTCGATCTCGCCGTCAATCAGAAAAAAATTCGCTGCTTCCCACGCCACGTCGGGCGCGGTTGGTTCGGCTTGGAGCGCGCGGTCGAGCGCCGATCGCTGATCGTTGGTATTGCCGGTCACCTGATAAGCGGCGGCCAGGTCGAACCAATAGCGGGCATCGTGGGGATTGAGCGCGACCGCCGCTCGGAAGCTGGCGATGGCGGCCTGCGGGTCGCCGCTTACAAAAGCAAAGTAACGTCCCAGGCGATGGCGATAGTCGGCATTGCCCGGCGAGAGCCACACCGCCCGTTTGAGTTGAGCCAACTCCGGATGCGCCGCGAAGACGCTGGCGGCGAACTCTTTGCCCGCCAGAACAAGATAGACAGAGACCAGCAACCCCACGCCGGCGGCAAACTGCCAACGCTGCCTGGTTGAAAGCGAAGTGGCCATGATCCGTTACCTGTCAGGCTGGTGCGCCGACGGGTAACTTATTCTCCTGAATTCTTTCAATGCTCGACGAGTGTATCGCAATCGCGTGCTTGGCGAAACACAGGGCTTCAAACGGTAGTGGGTCGGGTTGGACGACACATTCCCCCGGCGGCTAAAGCCGTGGCTGAAACCAAGCCAGATATCGCAGCGGTAAACCGCTGCGCCACCCAAAAACCTTTCAAAAACAAAAATCAAACTGACCCACTATGCTTCAAACCGCCTTTGGTTCCGCATCGTCGCGGTCGGGGGGAAGATCTTCGTGATAGTACTGACCATACTTTCCCTGATACTCGTAGTAATAGTAATAATCGGGGGAAGTGAGATCGA
>JBEKED010000028.1:0-19043 GCA_050014035.1 Terriglobales bacterium
AACTGGGTAAAAAAGAACATTTTTCGTTTACCCGTCGAAGTACCGTACGTAACCTGGCGACGGAAGCTGATTTATGTGCCCTACACGATGGCTTCCAGCTTCTACAGTTACGGGCTGCTCTTCTTTGTGGTCACTTTTCTTTTCAATATCATCCACCGCTATAACCCTGACTGGGCATTTGTCCCCGCCGCGTTGCTCGCCTTCGTCATCTTCAAATCGCGCATCCTGACGCTATGGAGATTTATGAGACTTCTTTATCTGGACAAGAAGGACCGCATAGAAGCTTGGTTCACACTCAGACACACCGCCGCCTTCGCATTCTTGAGCGTTATTGTTTTGTTTGCGCCGGTGTGGCGAGAGACGGTGCAGGGACGGATGGTGCTCGAACCGGTTCAGCATGCCGTGGTGAGGGTTGAGGTTCCAGGCACAGTGATGCAGACGAATGTCGAAGAGGGTCAGATCGTATCGGCTGGCACTCCGCTGCTCCGGCTACGAAACCTGGATATGGAGTCCGAGGCGGCGAGGGTGGCCGCAGATCTTCGGCTCGCTTCCGCTCGGGCATTCCAATCACAAATGCAGCATTCAGATTTTGCGAGTGCTGAACATCACCGCGAAGAATTGAACGCGGACGACCGGGTCTTGCAGGAAAAAATGACCCAGCTCACCGTCTTGAGCCCTGTCGCAGGTACAGTGGTCACTCCCAACGTACACGACTTGCTCGGCTCTTACCTGGTGTCCGGCAGCGAAGTTATGGAGATTGCGAATACGTCCCAGCTTCAGGCACTGGTCTACATTTCGGCAACGGATGTTGGCAAGGTTCGACTCGGCGCACCTGCAGCTCTGCATCTGGATGCCCGGGCCAGGTCAATTCTCGGGAATGTGACCTTCCTGGCTCCGGCCTCTTCCGAGGCGGAAAAAGGACTTTTCGACCAGCAGGAATACAAGGGCCTCCAGGCATCCCTCTACTATGTGGCCAAGGTCCTGGTTCCCAACTCCAGCGGAGCGCTTAAAGACGGTTTTACCGGCACGGCCAAGATTTTCGTCCGCCGGCGCAGCATTGCCGCATTCATCTGGCAGGAGGTGAATGACTTCCTCCGGCGTAAGCTCTGGTAATTCAGGCAAAAATGCGAAGAGGCTACGGAGAACCGTAGCCTCTGCACTTCGGTAGCTTTCAGTTACGAAACCTTGCTTGGGCCAGTGATGAACTTGCTCGGGCCGGTCACGAACTTGCTTGGGCCAGTGACGAACTTGCTGGGACCGGTTACGAACTTGCTCGGGCCGGTGACAAACTTGCTTGGGCCAGTGATGAACTTGCTCGGGCCGGTGACAACCTTGGCCGGGCTGGCGATCTTGGTCGGCTTCCCAACGCTTGTGGCCACTAAGGCTTTCTTTACCGCTTTGCGGTTGCTGATCAATGACTTCTTTTGCATCGCCATTTTTTCATCTCTCCTGTTTTATCGTTTGTGGTGCTCGGTTTCCTATAGTGCAAGTCCGATACCAAATCGTGGCGAACACTTCCCACACGCGAAATCTACATTCTCCTCAATCACTTAGCCGTTTTCTGGGGGAAGAGACAGTAATCGGATCTCGGGAGAGAATCCAGACATAAATTAAAATTTAATCCATGACGCATGAGTTTTTAATCCACACCAGACCGTGGGGTTAAATTTTCAATCTGTCCCGATGCGATATTTGCGGCAAAGGTAATGCATTTTCTGCTTATCGACCTGCAGCAGCCGCGCCGCTCCGATTTTGCTGCCGCCCGAGCGCCGGAGCGCCGCCGTCAGGTAGGCAACCTCAATTTTCGCGATCTCCTCATCAAAGTTGACCCCCGCTTCGGGAATCAGCAGAGATTCCTGGCTGGTCGTGCTGTTATAAAGAAGGCGCTGCGGCAGATGTTGGACCTTGACCACTTGTCCGTCGACCATGAGCACCAGCCGTTGCACCAGGTTTTCCAACTCCCGCACGTTGCCCGGCCATTCATCCTCCTCCAGAATCTGCATGACTTCCGGGTCCAAATGCTTCAAAGGAACGTTGTTCGACCCACAATAGAAGCGCAAGAAATGATCGAGCAACAGCGGAACGTCCCCCGGCCGGTCGCGCAGCGCCGGCAGCGCGATGGGCACAACGTTGATGCGGTAATACAGGTCTTCGCGGAATCGCCCGGTTCGTACCATCTCCTCCAGGTCTTCGTTGGTGGCCGCGATGAGACGAAAGTCAATCTTCTTGGCGCTCTGTCCTCCAATCCGGGTCACAGCCCGGTCCTCCAGCACGCGCAGTAACTTGGACTGCAGGGCCAGACCCAAAGTCGCAATCTCGTCCAGCAATAGCGTACCGGTGTGCGCCAGTTCAATATGACCGGGCCGCGCCGCACGCGCGTCTGTAAAGGCGCCCTTTTCGTGTCCAAACAGCTCGGTTTCGATCAGGTTTTCTGGCAAGGCCGCGCAATTGATACTGATAAAAGGCTTTTGCGCGCGCGGCCCCAGCGCGACAATCGCCCGCGCCACCAGTTCTTTGCCGGTTCCGCTCTCCCCCCGGATGAGCACCGTGCTGGTGCTCTCGGCGACGCGGGTGATGGCGTCATAAACCCGGCGCATGGGCTCGCTGCCGCCAATCAGTTCGCAAAAGGACTCGCGCTCGGCCTGCCGGTTTTGCTGCTGCCGGCACTCGATCTCCAGCGCTCGTTTCTCCAGCGCCCGCTTCAATACACTTCGTACTTCCTCGAAGTTGATGGGCGCCACAAAATAGTCGTCGACGGTAGCGGCAACCGCCTGGAGACGCAGGTTGCGACTATTCGAGCGCGTCAAGCCGACCAGAACCAAATCGGGTGCTAGCGCTCGCAGTTCAGATAGCGCGGCGATACCGTCTTTGCTGCGTTCTCCGACCGTATCGAGGTCGAGCAGCACGGCGTCCGGCGGTTGCTGGTTAATCAATGCCGTCAGTTCATCCCAGGTCTGAAGCACGAGCAGGTCATGCTCGCCTGAGAGATAGGTCTCGGCTTCGGGCCGCACCCGCTCGTCGGTGGTGAGGATGACTATCGCGAAACGGGCCGGTTCCGTGCGGGGACTCGTCGTTGGCATGACCCCTTCCTTTTCCCTGGGCGCCAACGATTATGTCAAATTTATGTCAAATTTTCGACCCTCCAGGATGAAATATTTATTCTCATCCGAGTCATCGCCTTCCTACGCCGAGGCGCACGCCCATGTTCCGAGACGATTCCCAGAACGCCCGCGCACAGTCGCACTTGCAAAACCCGGCCGCTTCCCGTAACTTGGGACCGATCTGCATCACCACCTTCAGTGGCCCCGGACTGGCCCGTGATCTCGGCGGAGGATAGTTTGGACATCAACGTCCGCAAGCGCTCGCAAGTGCAGGTCGTTCAACTTCGGGGACCTCTCAGAATGGGCCCCGCCGTCGACGGCTTGCGCCAAACCATGGAGGAGGCACTCGGCAGCGGAGACACTCGCATTGTCCTCAACCTCGCCGAAGTTTCCATGATTGATTCCAGCGGAATTGGTTTGCTGGTGCGGTTTCTGGCTTCCACCAAGCAGCGTGGCGGGAACATCAAGCTGGTACAACCCAACAAATTCGCGGTGCAGACTTTGCGTTTGGTGGGCGTTCTCAACCTATTCGAGATTTTCGACGACGACGACGTGGCGGTGGAGTCTTTCGCTTGAATTGTCCATCCCTTTCGCCGGATTTCGAGAACGAAATGAGCCTTCATGTCGGCTGAGTCCAGCAGCGCCCCAGAAAACAACGCATTATCTGAATTGCTCGACCTCAGCATGCCTGCCAATTCCGAGGCGATCGCTACTGTCGTGGACACCATCTCTGAAACCTTAACGCACCTGGAGGTCCCCGAGCAGAAGCGGTTTGAGGTCGCGCTGGCAGTTCAGGAAGCCCTGGCTAACGCTGTTGTACACGGATGTGGTAATGACCCGTCCAAACAGGTTCGGTGCCGGCTGAAGTCCGATCCCCACGGCCGAATCGTAATTATCGTCACTGATCCCGGACCCGGGTTCAGTCCGGATCTTCTCGCCGATCCAAAGCAGCGTGAGAACCTGTATGCCGACCACGGACGCGGCGTTTACCTGATCCGCCAACTAATGGACGAAGTTCATTTCGAGCATAGTGGAAACGAAATCCGGATGTGGAAGTACTAATTTCGTGTTCGACAGACCTGGGCGGACAAGGAGTTGGAGCCGGCCAGCCCTCAACCATGCGCGTTATCCATACGTGGCTGCGCAACGCTGGCGGCACCCGGAAAATCATTTCGAGTATTTCCGCACCGACCAACGCAGAGGCCACCAGAACCGGGGCTGGCGGCAAGCGCTGGCAGCACCTGCCCCTTGCAAGAAGCGGAGTTACGGTGCAATTTCGAACAGCGTGCCAGCGTTATTTGTCCCGCCGCTACTGGTGGTGCCGTACAAATTTCCGTCCATGCCGAAGATCAGGCCGGCGTACGGATTATTCCCGTCCTTGCCGTTGGCCTTGAAGCTGTGCAGCACCTTCTCCGTCCACCGGCCTTTGGCTCCTGGCCGCAACTGAAAAACTGCTCCGCATCCCCTGCCGCCGCATGCCGTGCCCGACGCGCCGCCATCGAGCGTGGTGCCATAGAGATTTCCGGAAGCATCGAAGATCAGGCCGCTATAAACGGTTTCGCCGTCTTTGTCGTTGAAACCGTGGAGCACCTTCTCGCTCCACGTGCCGTTGCCCGGGGAGAGTTCGAAGACGACACCGCCGAACGAAGGGCCGCCGCCACCGGTGGTGCCGTATAAGTTGCCGGCGGCGTCAAAGATGAGGCCGGCCAGAGGAATCAGGCCGTCGTCGCCGAGGCCGAAATTATGCACTACAGTCTCGGTCCACTGGCCCTTGGTTGCTGGCGTCAACTGGAAGGCGACGCCGCCTTCAGGATTAGTGCCGCCCCCGGTGGTGGTGCCGTATAGGTTCCCGGCGGCGTCGGAGATCAGGGTGCAAGAAGGGCTTGCTCCATCGGCACACTCGGCAACAGTGCAAAAATTGTAGAGCACCTTCTCCGTCCACTCTCCATTCTTCCCACGGGTCAACTGGAAGACGGTGCCAAGGCCGAGGCCGCCGTAAAATGTGGTGCCATCCAAGTTCCCCGCAGCGTCGAAAATAAGACCTGCTTGGGGCTGGATTCCGTCGGCGCAGTTCTGCAGAGAGCAGAATTCGTAGAGCACGTTTTCTGTCCAGGTTCCGTTCATTCCGGGCACCAACTGGAAGACGACGCCGCAGCCGGGATCGCCGCACGATTGGCTGGAAACGCCGCCACCGCCGGTTGTGCCATACAGGTTGCCAGCGGCATCGAAGATCAGGCTGGCGATTGGATAAGCTCCATCTCCACTTTGGTTGGTGAAGCTGTAGAGCACGTTCTCTGTCCACTTCCCATCGGACCTAGGCACCAACTGGAACACGGTACCGTAACCTTGGGCGCCTCCGCCGACGGTGGTTCCGTAGAGATTGCCGGCGCCGTCGGCAACCAGGTTACCGTATTGGGGGTTCGCACCATCCGCGCAGCCATTCGCCGAGCAGAAACTGTAGAGCACGGCTTCCTTGGTGGCGGCAAGGACCCGGGTTGTTAGGGCGAGAAAACCAATAACTAGCGGGAGAGCCGTGGCCAGGAAAATCAAAGATCTCTTGCCTGACATGGATGCCTCCTATCCAACGTGAGGGGCCCATTCTTTCCGCGCCGAAGGGGTGTCATGCTAGCACAGCCGGACCCGCATGTAAACGAGTTGGGGTATATGGTTCTTATATAGGAGGGCAGTCGGCACTGTAGGGGACGGGTGAACGTAGCGCGTGACGTGCTCCGAGTGAACCACAGCGACTGGTGCGGTTCCTCAGCCAACCGACAGCAGCCGTTGTTGAGCCCACGCTGCGAGCAATGTGCGTGTGTACTCCGTTGGACTGTGTAGGACACTATGTCCATGTATTTCAATGAATTATTCGTTGGCTTTACATCTCATCGGACAGCGTTGGACCTTGCCTTATTTTCCAATGCAGAAGGTCCCGAAGATAAGATTGAGGATGTCATCGGTGGTAGTGGTGCCGGTGATTTCATCCAAAGGCCGCAAAGCCGCATAAAGATCGAGTAACACCATCTCGTGCGGTACGCGGCCATCCACCGCGTGGCTCGCCTCGTCGAGCGCGGCCAGAGCCGAGTTGACAAGTTTCTGGTGCCGGACACTGGTCAGAAAGCCCGGCTCGGCCTCGATAGCCGAGTCTCCCTCAAAGTGGCGCAGAATAGCCGCGCGCAAAGCCGGAATCCCCTCCCCGGTCAGAGCCGAAGTCGAGATCCGTTCCGCGTACCGACGCTGGTCCTCGCCCATGCACGCACGCTCGCCCGGGCCCACGTAGGGACGGCCGCCCTCGGCCGTCCAGCCGAACGCAGCTCCGCAGGTTTTGTCCCCGTCCCCTCCAGCCAAGTCGCACTTATTCTCCACCACAATCGCAGGACGTCCCGCCACCTGCCGCAATAACTCGCGGTCTTCGTCGCACAGGGCCTGGCTCCTATCCATAATGACCAGCACTAAATCCGCGTCGGCCAGCGCCTCCATAGATTTCTTGATGCCCAGGCTCTCCGCTTCGTCGAGCGCGCGCCGAATCCCCGCCGTGTCCACCAGTTCCACAGGAATTCCACCAATGGCGACAGTCTCGCTGACCAAGTCGCGCGTAGTGCCGGGCTGAGCCGTGACAATGGCGCGCTCGCGTTCCACCAGCCGGTTAAAAAGGCTGGACTTGCCAACATTAGGACGCCCCACAATCGCCAGCGTCAGCCCCTCATGCACAATCTTCCCATACGCAAAAGTAGCGGCCAGCCGCAGCAGTGGCCCTTTGACCTGCGCAATGTGCTCAACGATGGCAGCGTCCGCCGCAATCGAGACATCGTCTTCGGCGAAGTCGATCCCCGCCTCCAGCAGCGCGATCAGCTCAACCAGTTTCTGCTTGATGGGCTTGAGGCGATTAGAAAGCGCGCCATCCAGTTGCTGCGCCGCCACCTTCGCCTGAAACAAAGTTTGCGAGTCAATCAGATCGCGAACCGCTTCGGCCTGGGTCAAGTCCAGTCGTCCATTGAGAAAAGCGCGCATGGTAAACTCCCCCGGCTCCGCCATCCGCGCGCCACGTGCCAGACAAAGTTCGACGATATGCCGCAGCACCACCGGCGATCCATGGGCAGAAATCTCAACAATATCGTCAGTAGTGTAAGAGTGTGGCGAAGCAAAAAAAGTAACCACAACTTCGTCAATACGAGCGCCCGATTGCACCTCGGAACCCGCACGGACGGCCGCTTTCGGCCCTCCTGCCGAGCGCAGTTCGGCAGGGGTTGTCCCTTCCTGAGTAGTAGAAGGTTCGATCAAATCGCAGAGGGTAGCCCGGGCCGGTTCCAGTTCACGCGTCAGACGCAGCATAGGCCCGGCAATCGCGCGCGCCTCCGGTCCCGCCAGGCGAACGACGCCGATGCCTCCGCAGCCAGGCGGAGTAGCAATGGCAACAATCGTGTCATCCAGATTCATCGAGATAGCCAACGAACTTAGTCGACGATAAAAAGCTTGGCTCCCGTTTTGCTCGAGGATCGATGCGCAGCTGCGCCGTCGGCAACTTGATAGCTCTTGCCCGGAGTCAGAGTAAAGCTCTTGCCATCAGACAGCGTGGTTTCGATTTCACCTTGCAGACACAGAACCACGTGCCCCTTGGAACACCAATGATCGGCCGCGTAGCCAGCCGAGTATTCCACCATCCGAACCCGAATCTCGCCGACGTTTTGGGTTCGCCAAAGCGCCCTACCAGTTTCGCCGGCATGCTCGGAAGGAGCCACCTGCGCCCAATCCGTGGTGGATAAAGGAAATCCGTTCATCTTCATGAATCGAGTATAGCCAGAAGTCCCAAGCAGCGGAATAACACGGTCCGGAGTGAAATCGACTGCAGTCCCGTTTGCCGCCCCGCCCCTAGTCATTTATACTTACCGTTCGCCTCAACTTAGCTGATTCCATCAGGAGCAGGGATTTTCAATGCCGAAACGTACATTTCAACCCAACCGGCGCAAGCGCTCGAAGAAGCACGGGTTCCGGACTCGCATGAAGACCAAGAGCGGAGCCGCCGTTCTCTCCCGCCGGCGGGCCAAGGGACGCAAGCGCGTATCCGTGAAGCCGGGTTTCCGCGATTAATTTCCCGCAACCGACAGCGAAGGCCGTCTTTATCGTTATCGTTAACGCTTTGTGCAGGATTGTGGGCTGGGTTGCGATCTGGATTGCGATCTGGATTGCGATCTGATGAGCGCCGCTCCCAAGCGCAGTGGAAAGGAGCCCGCGGTGAAAGCGCGAGTCAGCTTCCCGCACGCGGCGCGCCTGCTGAAACATTCCGACTTCGATCGCGTATACAAACAAGGGAGGCGCCACTTTTCCCCGCACCTGACCGTGTACTATCTGCCCCAGGCCGTTCTTCCGGAAAACGCCGGTTCGGAAAATGCTCCTCCGGAAAAACTCGCGCGCATTGGGTTCACCGTGGGCAAGGTGCTGGGCGGCGCGGTCGAGCGCAACCGGATTAAGCGTCGCCTGCGTGAAGCCGTACGCCTGCGCCGTGCGCTTCTGCAGGGTTCGAGTGCCGTGGATGTAGTGATCAATCCGAAGAAGTCGGTGTTGAAATTGGAATTTTCCTTGCTACTCGAAGAAGTCGGCCGCGCCCTCGACACAATCGCAAAGAAGCGCACCGCAAAAGAAAAAGAGAAGTAATAATGCAAGATAGAAGTAGAGAAGATAGAAATATAGATAGAACTATTACCAAATTATGAAGTCCCTGGCGCTCCAGCTCTTGCGGCTTTACAAACGGTGGATATCGCCTGCCTTTCCGCCGTCCTGCCGCTACGTGCCGACGTGCTCGGAATATGCCATGGAAGTGGTGGAACGCTACGGCACCCTGCGCGGAGCAGCAATGGCAGCATGGCGCTTGTTGCGTTGCCACCCGTTCGCGAAGGGAGGTTATGATCCGGTCGTCGAGGATCCTAACCTGAAGATTTCCAATACGGCGCCTGGCAAAGTGGGCCGCGCGCTTGGTTGCGGCGCGAACGACTAACGACGAACGACCAACGACGAATAAGAAATGACGAGCGACTGATTTGGCAGAATTTCAAAATCCGCAGCAAGAACCGGGAATGGAGCGCAGGCTCTTAATCGTCTTCGCGCTGACCTTTCTGGTCATCATGCTGTTCCAACCCCTCCTGAAAAAGTACGGCCCGCAGCCCCCCGCCAAGCCGGAGAGCGCTGCGGAGCGATCGACGGCACAGCCGGCAGCCGCAGCCCCCGCTCAGAACTCAGCGCAACAAGCGCCACCCTTCGTCCCTCCGGGCAGAAAGGTGACACACGAATCGGCTCCGCTGCAGGCCTCCACCGAGTCGGAGACGGTCATCGAGAACGATGTCTACCGCATCGTCTTCACCAATCGCGGCGCCCGCGTGAAGTCGTGGGTGCTCAAGAAGTACACCGATGACAAAGGTGGCCAGCTCGAATTAGTGAATGCAACGGCGGCGGAGAAGTATGGATATCCGCTGACCTTGTGGACGTATGACGAGGGACTGCGGAACAAGGTAAACTCGGCCCTTTATATCGGGACGCTGCCCGGAAATTCCACAGTTGATGTCGGCTCCATGCCCCTAGGAGCCGACTACACCGCTCCCACGAAAATCGGCTTCGCATACTCCGACGGCGACGTATCGGTATACAAGACATTCAGCTTCGATCGCGACACCTATGTGGTTGGCGTGAAGACTTCGGTCGAAGTCAAAGGCGCGCCCGTCGCCGCCCTTCCCATGTGGCCGGCGGGCTTCGGCGCCGATTTGACCGGTCCGCAATACGCGCTCGGCCAGATCGTCTACCAGAACGATGACAAGATCGAACGCCTCGCCATCAAGAAAATCAGCGGCGGCGGAACCCTCCCGGGCCCCTTTAACTGGGCGGGAGTATCCGACCAGTATTTCGCCGCAGTGTTCGTCCCGCAGGATCCGAAGAATGCGGCGCTCGTAACCCTGCGCAACGCGCTCGAAATTCCCCACCCCGGGTCCGATACCAAGCAGATGGACAAAGTAGACGTGCTCGGCGCGGCCGTCGGCAAACTGAAAGGCGGAACCGATGCTCGCCTCTACGTTGGCCCGAAAGCCCTTGCCGATCTCGAAGCGGTCTCCGTTCCCGGCATCACCGGTGCCGAGCCGGATCTCCGCGCCGTGGTTGACTTCGGCTGGTTGGGAATTATCGCGCGGCCACTCTTTCTCTGGCTGAAGTGGATGTACGCCCACATCGTCCCCAACTGGGGCTGGGCCATCCTGCTCCAGACGCTGGTCATCAACCTCGCGCTCCTGCCGCTCCGCTTGACCCAGATGAAGTCGATGCTCAAGATGCAGCGCGTCGCCCCACAGATCAAAGCCATTCAGGAAAAATACAAGAAGTACAGCCTGCGCGATCCGCGCAAAGCCGAGATGAACCAGGAAATTTCGGCACTCTACAAACAAGAAGGCGTGAATCCCGCCGGCGGATGTCTGCCGCTCATCATCCAGATGCCGTTTCTGTTTGCCTACTACCGCATGCTCAACGTAGCCATGGATCTGCGGCACGCGCCCTGGCTCTGGATTCACGATCTATCCGCGCCCGATCCCTGGCACATTTTGCCGGTTGCGATCATCATCACCATGCTGGTAATGCAGCGCATGACGCCGCAAGCCGGCATGGATCCGGCGCAACAGAAAATGATGAACATCATGATGCCCGGCATGTTAGGCCTCATGAGCTGGAATCTACCCGCCGGTCTCGGCCTCTACTGGTCCGCCGGACAACTCATCGGAATCGTGCAGCAATCGGTAATGAACCGCACCAGGCTAGGCCGGGAAATGCGCGAGATGATGGAGAAACGAGCCAGAAAGAAAGAGAAATAGCTTTTGGCTGTTAGCTTTTAGCCTTTAGCTAAAAGCCAATGGCTAAGAGCTAAGAGCTGACTTATGCCAATCACCGACAAAGTTGCCGCCGCCAAACAGATTGGAGAATTCCTGCAAGCCGTAATCTCAAACGGCGGCTTCAAGCTAAAGTACCGCATCACCGTCGATCCGCCCATCGCGCAGAATCGCGAGTGGGAACATCCCGAAATTCTGGTCGAGTTTGCCGGCCCCGATTCCACGCTCTTGCTCGAGCGCGGTGGCGAGTTGCTACGCTCCTTCGAACTCCTGGCGACCGAGATCTTGCACCTCCAGGGCAACGAGCACGAGAAGATCTGGTTCGACTGCAAGAATTTCCGCGCCCTGCGCATCGACGAGTTGCAACTCGCGGCGCGCGTAGCCGCCGAGCATGTCCGCCGCACCAGCGAGCCCTACCGCTTCGGTCCCATGTCTTCGCGCGAGCGTCGCATCGTGCATCTCGCTCTGCGCGAAGAAAAAGATTTGCGCACCGAAAGTGACGGCGAAGGCGGAAGACGCTCTGTCGTAGTCTATCCCGGCAATTACAAAACAGCGCCAGCAAGACGCGAGCACCGAAGTGGTTAACGTAGGGACGGACGCATTCGTCCGTCCACGGGGCAATGCCCCGTTGGTCTTAGGTCCTGCAATCTGACTCCATACTTTATTTCCCACTGCACACTTTGCGCGGCAGTTAGTTTCTCGATACTTGACAGCGCAAAAAAATCGCGATCCGATAACTGTTCGCGCGAAATTTTTTTGTTGCAAAGATACCGACGCGGCGTTTTTTTTGTGCTAGTATGCCGTTCGTCTCGCAATAATTTTCGGCCGCAACCCGTACTCCAAAACCGAAAGCGCATTACAGCAAGCGCAGCACTCTTAATTTTCAAAAGTTGGTTTTTTCCCGGTAGCTTTTGCTCCGGCGTTTTTCAATATTCTGGTACAAAATGTCTCTCTCTAGTTCCGCCATCATCCCGAATCCCTGGGCGCGCGTCCTCGACGCCCTGGAAAAGAAAATCAACCGCCACTCCTACGACACCTGGCTCAAGCCCACCCGCTACAGCCACGCCAGCAATAAAGTTTTGTTCGTGCGCATTCCCACCGCCGAGTTCCGCCACGTCGGCGACAAATATGCCGACCTGATTCAGGAAGCGGTCGACAATCTCGGCCTCGGCTACGACGAAGTGAAATTCGTCACCGCTGACGACGATCCCTCGAACACTCCCATCCGCCACAATGGTGGTCTCACGCCGCACCCTTCGGCGGCTGCGCAAGCCGCGCCCGGCCTGCATCCCGCGCAAACCCGTTTTGATTGGGACAGCGCCGCCCAACTGAATCCGCGCTACACCTTCGACGCCTTCGTCATCGGCAGCGGCAACCAGTTCGCCCACGCCGCCTGCCAGGCCGTAGCCGAGCGCCCTTCGAAAGCCTATAACCCGCTCTTCCTCTACGGCGGCGTCGGCATGGGCAAGACCCACCTCATGCAGGCCATCGGCCATGAGATCAAACGCCGAACTCCACATGCGGCCATCTGCTACGTCTCCAGCGAGAAGTTCACCAACGAAATGATCAACTCGCTGCGCTACGACAAGATGATCAGCTTCCGCGATAAATTCCGCACCATGGATGTCCTGCTCATCGACGACATCCAGTTCCTGGCGCAAAAAGAGCGCACTCAGGAAGAGTTCTTCCACACTTTCAACGCCCTGCACGAGTCGATGAAGCAGATCGTGATCGCCAGCGATCGTCCGCCCAAAGAGTTGGCCGAGTTTGAAGACCGCCTGCGCAGCCGCTTCGAATGGGGTCTGATCGCCGACATCCAACCGCCCGACCTTGAAACCAAAGTAGCCATCCTGCAAAAAAAGGCGGAGCAGGAACGGGTGACGTTGCCCGTCGATGTGGCCATGTTCATCGCCACCAACATCCGCTCCAATGTGCGTGAGCTCGAAGGCGCTCTGATCCGCCTGGTAGCGCATTCGTCGCTGATTGGCGCCGATATCACGCTCCCCTACACCCAGCAGGTGCTGAAAAATTTCATCGACTCGCAGGCTCGCAAGGTGACCATCGAGTCGATCCAGAAAGCGGTCGCCGAGCAATTCGGCCTGCGCCTGGTGGAAATTAAGGCGAAAAATAATTCGCGCTCCATCGTGTATCCCCGCCAGATTGCCATGTACCTGGCCAAGCATCTGACCGAAGCCTCGCTCCCTGAAATTGGACGCCAGTTCGGCGGCAAGCACCACACCACGGTCCTGCATTCCGTGGACAAGATTGAAGAGTTGCGCAAGACCGACAAGGATTTGAACAGGCTGCTCAATAAACTGACCGAGCAATTAGGCGCGTAGATGCCGGTATTCACCGCCTTTTCCACGATTCAAGCCGCTCTTCCTCCCGTCGGTTGGTGGACTGTTTGTGGATGCTGTGGGAGATCGGATAGAAACCTGAGCCCGGTCCACGGATTACGATGGCATCCACGAAACCGGGGACTAATTCTCCACACGAGGGATTGATAGCGAAGCCGCTGAACCGCAGGCCTCTGGACCTTTTTTCCACTTCTCCGACCCGCCTACGGTTACTACTGGTTTTATTGCTTTTGTATTTGATATAAGAAGAGAACAGAAGTAGAGTCGGGAGACCCAATATGCCGGTGGAAGTCGCCCCTGCTGTAGCCGCAACATCAACGACCATGGAAATTACGGTCAGCAAATTTGAACTGCTTCGTGAACTGACGGCCACTCAGGGAGTGGTCGAGCGCAAAACTACAATCCCCATTCTCTCCAACTATCTTTTCGAAGCCGCTGGAGACAAACTGTCGCTGACGGCGACCGACCTTGATCTGAGTCTGCGTACATCGTGCAATGCCAAAGTAAAAAAAGAAGGTGCCTGCACCATTCCGGCGCGCAAGCTCCACGATTACGTAAAACTGCTCCCCGACGCCGACATCACCATCAAGTTGCTGGAAAACCACTGGGTCAGTATTCGCTGCGGTCGTTCCAATACCAAGATGGTCGGCATGGCAAAATCGAATTTCCCCGGCCTGCCCGTATTTCCCGCCGCCGGAGCAATCAAGATTCCCGCCGCCGTCCTCCGCTCGATGATTGCCAAAACCGGTTTTGCCATAGCGAGTGAGGAATCACGCTATACGCTGAATGGCGCATTGATGGTGCTGAAGCCAGAAGCCATCACCATGGTAGCCACCGATGGCCATCGCCTCGCGCACGTGGAGCGCACGGGAGAAAAGTTTGAAGGCGTTTCCGGCGAGATGAAAACTTTGATTCCAAAAAAAGCGATGGACGAACTGAAATCTCTTCTAGACTCCGACGTCGAAACCATCGACTTCGCCAAAGACGAATCGACGCTCTTCTTCCGCGTAGGTCCGCGTCTGCTGACCTCCCGCCAACTCACCGGTCAGTTCCCCAATTACGAAGCCGTGCTGCCCAAAGACATTTCCAAATCCATCGCCCTGCACGGTGAAGAACTCGGAGCAGCCATAGCCCGCGTAGCCCAGTTCGCCGACGAGCGTTCGCGAGCCGTCCGCCTGCGCCTGGAAAAAGGCGAGCTGAAAATTTCCGCCTCCTCCACCGAAACCGGCGAGTCCGAAGATTCCATCGAAGTAGCCTACGACGGAGACCCGATGGCGATAGGTTTCAACGCGCAATACCTGATGGACTTCATCAAAGCCACCGGCTCCTGCGATGTGAAACTCGAATTGAAAGACGCCCAGTCCGCCGGCCAACTCCGTCCCGCCGAATCCGAAGACTACAAATATCGCTACATAGTAATGCCCATGCGCATCTGAGCGTCACGTAGGGGCGGACGCATTCGTCCGCCACTTTGGCTGAACTCGCCAGCGCCGCTTCATCCTGAACCAAATGAAAAATTTGTCATCCTGACCCTGAGCGGAGTCGAAGGGGAAGGACCTGCTTCTAGCCGAGGGCCCAATAGCTAATGTTTGCGCCCTTGACCAAGCCCCACTCAACATTTACATTTTCTGACACCTGAGTATCGGAGAAATAAAATGTTATCCGGCTTCAAGCAATTCATTCTGCGCGGCAACGTAGTGGATATGGCAGTAGGTGTGGTAATTGGCGCGGCTTTCGGCGGCGTGGTCACGGCCCTGACCTCCGACCTCTTGACCCCCTTCATCGCGGCCATCGTCGGCAAACCCGACTTCTCCGCCATTCACTACACCATCAACGGAACCTTGTTTCCCGTAGGACATTTCATCAACGCCCTGATATCGTTTTTGCTCATCGCCGCTGCCGTCTATTTCTTCGTGGTCACGCCGGTGAATGCCCTGGTGTCGCGCATGCGCAAAGCTCCGGTCCCAGCCGATCCGACAACCAAGAAGTGTCCGGAATGCCTGAGCGAGATTCCCATTGACGCCCGCCGCTGTAGCCATTGCGCGCAACCAGTAATGGGCAAGGCCGCATAGTTTTTGTTCTTCCTGGCTTTTCCTTCGTGCGCCTTCGTGACCTTTGTGGTGGAGGTTCTGGCAAAGTGAGGCACGACTGCCGTGCTTCCGCCGACTTGGCGAAATCCGCCCAATTCCTGTAAAATTAAAGTTTCGCCAGTAGGCAACAGCCTGGAAGGATCCAAGAGTTATGGCACGAGTCTGTGATATCTGCGGCAAGGGGCCGCAGTTCGGCAACACCATCAGCCACGCCCACAACGTCAGCAAGCGCCGCTGGAACGTCAACCTGCGCCCGGTTCACGCCAAGGTAGGAGCCGCGACCAAGCACATGCGGGTCTGCACCTCCTGCCTACGCAGCGGCAAGGTAGTAAAAGCCTAAGCGTCCCGCGTAGGGGCGGACGCATTCGTCCGCCCACCGAGCGAAGCGAGGCACCGCTCACGATGCAGCGCTCGCGTAGGGGCAGAGCCTGAGCCTGCCGAAGGGTCCCCTCACCTGCCTAGCCGAGCGAAGCTCGGCAGCAACTCGGCGTAGTCCTCCGGGTCCCCGCGTTACTTCACGTCGAGCAGCTCCACATCAAAAATCAAAGTAGCATTAGGCGGAATCGCCCCCGGAAAGCCCTTAGCCCCATAAGCCAGCTCCGGAGGAATCCGCAGCTGCCGCTTCCCGCCCACCTTCATGCCCGCCACTCCCTGGTCCCAGCCCTTGATCACCTGCCCGGCGCCCAGCATGAACTCAAACGGCCGCTTGCCCACCGAACTGTCGAACTTGGTGCCATCCGTAAGCCAGCCCGTGTAGTCGACTTTGACCTTATGCCCAGCCTCCGCAACCGCGCCCGTCCCCACTTTGATATCCCAATATTCCAGCCCGCTAGCGGTCTTAATCGGATTTCCCGTAACCTTGGTAGGCGCGCCATTTCCCACTTTCGTTTGCGCAAGCGCCATCCCGACCAGCGCCAGCAGCGTAGTAGCAACCATAACCATGACAGTTTTCATAGTTCCCCTTTCTGGATTTATCGTTGTTCGCGCCGGGTGCCCCACGTCTCGCGCTTTTCGAGACGTGGGATTCCACCGCCTCATCCCAGCGCAATCGCATCAATTTCCACTAGCACATCCTTCGGAAGCCGCGCCACCTCCACCGTCGATCGAGCCGGCGGAGCCTGCTTAAAGTACCGCCCATAAACTTCGTTCATGGCCGCAAAATCTCCCATATCCTTAAGGAAAACCGTGCAACGCAAAACTTTCTCCAGCCCGCTCCCCGACGCTGTCAAAATTGCAGAAAGATTTTCCAGCACCCGTTCCGTCTGCGCTCCCACATCGCCCGAGACAATCTGCGCCGTAGCCGGATCAATGGCAATCTGTCCCGAAGTAAAAATCAGCCCCGCAGCGCGAATGGCCTGCGAATAAGGCCCAATAGCCTGCGGAGCCTTCTCCGTAGCAATCACCTCACGCATGATTCCTCCCGCCAGTCGCACGTAGGGACGGCCCGCCTTCGGCCGTTCCGCCGAGCACAACTCGTCAGCAACCTGGCAAAGTTTATCTCGAACACCGATTAACGCAGATAGCCCCGTCCGAAGTCAAACCGCTCGCGGGGTATGGTGCCCGCGTCTCAACCTAAATCATGTCTACTTTGTTTGACATCCCACCACCACCGTCATGCTGAGCGAGGATTGAGCTTCGCAACGCGAAGCTCAACCGCAGTCGAAGCACCCCTACCTTCCTCCACTGCGGCAAATCGATCGTGCCGTCTCGCCTGCCGCCTGTAACTTTGCTATTGTCTCTGCACTGACTTTTTTTCTGGGTGAGTCAACCATGGGACTGATCAACGTTTTGTTCGGCCGTCCGCTGGCCTCGTCCGAGGACGAAGGAGAACGCATTTCTCCAAATCAAGGCATTCCCACATTTGGTCTCGATGCCCTGAGCTCGGCCGCCTACGGCCCGGAAGCGGCTTTGACCATTCTGCTGCCCTTGGGCCTGCTCGGCGTGCAATACGTTGTCCCGCTCACCTTCGCGGTGATCGGCTTGCTCGTGATTGTTTTCTTCAGCTATCGCCAGACCATCGCGGCCTATCCCAACGGCGGCGGATCCTACACAGTAGCGCGCGAGAACCTGGGCGCCGGCGCCGGACTGTTGGCCGGCGCAGCCTTGATGATCGATTACCTCCTGAATGTGGCCGTAGGCATCTCCGCCGGCATCGGAGCCCTGGTCTCGGCCGTCCCTTCCTTGCTGCCCCACACGCTAGCGTTGTGTCTACTCGTACTCGCAATCCTGACCATGGTCAATCTCCGCGGCGTAAAGGAGGCGGGAACCGCATTCATCGCTCCCACATATTTGTTTGTCGGGACGTTGGCAATCGTGATCGTAATCGGCCTTTATAAAGTGATCGTGTCGGGAGGACATCCGCTGGCCGTCACTTCGCTGGCCCCACAGCAAACTGGACAAACCCCAACCGTGCAGCTGGTAGACGCTTGGATTCTGGTCAAGGCCTTCGCCTCCGGATGCACCGCATTAACCGGAGTCGAGGCCGTAAGCAACGGAGTGCAAGCCTTCAAAAAGCCGGTAGTTCCCGCTGCTCGCGCCACCTTAACTGCCATCATCGCCATTTTAATTTTCCTGCTCGCTGGAATCGCCGTCCTCGTACGCTACTACGGAATCATGGCAACCGACCCCGGCGCCCCCGGATACCAGAGTATCTTGTCCCTGTTGACCGCTGCCGTCACCGGCAAAGGAGTTTTCTACGATCTCACCATGTTCTCCGTGCTGCTCGTGCTGTGTCTATCGGCCAATACTTCCTTCGCCGATTTTCCCCGCCTCTGCCGCATGGTAGCCCGCGACGATTATCTTCCCCACTCCTTGACCACTCGCGGCCGCCGCCTCGTGTTTTCGCAGGGGATCTGGGGCTTGTCGATTCTAGCCGCCTTGTTGCTCATTCTTTTCGGCGGCGTTACCGACCGCCTGATTCCCCTGTTTGCGGTTGGCGCGTTCATGGCCTTCACTCTGTCGCAAGCCGGCATGGTGGGACATTGGCGCAGGGTTGCGAAAGGATTCAGCGGCCGAATGGTGGTCAATGCGATTGGAGCCCTAGCCACCGGCGCCACGACCATCGTGATCCTGGTAGCAAAGTTCGCCGCCGGAGCCTGGGTGGTTGTGCTTCTGTTACCCGCCCTGCTGGTCTTCATGGGCAGAATCCACCGCCATTATAGGATGGCGAACCAGGAAGTAGCGTTGAAGGATGGTATGGAATTGTCCGCCGAAAACCTGTTGCCGCCCATCGTGCTGGTTCCCGTCGACTACTGGAATGCCGCAACCGAGAAGGCCTTGCAGTTTGCCATGACCCTGTCTCCGGACGTGCAGGCCATCCACGTAACCTGCGACGCCGATTGCGACCGCGCGCCCTGGTCCGACAAAGCCCCGCCCGGCGCGCGCCTTCCCAAGCTCGTAACCTTGCCCTCGCCATTTCGCCTGATAATCCATCCGATTGTGGATTATGTGTTGAAAGTAGAAAAAGAGAATCCCAGCCGGACAGTAGCGGTAGTAATAGCCTCAATGGTAGAGCGCCACTGGTATCACTATTTCCTGCACAATCAGCGAGGCCAGATGCTGACCGCCCTCCTGCTGCTAGCCGGCGACGAGCGTATCAATATTATTAACGTGCCGTGGTATTTGAAAGCGTAGCGGAAGCAG
>JBEKED010000029.1:0-19414 GCA_050014035.1 Terriglobales bacterium
ACCCCAGCAGGCCAAAACCGGGCCTGCCGGGGACCCCGGTTCGCTCAGGATGACAATTCTGTGTTTTGGCTTCAGCGGTGAAGAACTAAGCTACTCCCAACCGCTTCGCCACCAGATTCTCCACTCCGCCGGCAATCACCAGGGACTGCGGCACACTGCCCAGAGCTGGGAACGTAAATGTTTCTCCGCGCCAACCGATCGTGCTCAAAGTGAAATCGATATCGATCTCGTCCCCCGGAATAATCGTCTTTTCCTTGGCCGCGATCTCTTGGGCAAATTGCTCGCGCGCTCGCGCCACGAATTGCGGCACCTCAATGCACAAGAAGCCGTTGTTGAATGCATTCCGCAGATAGGTCTGCGAAAAACTGGCCGCGATCACCAGTGGTATTCCCTTCGCCTTTAGACAAGTGACTGCCTGTTCGCGGCTCGACCCGGTGCCGAAATTGAATTGGCTCACGACCACGTCGCCCGCCTTCGTGCGGGCGGCGAACTGCGGATCGTAATTTTCCATGACCACCTTCGCCATCATTTCCGGAGTCATGTCGTCGCGATAGGTGTAGTCTTTGCCGTAAATCGCATCTGTGTTGACGTTATCCTGCGGCATGAACACAAGGCGCCCCTGCGAGCGCTGCGGGAAGCCGGGCAGAATTTCAACCTTCTCGACTCCGCCCGATGGCGCAGTCAATTCGGTGTAGGCGCGTTGTGGCTCGCGATCCGCGAACTCGTGCGGGCCGCGAATATAACCGGCAACGGCCGAGGACGCAACTACCTCTGGACTCGCCAGGTAGCACTGCGCATCGCGCGAGGCCCTTGAAGTTTCGATTGGTTGCCGAGATTCCAACCTCGCCGGCCTCGAGCAAGCCCACGCCCAACCCGATGCACGGGCCGCAACCCGACGGCAGCGGCTGCGCGCCCGCATCAGTTAGCGTCTGCCAGATGCCGCTTCTCTCCGCTTCTTCCTGAACCCACTTGCTCGCTGCACTCAAATAGAACTTCACACCCGAGGCAACTTTCCGACCTTTGAGAACCTTCGCCGCTGCAGCCAGATCTTCCAGCCGCGAATTCACACACGAAATCAGATACGCTTTCTGAATCGCGATTTTCTTCCGTTCGATTTCCGCCAGCGACCGCATCGTCTGCACCGTATCGGGGCCGGAAACGTGAGGCGTCACTTGGCCGAGATCGAGCGTAATCCGTGCCGCATACGCGGCGTCCGCATCCGGCGCGGGAGGATTTTTCTCCCAACCTGCAATGTCGCTTTCGGTGAAACGCTGCACGCCCATCGCTTTGAGGCGCTGGTGAACGCCGAGCAAATATTGAATCGTGACCGCGTCGACCGGAAACCAGCCCACGAGCGGGCCCCACTCGGTTGTCATATTCGAAATCGAAAGCCGCGCGTCCATGGAGAGTGACGCCACTCCCGGCCCTGTGAACTCGACCGCGGCATTCAGACATTCATCGTGGTTGTAGAGACCGCACAGCGTGATGATGACGTCCTTGCCGGTTACGCCCTCCGGCAACTTGCCTTCGAGCAAAACCTGAATCGAGCGCGGAATCTGCCACCAGAATTCGCCCGTAGCCCACACCGCTGCGGCGTCCGTGCGCACAATCGGAGTGCCGATCGCGCCCAGCGCGCCATACATATTGGAATGCGAATCGGATGCGACCACAAACGATCCAGGGACCACGTACCCGCGCTCCACCATGATCTGGTGGCCGATGCCTGATCCTGCGGGATAAAAATCCACGCCCTGCTCTTTGGCGAACGCCTCAATCGCGCGGTATTTTTTCAGGTTGGCTTCGTCTCGATTCTGGATGTCGTGATCGAGGGCGAAAGTGAGTTGCTGCGCATCTTTCACTTTCTTCGCGCCGATGCCCTTGAACTTGCTCATGACCGCCGACGTGTTGTCGTGGGTCATGCAGCGGTGCGGGCGAATCGACAGAAAATCCCCGTTGCGCAGGGGACGCGACGGCCCTTCGGTCATGTGCTTCTGCGCGATTTTTTCAACGATGGTCTGGCCCATGACGACTTCGATAACTCAACCTTTCCGCTGCAACTCGAACCCGAGATACATCATCTGCCCAATATGGTGATGCAGATGCGTGGCGCACTGTAGCACCATGTCGAAACGGTTGCGGGCATCGGCGCCCACTGCCGCATATTCTTTTGGCCAGTCTTCCGTCGATTGACTGTTAATCGCGTCAATCACCATCGCAATGGCCTGATCGAATTTCTTCAACACGTCCGCCTTGGATGGTTGCGTCGCCTCGGAGAATTCCAGCGGACGATCCCTCACGTAGCCCGTCTCCGCAATTTGCGCGCCGATGTAGTAATTCAAGTTACCTGTGAGATGCAGCGTGAGGTGGCCAAAGCTGTTGCCGAACGCGAAGGGCTTAGCCCAAAACTGGTCGTCGCTCAGCGGCGCCGAGAGTTCGTGAACCACGGCGGCGAGCTTCTTGTAACGGGTCGCCAAGCTCGACGCTATCGTCGATTGCAGATCTGCCATAAGCCACTCCTGCCAAGTTTGCATCCGCCACCAGACGGCCGAGGGCGGCCGTCGCTACGTGTTTCTCGGCTAGTGGCGCTTCTTGCTCGCATTCGCTGTTCTTACATCTGTTTTCATGAGCGCCATCAATCTTGTTACGGACGCGCAGTTCTCCAGATTCCAAATCGCGTCAATCAGTTTGTCCTGTCCTTTCGCTGACAGTACGCCGTCGGCCAGCGCTCGGAATTTTTCTTCGATCTCCGCGTCGCTCAACGGATTGCGCGGGTCACCCTTCGGGTAGTCGAGCTGCTTCGACAACGTACGCCCGTCAGCGGTCGTGATGTTCACAATCACCCGCTGCAGCGCCGGGAACACTTTTTCAATCTCGGGATCGGCCACGACCTCCACTTTTTTCAGTTGTGCGCGAATCGTCGGGTCCATGATCTTCTTCATCTCGAATTGCGCGGGTGTCACTTGCCGGTCCACCAGCGCTGCCGCAATGACGTAGGGCAGGGAATGGTCCGCCGTTTCCTTGGTGTGCGGATCGTACTTGCTTGGGTCAGAAAGAATGTCGGCCGCGCGCGCCAACGAGCGGACCTGAATCTTCTCCACCTGATCGGGGTGCAGATCGTTGCTCTTGACCAAGTCGAGCACCGCCGAAATCGGAGCGTGCGTCAGTGCTTCAGTCGGGAAAAATTTCATTCCGCACTGTGTGATGCGCCAGGACTCGCCTAACCCATCCGTCAGCAGATTCTGTTTCCATGCCGGACCGAAGCAGTGCACCAATCCTTCTTTGCCGTCGATCACGTGTTCAGGCCCGGTATAGCCGCGCTCGGCGAGGAGCGCGGCGAAAACGCCGCTTGGTGTCGCCATGGGATCGACTGTATTTTTCATCATCGTGAGCTTGCCTGCAGTCACGGCGCCCACGGTGCAGTGCCGCGAAGCAGAAATCCCAATGGCATGTTGAATCTGTTCCCAACTCAGATGCAGCGCGCGCCCCGCCACGATCGGCGAGACAAATGCCGTCAGGGTAGCGTGATGCCAGCCGCGCTCGCGAATGCCTGGGAACGCCGCCTCGCACATCCGCATTTCGAATTCGTGACCCAACACAAATCCAACGATCAATTCCTGGCCATCGCTTTGGGCGCGCTCGCAACACGCCATCGCAGCCGGAAAAATATCGGAAGGATGCGAAGGATCCTGCTTCCAATAAATGTCGTTGTAATCCATGCAGCGAATCATCAGCGCATTCGCCAGCGAGGCCGATACCGCGTCCATCTTCCGGCCCGTGCCGATTACTGTCGCTGGCCCGCGGCCCGCAATTTCTTTCAAGACTTCGAGCGCGATGATCACGTCGTGCTGCTGATATCCGCCTAGTGCGCAACCGACCGAATCGAGCAGGAAGCGCTTGGCCTGGTAGACCGCATCCTGCGAGAGTTGCGCGTATTGAAGCCCCGCCGCCCAGCGAGACATGGTCGCGGTGATGGTTTCTTTGGCATTGTTTTGTATCCCAGTGGACACGCGTTTCTCCTCACACGTCATTTTACTTTCACGTTCTTGGGATTCTTGAACGGCAGAAACGCCATGAAATCGGCGTGATGCACAATGAACGCTTCGGTCGTGCGTTTCACCAGATCGCCTTCGGCCGCGTGTGCGGCGATGATGTGGCACACCGCGTCTGGCACGCCACATTCCATCGCCAGCGCGACTCCGGTAAACGGATGCCGCAATGCTTCTCCGCGCTCACTTTGCCGGCTCTTGCCGTCCGGGCCGATTTCATACTCGAGCAATTTTCCAACGTCGGCCAGAATTGCGCCTGCAATCACCACGTCTGTGTCGATTGGCAGCGCGCGCCCCATGAAGTTAGTCATCGCTTTCGCGCTGTCGCGCGCAATGTGGACCACGCAGCGCTTGTGCTCCATGAAAGTGATCGGACAATTCGGAACCAGCAGAGTGAAAGGAATCTGACTCAGGTCATCCGGCTTCAGCGGACTGCGTTCGAGCGCCTTGATCCAGGTTTCGGTCACCTGTTCGCGAAGTTTGGGATTGTTGATCCACCGAATTTCGGGCCACAGCCGTTCGACGGCCTCCCGCATAGACACGACACGACCTCCCTCACAAGACTCACTAGATTATCGGAGTTCAAGCGGATGCGTCGAGCGGACGCGCCACGAGAGTCTGCCACACGAAACCAGGTGAGAAAAAACGCGGTAAGAGTCTGGCTTCGGGAGGCTCTCTCTTACAGGTGCAGTTGTGCCTGTTACGTCACCGGGCGACAATCGGCTTTGCGGCGCGGAGTCATTCGCGATGATAGAGGCGAAAGGCCACTTGGACGGCAGCTTTGACCGGGACAGGCTTGCCATTCTTGGTTGCGGGGGAAAACTTCCAGTTCTTAACGGCTTCGACAGCGGCCGCATCAAACGCGGGGCTAAGCGAGCGAAAAACCGTGATGTTGCGCGCCACGCCGTCGGTGCCAACAATAAGATTTAATACAACTGTCCCTTCGTGACCTGCCTTCCTCTCGTTTGCAGGATACTCGGGCTCGGGAGCGTAGGTCGGCTGCGGCGCGTTGATACAGTTGGAGGAATCGGTTTCGTCGCCACGACAGTTGGGAAAGTGACCGCCCGACGGGGTTAGAACAGGGTCTTGCGTGACCAACGTTATAGGCGGTTGTCCCGACTGTTCTGTCTCGATCGGTAGCAATTCAATCGCACAGCCTGCCGTGCAGTCCAATTGAGCCCGCCGAACAATTTTCACTGACGACACATCCGGAAACCTCACGGGGAAGTCCTTCTCTCGAAGCTGCTCGCCCGCAGCCCGCAGACTTTCGTCGCCGTCGACAAACTCGGCGCGCTCCGGACGTGGCGAACTGTCGAACACGAGGTTAAACCGCGCCGCCACTGGCTTACTCGTGATGGCCGCGAGTTTCACGGTGCGAGCTTGCACCAGTTCCAACGGTGCCTGCGCGATCTCTTTCTCTGCTGCCGCGGGATCGAGTTTTGCCAGCCGCGCCCGCGAGTCCAGCACGTCGCTGCCGCCCGCCGCCACGGCCAGCGCATACATATGACGCGCCTTTTCCGGCTGCCCTTGTTTTTCGAGCACCTGCCCCAACCGGTTCGCGACCGTTCCCGACTGGCTCAAAAGCCACGCCGACTGGAGAAATTGCATGGCCGCCAGCTTTTCGCCGCGCTCAAACTTCGCCCATCCAATTCGCGCCCATGAGAGCGCCACCAACCGCATCGATGAAAAAGCCGACGGCCCCAGCCGGTCGAACTCGCCCGAATCGAATTGTCCTCCAATGTCGTAAAGAACCTGCTGCGCGTCGTTCTCGGTCTGCGTCGGATCAATGTCGCCCCTCAGAGCCGACGCGAAAATATCCTGGCCCGAATCCGCGCCCGCGTCGCCCGTCAATCCCTTCATCAGCCCCTGCGCGAGCGTTTTCTCACCCAATCGCCCGTAGACCTGCGCCAACGCCATTTTCGTTTCCGCGTCATCGGGAGGAATTGCGGCCGCTGCCTCCAGTTCCGTGCGTGCGTCGGCGTCCCGTCCCATCTGCGCCAGCAACAAGCCGAAATTCTTTAGCGTGGTTTTGTCGTACGGAGAAGCCTCCAGTTGCTTGCGATACGCCGCAATCGCCTCGTCGTTCTTCCCTGTCTGCTGCAGTTCCATTGCCAGGTCGCCATTCGCGTGCTTGTGATTCGGATCGAATTCGAGTTGCTTGCGAAACGAAGCGATTGCCGACGGATGCTGGTTGGCTCCGGCGTAGGCCAGCCCGAGGTCGTACCAGCCGTCCTTTAGGCTGGTTTGCGGGCCATCCGCATCTAGCGCGCGCTTCAGCAGGTCGATTGCCGTGCGATAGTCCTTGCTCTGCAGCGCTTTGACTCCCGCTCTTTGCAGCTCCGCCGGAGTGCCTTCCATCTTTGAAGCCGTCTCCGCGCCTTGCCCCGAGGGCGTCTGAATGGTGCACGACAACAACTGATCTTCAACGCCTTGCGCAGCGGTGCGAAACGATTCGTAGTCGGCGCGTCGCGCCGCCGCCAGTTCATTCACCTTCACGACCAGTTTGCGCTCGCCTTCCAGAATTCCCTTGCTCACCGAATACGAAGAGGAATAGTCGCCATAATCTCGCGACATTTTCGCCGTCGTAGGCGTGCGCACCGTGTAGTTGGAGGGAAACTGCAGGCGCACCCGGTAGTCTGTTTCTCCGGCGGGACCGATGTTCAAGGGTTCTGTGCTCTTTTGCGAAGCTCGAATCGCGGGCATGCCCAGCGGCGGGATCGGGCGAAAATCCACGCTCGCCGATGGCACGATGAAATACCGGTCCTGGTGCAGGTGATACTTCAGATGAAAAGGCTTGCTCGTGTCTTCGATGGAATCGAGCTGAACGTCATCGACGTCGCCGGGCAACCCCCAACTCGCGGAAAGCGCTTTCACAAAGTCCTTCCACTGCGCCTGCGGGTAACGCCGAAAGGTGGCGCGGAGCGGCCAATCTCGGTCTCCCTGGGCCGTGACTTCGAGCGTGGCATCGAGCGCGCCGAATTCGGTGAATTTGCCGTCGAGCGTGAAGTGCATGAAAGTCTTGATCGGTGAATCGGCCGGCGTCCGTTGCAAGCCTCCCTCGCTATCTTCCGACGCGAGCACTGCTTGCTTGTTTCGCAGTTGGTACAGAATCAGCCCGAAGGGAGTCACTTCCGGAGTCGTATCGAGCCAGGTTAGCCCCGTACCCAGCCGGGCGGCCGTAATCACGTGATCGAATTGGGCCGGCGACGGGACGTCTGCGTCCAGTTTGCGGGCGCTGCCGATCAGCACCGGATAACTCTGAATTCCCTCCGCCCGCAGCATCGCGGAGAACAACGTGTGCTTGTCTTTGCAGTCGCCGTAACCGTTCTGCAAAACGTTCGCGGCGGAGTGCGGCTGATAGCGCCCGATGCCCAGCGAAATGCTGACATAACGCACGTTGCGCGCCACGAAATCGTAGAGCCGGCGCGCCTTTTCGGTGGGTGTATCCGCGCCTCTGGTGAGTTCGTCAGCTTTTTTTTGTACGCTCGCGTCCACCGTCATGCGCTCGCCCTGCAGCTTGGCGTACCATTGTGCGACCTGCTTCCAGTCGGTGAAGGTTGTCAACTGCACATCGGGGCCGGTGTCCTCGTCCGCCTCGTCTCTATCTTTATCTTTGTTGCGTTCCGGGCGGATATCCGTCACCACCCAGGTGTAAACGCGCCGGTCTCCATCGTCCCGAATTTCGGGGGTTCGCGTCGGCGACTTGAGTTTCAGCTCACGCGCCTTCGGAACATTGATCACCAGGCGATCTTCGATGACGACTACGCCCTTGGGAAAGGTGGCTTCGTACCAGAAATTTCCCGTGGCCAGCGGCGTGATTGACCGCGTCACCGTGCGGTATTCCAGCGTGTCTCCGGGCCGCAGCGCGGTCACGGAAATATGCCGCTGGCGGTAATCGCTGTACATCGGAGCTTCCTTCAGCACATCGGGAGCGAAATCCTGGGCGGTCGATTCCGGCGTCACTACGATCTGTCCATCGGGCTTGCGGACGCGGACATATTCCACTTCCAGCTTCTCAGTCGCTGAAGAGTATCCAAAAACCAGTTGACCGAATTCTTCCACGCCGGCCTGACTCTGGATTCGAATCACAGCCTCGGTTTCGCTGACCTGGGTTCCGTCGTTTTCGAAGCGGACACGATTGAGGATTCGTTCAAAGACCGCGGCCTCTTCCGAGTTTGCATTGTTTGTCTTCTGGTTGGAGGAAGATGAAGGCGATGAAGCGGAAGCCTGAGCCAGCGCATCTGAAGTCAATGTGCTGGCAATCAAGCAGACGAGCGAGCACACGATTAAGAGGCCAGTTAGAAGACGCGGCACACGTTGAGACATATTGCAGTTCTTTTACGCCGTGGACCGAGTAAAATCAAACGGAGCGAAATGAAACTCACTTCAATCGTGCGACTGAGTGCATTTCTAATTTGCTATGGCAGTCTGCTCGTCGCGCAAGCTCCGCCCCTCGCCATTCCGGACCAGCCTCTGCCCGCGCTCGACGCCGGAGTGGAATTTCACGTTCTGATGCATGCCACGGGCGGCGTTCCGCCTTATAGCTGGAACGTGGATGGTGGCAACCTTCCGGAAGGAGTATCGCTGACTCGGGAAGGCCTGCTGGCTGGGCGCCCTGCGAAACGTGGAGCGTTTTCGTTCGTGCTGAAAGTCGAAGACTCGGCTCATCCCGCGAACACCATCAACAAAGAGTTTCAAGGGGAGGTTACCGCGCCCTTGCTGCTGGAATGGCTTGATCCTCCCAAGGTTCGCGACGACCGCATTGACGGGTCGGTGCAGGTCTCCAATGGGTCCAAGGACGCGTTCGATCTGACGGTCATCATCGTGGCTGTCGCCGAGAATGGGCGGGCAACGGCCCTCGGCTACGAACATTTTCCGCTGAAAGCCGGCGTCGCTCACCAAAAAATTCTTTTTGGCAGTACGCTGCCCTACGGCGGCTACGAAATTCGCGCCGACGCCATTGCTGAAATTCCCGCCCGGAACACCATTCTTCGCCAGGCACTCGAAACTCCTAAACCTTTGCAGATTGTGCCGACTTTATAGCGATTTTTGCGCGTCAAGGTACGCAAGTCACTTGCCGCCTCAGTGCGAGTTTGATTATGTTGAGGCGGGTGCACCGTGTTATTCTGGCGGTGTTCCGTCGAATTAGAATCAGGCGCTCTGCATGGAACTTTTTCTCAATCTCTGCTGGCTGTCGCTGCTGTTGCCTGCCTATTTGCTGTGGCGGCAACGGTTTTGCTCGACCCGTCCGGAGTGTCGCGCAACGCATCCACTCATCTTCCTTTGCGTTCTCGGCTGTGTCATTGTTCTGCTGTTTCCGGTAATCTCGGCCTCCGACGATTTGCACGCCATGCGCGCCGAGATGGAAGAATCCTCGCCCAGCAAACGCGGTGTTTGCCAGGCAGCCGGGGAAAAGGCTTGCGTTTCGCATAGCCGCTGGCAGAGTCTACCCGCCGTTGCGGCAAGCTTCGCCTCGATTGGCCTCGCGCGCGAGGTCTGGCAGCAACATTTCTCGGTTCGGCTTTCGCTGCCGGTGGCGCCGTCCATTTTCCGTGCCAGCCGCGCTCCTCCCCGCTCTTGCCTCGCGTAGTTCGCTAAATCGCTGATCCGTCACATGCAAGAATTGGCGGCGAGTTTCCCTCATCCTTTACGAAATTCTTACGAGGGAAGCCACATACTCATGGAGTTCGCCTGCACGCAACGGCGAGCCTGACAGAGAGAGCACGAGCAAAATCAAACAGGCCTTTGGAGAATTCGATAGGCCCTGACGGAGTTACTGGATGCGTAGAAAAATCCAGCGATATTACTGGTTATTTCTGGTGCTAGCCCTGGGAGTTGCCGCGGATTCGCCCGCCCAGCAGCCCGCCCAAAGCTGGACCTGGGAGAACGTGAAAGACCGCTTCGAGCAGCAAAATCCGACGCTGCTGGCGGACAAGCTGAGCGTTGATGAATCGAAGGCAGATGAGATCACGGCATTTCTGCGCCCCAATCCAGAGTTCAATCTGACCGTGGATGGGACCCAAATTGCCCCGAATCAAGGCGTCTGGAAACCTTTCGCCGGAACTTTTGAGTCGCCTGGGCTGAGCTATCTGTACGAGCGGCGGCACAAGCGTGAGTTACGCCTGGAGAGCGCAAAGAAGGCTACTCTGATCGCCGAGTCAAGCCATTCCGATCTCGAGAGAACGCTGCTCTTCAACCTACGGAGCGCATTTGTGTCAGTACTCCAGGCAAAAGCGGTGCTGCAATTATCCAAAGACAATCTGGCCTACTACGACCACGTACTTAAGATCAGCAGAGATCGTTTTGAAGCGGGCGATATCGCGCAAATCGACCTCGACCGGTTGGAGTTGCAGCGGGTGCAGTATGAATCCGATTTGCAAACCGCCGACGTGAATCTGCGCACGGCGAAAATTCAATTGCTAACGCTGCTGAACGACCGCACGCCGATTGACCAATTCGACGTGAATGGACCGTTCGATTTCAGCGATCAACTGGCCTCGCGCGATGACTTCCGGAAGATTGCCATGGACACTCGGCCCGATCTCAAGGCGGCGGTGGAAGCTGTGGATAAGGCACAGACCGATCACAAGCTGGCGGTGGCGAATGGTTCGACCGACCCGACTTTCGGGGTGTGGTATACGCACAACTCGTCCACCAACAACCCGTTTGCCATAAACACAGTGGGTGTCAGTGTCAGCATTCCTCTGCGCATTTTCGACCGCAACCAGGGAAACAAGCTGCACACGCAGATCGATATCGGCCGCAACGAAAAGTTGCGCGATGCGGCAGAAGCAGGAGTGCTGAGCGACGTGGATTCCGCCTATGCCACGCTGAACAGTAATGTAATTTTGCTGCAGCCCTACAAAGCGAAATATCTGCAACAGGCAGTGCGCGTCCGCGACACGATGTTTTTTTCCTATCAGCACGGGGGCGCATCGCTGCTCGATTACCTGAACGCGCAAAGCGACTACCGCACCGTGGAACTCAGCTACGTGAACCTGGTGGGTGCGTACTTAACCGCGGCGGCGCAATTGAATGAGGCCGTCGGCCGGGAGGTTATCCAATGAAAATCAAACCGAGAATCGGCGGCCCGATGCTGCTGGCAACGCTTTGCTGGTCGTTGAGCCTGCTGCTGCAAGGTTGCGGTGAAACCAAGGCCGACCCCAAGGCCGAAGCTCCGCCTGCGGCAAAGGTCGAGCCTGATCTCGATGCCAACAATTTCAAAGTCGATCACCCGGAGCAGTTTCCGCTGGTGACGGCGGTTCAGCACAAGACCGCGCCGGCGCTGAATGTCACCGGCGTGGTGCAGCCCGACATTGCCCGCTCCGTGCCGGTAATATCGCTGGCTTCGGGACGCGTCGTGGAAATCAAGGCCCGGCTCGGCGACACGGTGAAGAAGGGGCAGTTGCTGCTGCGCGTGCGGAGCAACGATGTCTCGGCAGCTTACCAGACCTTCTTGAAGGCTCAGAACGATGATCGCCTGGCGCGCATCCAGCTCGAACGCGCGCAGACACTTTACGACAAGGGCGCGATCGCCAAGAGCGCTCTCGAACAGGCCGAAGGCACCGAACAGGATGCCAAGGCCGATCTCAATGCCGCAACTGAACAGCTAGAAACGCTTGGTGTGGACAAGGATCATCCTTCGGGAATCGTCGATGTTAAAGCGCCTATCTCGGGTGTAATTACCGACCAGGAAGTCACGAACGCGGCCGGGGTGCAGGGCCTCGGGGGCCCCAATCCCTTCACCATTTCTGATCTTTCTTATGTCTGGATCATCTGCGACGTTTACGAAAATGATCTGGACGCGGTGCACATCGGCGAATTCGCCGATATCCACCTCACCGCCTATCCCGGCAAGGTTTTCAAAGGCCGGATCGATAATATCCTCGCGGTTCTCGATCCCACTCTTCACACGGCAAAAGTTCGTCTCGAAGTTCCCAATCCCGGCATGATGCGCGTGGGCATGTTCGTCACTGCGACCTTCTACGGCAAGCAGCCAGAAACGCGGGCCGCGATTCCCGCCACCGCTATTCTGCACCTGCATGATCGCGAGTGGGTTTACACGCCGATTCCTGCCGCAGCGGGACATTTCAAACGCCTTGAAGTGGTCACGGGCAACATGCTTCCTGGCAACCAGCAGGAGGTTGTTTCCGGCCTCAAGCCGGGAGATCGAGTGGTCTCGAATGCACTGGTGCTGCAGAATACGGTGGAGCAATAAATGATTCGTCGAGTCGTTGATTTTGCTCTCAACAACAGGCTGCTGGTGCTGGCTCTGGCGCTGATACTTTTCGCGGGAGGAATCGTTGCCTTCCGTGACCTGCCCATCGAGGCCTATCCCGACGTGGCGGACAACTACGTTGAGATCATCACGCAATGGCCGGGAATTTCAGCGGAGCAAATCGAACAGCAAGTCACCATTCCGCTGGAAATCGTGATGAACGGGATCCCGCATGTCGTGCACCTACGGTCGTTTTCGCTTTTCGGACTTTCCGACCTCAAGCTGATTTTCGACGAAGACTCGGACAACGACTGGAACCGCGAGCGCGTTCTAGAGCGGCTCAGCCAAGTCACTCTGCCGCCCAATGTAGTGCCGCAGATGGGTACCGATTGGAGCCCGGTCGGTCAAATCTATTTCTTCACCCTGCACAGCACTAATCCCGCCTACGACGCGATGGAGTTGAAGTCCATCGAAGACTGGGTCGTCGAAAAGAATTTCAAATCTGTACCCAACATCGTCGACGTTTCCAGTTTTGGCGGTCCCACCCGCGAATATCAGGTTCGTGTCGACCCCAACAAACTCGTCGCCTATGGCCTGAGTCTGGCGCAAGTCGAGCAGCAACTGACCAACAACAACGTGAACGCGGGCGGAAGCTTCATCCAGGAGGGCCTGCAGCAGATCAATGTGCGTTCCGTCGGAATGATCGACCATGTTCATGACATCGAGCAGACCGTAATCACGACCAAGAATGGCACGCCGCTCCGGGTGAAGGACATCGCCGTTGTCGAGCAAGGTCCCAAGATTCGCCTCGGGCAGTTTGCCCGCGCTTGCACGTCTTGTCCCTACGGTCCCAACGGCGCAATCGCGCGCGAAGACGGGAAGGTCATCGACAACGACGATGTCGTGTCCGGCATCGTGCTCCTGCGCAAAGGTGCCACGGCAGAAACGGCTCTGCAAGGCATCCACGACAAAGTCGAGGAACTGAACAATCACATTTTGCCTCCGGGCGTAAAGGTTGTTCCCTTCATCGATCGCAGCACGCTTGTTCATTTCACCAGTCACACGGTGCTGCACAATCTCACCGAGGGAATGATCCTGGTATCGCTCATCCTGTTCTTGTTCTTGGGCAATATTCGGGGAGCGCTGATCGTTGCTGCTACCATTCCGTTTTCGCTGTTGTTCGCCTCCATTTGTCTGGACTTGAGGCACATTCCCGCCAACCTCCTGTCACTCGGTGCGCTCGATTTCGGAATGGTGGTGGACGGCGCGGTGGTGATGGTCGAAAACATCGTGCGCCACCTAGGCCGCAAGAACGGAGATACCAAGACACCTGCCGAAAAAATCAGCGAGGCTTCGCACGAAGTGCAGCGTCCGGTGTTCTACGCCATCGCCATCATCATTACCGCTTACTTGCCTATCTTTACGCTGGAGCGCGTCGAAGGCCGCCTGTTTCATCCCATGGCGTGGACCGTGGCCTTTGCGCTGCTCGGGGCCTTGCTCTTTTCGATCGTGATCGCGCCCGTGCTGGCCAGTTTCGCCTTCGCGAAGGGCGCGCAGGAATGGCGCAATCCCATCATGCAATTTCTGATTGAGCGCTATCGCGTCGCTGTGCGGTGGGCGATTCGCCATCGCGCGGTGACAGTGGGTGTGTGCGTGCTGCTTGCGGCGATCGGAAATTATCTCGCCTTCAGCGGCGTTATCGGGTCCGAATTTCTGCCCCATCTCGATGAGGGCGCGCTGTGGGTCCGCGGCACGCTCGCGCCCAGCACCGGGCCGGACGAAGGCATCCGGGTTTCGAACCAGGCCCGCATCATCCTGTGCTCGTTTCCGGAGGTCCCGCAATGCACCAGTCAAACCGGACGGCCGGATGACGGCACCGATACCACCAGTTTTTTCAATACCGAGTACTTCGTCGATCTCAAACCGAAGGAAGAGTGGCGGCCTGTCTTCCACGAAGACAAGGACGAATTGATCGCCGCCATGCAGCGCGAGCTCGATAAAATTCCCGGCGTGGTCTGGGGTTTTTCCCAGCCCATCGAAGACAACATGGAAGAGGCGGTCAGCGGAGTGAAAGGCGCGCTGGCCACCAAAATCTACGGCGACGATCTGAAGGTTCTCGAGGCGAAAAGCGATGAGATTGTCAACATCATGCGTCAAATCAAGGGCATTGAAGATCTGGGAGTTTTCCGCGTCCTCGGCCAGCCCAATCTGAATGTGACGGTAGACCGCAATGCGGCGGCGCGTTACCAGATCAACGTCGCCGATGTCCAGGACGCGATTCAAACCGCGGTGGGCGGCAATGCCCTCACCCAGGTTCTCAAAGGCGAGGCCCGCTACGATCTGACGCTGCGTTATCTGCCGCGCTACCGTGACACCAGGGAAGCGATCGAGAATATTCGGCTCCTGTCGCCCTCCGGAGAACGGGTATCGCTAGCCCAGCTCTGCAAGATCGAAGAGAAGGACGAAGGGTCTGAAATCTATCGCGAGGGCAACCGCCGTTATGTGGCTATCAAGTACAGTGTTCGCGGCCGTGACCTTGGCAGCACGGTGGAAGAGGCGATCAAAAAAGTAAACGAACAGGTCAAGTTGCCCACTGGCTACAGCCTGGATTGGGAGGGAGAATACGAGAGCCAGAAACGAGCCAATGCGCGCCTGCTCATCGTACTTCCCATTACCATTCTCATCATCTTCATCATTCTTTACACCATGTTCAAATCCTTCAAATGGGCGCTGCTGATTCTCGTCAACATAGCCATCGCACCCATTGGCGGTGTGCTCGCCCTTTTGTTTACCGGCACCAATTTCAGCGTTTCTTCCGGCGTCGGGTTCCTGGCTCTGTTCGGCGTCTCGGTGCAAACCGGAGTCATCATGCTCGAATACATCAATCAGCTGCGAGCCCTGCGCTATCCTATCGAGGACGCCGCGGTTGAGGGCGCCGTGCTGCGGTTGCGGCCCATCATGATGACCATGCTGGTGGCCACGCTGGGATTGCTCCCCGCCGCACTCTCGCACGCCATCGGTTCCGATTCCCAGCGCCCCTTCGCCATCGTGATCGTAGGAGGTCTCATCGCAGCCCTTGCTATGAGCATCTTCCTGTTGCCGACGCTCTATGTGTGGGTCGCCGGCGAACGCGACGTGCTGCCGGTGGCCGAAGAAGGGTTTGAGATGGGCGAGCACGTGGACTAACCATTCTATCGGGCCCGTGGTTGCACGGAATCACTGCCACTGGGCGCGTGATTGTGTATCCTGTCCAGCTATATGCTTGCTGGTAGGAGTCACGCATGCCCGACCAACCCGACCTTCGGATTGAAGAGATCCTGGCCCGCCACACGTTCGAACTCGATCGCTTGAAAGACGCTCTCGGATTACTAGGCGTCAACCCCTGTTCCCCGTGCAAGAAATTCTTTCGCCGTTCCGATCCTGGCGCCCTGTTCGATGCCGGAGGTGACTTGGTTTGCTACGCCTGCATTCACGATTGGTGGACGCACCGCTGCACTGAACTGAGCACCACCGAACGCGAGAACCTCGAGAGCAAGCTGGTCTACTGGCTTCGCGCCACTCATCATGCAGAAATATTCAAAGATCCCGCCAAACTCCCCGAGCCTTCGCACCAGGAATTGAACCTGGTTGCCAACTGCCTGGAATGCCGCGGGACAGGAAAGTCATTAGGGCAGGACCGCTGCCGCTACTGCGAGGGGCGCGGCACGGTGTGGGTCGTGGTGACGCGCCCGCAGGCATAAAACAGAGTCGAATTTACGCGCCGAACGCGGGACGGGGAGTCTTTAAATTCGCCGCCGTTTCTTGCTTTTTAGGCGTCCTTCCACTAGATTTCATATTTCCCTAGTCTGACAGAGCGGGCAGACCGAATCCTGCCCCGAGGAATGAGGAGCAGTGAGTATGAAGCGGAATTATGTTGGGCTTGCGTTGGCCGCGCTGGTGGCCTTGGGAGCGTCGCTGAGCCTGCCAAGTTGCGGACATTCGCAGAAGCTGGTGAGCATCGCGGTGACGCCCACGACAGCCAATTACCCCAGTCCAGAGTCACTGCCGGTTGATTTCACGGCCGCGGGAACCTATATCCATCCGCCGGGGACCAAAGACATCACCGCGCAAGTGACTTGGACGACCGATGTCACGGAGCTCTTGACTTTTGCATATATGGGACCCTCCGTGGGCGAAGCCGTTTCGCCGGCGAATGGCAATTGCGGCATTGCCGCGGTTTGGGCGAGTGCTCCGGAGGGTACAGGCGGAGGGGCGAACATTGTGATCTCGGCACCCTCGACCGTCACCGTGAATAATACGGGAAACCCTCTGTGCCCAGGGGGAAGCGACATAGCCGGCGAACTGGTGTTGACGCCGGCGGGCACTGGAGCCGGAACAGTCACAAGTTCTCCATCAGGGATCAGTTGTCCGGGAACCGCGTGCGGCTTCTCGTTCTCGCCGCCCGACAACGTCGTCACTTTGACAGCACAAGCTGCCACGGGATCGGTTTTCGTGGGCTATTCGGCCAGTTGCACAACCTCGACCACGAATCCGAACCAATGCACCGTAACCGTACCCTCGGGCGGCCTTGTCAATGTGACCGCTACCTTTAATCCCACCGTGCAATAGGCGGTCGCCGGACGAGGCGGTTCCGAGTGGCCGGTAGCCTTTCGAAATACTTGTATCCTTTGGGCGCGCCTACTCTTCTCCGAGCAGCTTGCCCAGAGTTGGCTTGTGCTTCTCCGCTTTCGTCTTTTTGGCGACGACGAGTTGGGACGGTTTAGGGCTCCCCACGCGCTCGCGAGCCATTTCGCGAACTACCTTGGCGGCGGAAAAGGTCTTCTTCTTGCGCTTGCGCGGCATGGTGGTGCCCGCATCTTCGCACATTCCACCCGCAAAAGTGCAATAATCGACAAATAAAGTCGCGCATATTTGTGGCGACACTGCTGCTATGTTCGAGGCCCGATATTTATGGATGAGCGCGAATTTTTCGACGAACGATCGGATAAAAAGCCAGCCAATCTAAGCTGTCCGCACTGCCAGCAGTCGGCGGAATACGAGATCCAATGGCTGGTGCGCATGAAGAAAAAGAGTTTGCCCCCGCGAGCGGATGATCGCGACCGCGCCAAGTTCGCCAAAGCGCAGTCTTACATGCTCCGCCGCGACGACAAGATGCAGTGCAAGAACATGCGCTGCCGAAAGAGCTTCGATATCACAGGGGTGCAGAGCGTGGCGTTTCTGCAGGATGGCCTGCCCGCCGGTGGACGCTAATCAGCCAAAGTGAGTTGGTTTGTCGGCTGGCAAAGAAGGAATCTTGCCAGAGTCGATTCAGACCTAACATTTCGTCTCGAGGTTTCGCAGCCAGGTTTTTCCGCGTTTTCGCCGACTCGTTTATACTACTAAGTTTCCCCTGTACCAGTTGACGCTCTCTGGGAGTCGATCCGTGAAGATTCTGGTTTGCATGAAGCAAGTGCCGCAGAAAGACGCTCCGCTGAAATTGAATGAAGCGGGAACGTGGATCCGCGAGGATGTTTCCTACGAAGTGAATGAACCCGACGCCTTTGCCCTGGAAGAGGCGCTGCGGCAGAAGGAAAAGCACACCGGCGAGGTGGTGGTGATTACGGCGGGTCCGGCACGCGCGTTGCAGGTCCTGCGCGAGGCGCTGGCCAAAGGAGCCGACCGCGCTATCCATCTCGAGGACGATGCTTTTGTCGGACTCGATGCCTACAACACCGCGCGAGCCATTGCGGCAGCTATCAAGGATGAGAAGTTTGACCTGATCTTTACTGGCCTCCAATCGGACGATTACGGATACGCGCAAACCGGCGTGATTCTGGCGCAGATTCTTGGATGGCCGCACGCGACCATCATTATGCAAATTGAGAAGAACGAAACCGGTATCCGCGTGAAGCGCGAACTGGAAGCTGGCTTCTTTCAGTTTGTTGACATGCCGTTACCCGCCGTACTGACCATCCAGTCGGGAATCAATAAGCTGCGTTATGCGACCCTGATCGGAATCAAGCAGGCGAAAAACAAGCCGATGCGCAAGGTAACGCTGGCCGAGGTGCAGTCGGCCATGGGCGCGAATCTGCAGAAGATCGAGAAGCTGTATGCCCCCCAGAAATCGAAGAATACGGAGTTTCTGGAAGGTCCTCCAGCCGAAGTAGCTAAGAAGCTGGTGGAAAAGTTGAAAAATGAATTGCGGGTAATTTAGGTACCCAGGACTTATGGACACAATTCTAGTAGTCGTTGAACAGCGTGAAGGAAAACTGAACCGCGTCTCGTGGGAAACCATAACCGCGGGGCAAACCATTGCCGCTCAAACCGGATGGACGCTGGAAGCCGCGGTGGTGGGCTCCGGTGTGGCTGCGATTGCGGGCGAGGTAGCCGCCAAAAAACTCGCCAAGGTGTATGCCGTCGAGTCGGCCAGGCTTGAGCCCTACACTCCCGATGCGTTCGCGCATGCTTTGCATGAGTTTTTGGGAAAGCATCCGGCAAAGCTGGTGTTGATGCCGCATACCTACCAGGTGCGCGATTTCGTACCGAAGCTCGCTACCGCTTTGCAGACGACGGCCATCAGCGACGTGATCGGAGCCAAGTACGAAGGCGGCAAACTGCTCTTCACTCGGCAGATGTTTCAAGGGAAGTTTGTCGCCGACGTAAGCTTTGCGGGCGCCGGACCGTGCTTCGTGACCTTTCAGAACGGCTCCTTCCGCGCCGATAAAGTCGAAGCGGGAGCAGCACCGGCCCCGGTTGAGACCGTCAATGTCGAGATCCCCGATGGCGTGGTACGAAACCAGCCACAGGAAGTTTTCAAGGAAGCCAAACAAGCCGTAGATTTGACGCAGGCCGAGATTATTGTGTCGGTAGGTCGCGGCATCAAGGAGCAGAAAAATATCGATCTCGCGAAGCAACTGGCGGACGCGCTCGGCGGCGAGCTCGCGGCCTCGCGTCCGATCTGCGACAGCGGGTGGTTGCCTATGGATCGTCAGGTTGGATCGTCCGGACAGACGGTCGCTCCGAAGCTTTATCTGGCGCTCGGAATCTCAGGAGCCATTCAGCATGTTGTCGGCATGAAGGGTTCGCGCAGCATCGTGGCCATTAACAAAGACTCCGAAGCCCCGATTTTTGAGATTGCGGATATTGCCGTCGTCGGAAATTTGTTCGACAT
>JBEKED010000030.1:0-18690 GCA_050014035.1 Terriglobales bacterium
GACTCGCGCGCGGCGACGGTGAGTTCTTTTTCCAGCGACGAGAAACGCTGGAATATTTCGTGCAGGCGCAAGGCCATGTTCCGGAGGGCATCGGCTTGAGCTACGGCCGTGGCGGGGAGTCCGGGCTCGTGCGCGAGAAGTTCGGCGTTGCCGAGGATGGTGGTGAGGGCGTTGTTGACGTTGGTCCGCATCTCGACCATGTAGCGTCCGAGAGTGGCTTCGGCTTGAGCGGCCGCACGGAGCTTTTCGGCTTCCTGGGCGCGGAACTCGGCTTGTTGGCGGCAAAGAATCTCGTATCCGAGAAGGGCGGTTAGCGCCGGCCAGATTCTGGGCTCGCGACGCAACTCGAGAACGTGGCGGTGAATCGAGTAGAAATCGCGCGCGCGGCTGGATCGAACGATAATGGCGGGCTTGCCGGCGGCCACCAGCGCCAGTTTCAGATCCGGACAGCGAGGTTGAAGTTGGCGCCGGCCTTTTTTCGTTGGTTCGGAAGAATCGTCGGCGATGGCCAGGTCATAGTGGCTGGCGGCCAGGGCGCCGGAAAAATCCTGATCGAGAACGGTGAATTCGACTTCGCAATGACCGGAGTCGGGATCTTCGGTCCCGGAATCTCGAGTCCCGGGATCTGGGGTTCCGGGATTTGCGTTCCGGGGCCAATGCGCGGTGATCTCGCGGGCGAAGGCGGGATCACTGGCGAGGATCAGGACGGTTGGGCGCTTCATGCTCTCATCGTTCTTTCTGTCTTTCTGGAACGAAAAGACTACTGCTGCGTTCCGCCGGCGGATTTTCCGGCGGCGGCGGCGCGGGCGCCGAGCGGGCTTTGTTTGGCTCCGTTCTGGAGGGCGTCGTCGACGGCTGCTCTCAGGTCAACCAGCATGCGCAAAGGCTGTCCTGAGGAATACTCGGCGTGGAACATTACTTTCCAGGACTGGCAGATCATGCGCAGACGGATGGTCGGCTCCTCGGCGGAGAATTGGGCGCGGCGGCAATCGACGGTCGAAACGCCGCGGCGCTCGAGTTCGCGGAGGCCATCGAGGATGGCGTTCAAATCGTCATGCATGAGGCGGAAAAAGATGCGCCGGATCATGAAGCTGAAGCGAGCAAAAGCCACCATGGCCGAGGGCTCAAAATAGCGGGCCGCGTTTTGCGTCTTGAGTTTGCGCCCCTGTTCGAGGACGCCGCTGTGCAGCAATTCGCTGAGGCGGCGGCAATGCGCGGCCGACTGCATGACGGTTTCTAGCGACGTCAACCAGGCGGGAATCTCGGGCTGCTGCGGGCCGAGCACGGGCTCGAGCACCTGGGCAACGTAGTCGAGATCGACGTCGGCGTCCTGCAGGCCGAAGGGCGCACAGAGGGAAAAATACTGGACGAGCAGAAAGTCGGTTTTGTCGCGGTCGCTGGCGGACTTGTCGGGTTTCTGCAGGTGATGGGCGAGGAGATGACGCAGCACGGCTTCGCTGGCCAGGGGCGTGGTTTGGAGAAACTGGCGCAACTGGTGCACCTGGATTTGCGCATCCACCTGCTGAAACCAGTCGGCGGCGTGCGCGACCGACTCGGGCGAGACGGAGAAACCCTCGTCAATGGGGCAGGCGGGAATCTCGACCACGAATTCGCGCACCAGGGCGGCGTAGACGGGTTGCAGGGCGCCGAGCGTGACTCCCTGATCTTCATTCGATGTCGAAGTCGAAGTCGAAGTGGAGGGCGGAATAAGAGGCTGAGCTGGGTTCGAAGCAGTCATGATTTCACAATCCAATTGGGAACGTGTTGGAGGAAGCGGGCCGCGACCACGGTCCGTTCCGGATGATACTGCACCGCAACCACCGAGGCTTCGGCGTGCAGCGAGCCGTCATTGCTTTCGACGAGGACGCGATCGGCGAATTCCAGCGGGTGGTCGACCACAAACAGGACTTCCTGCGGCGTGCCGAACTCGATCACGGTGTTTTGGAAAAAGACGTTTTCGTTTTCACGGGCGGTGGCGCTGCCGTTGCGATTGCCATTGTCGTTGTCGTTATTATTGGCATGGCTATGGGTACGGCTGAGTTTGATGGGGATGCGCACCGGAGTGGCTTCGGGGAAAAATTTGGCCAAGCGGCTTACGATTTCCGATTCGTGCGCGCGTGCGGTTGCCTGGTTGGGCACTGAAACCTCAATCCCGGGGGAGTGGAGCAGACTTATCTCCCATCTTCCTGGTTGGGAAGAGTTGCTGGGAGATTCAATCTGCTTTATCGGCATTTCTTAGAGCACGGGGGACACCAAAAACTTGAAGGGCATGCACCTACGAACAAGTCCGGGCATGAGAAGCAGTTAGCGGATTTGCATGAGGGCGCTGGAGGCTCGTTTTTCGGGGCTTGCGGCTGGGGCGTATCAAGATGACACGAACGTCTCACTTTGCGGGCGCGGTGGAGACGGTTTTGAGTTCGCGGAAGAGGCCGAGCTGCGCTCGGCTCGGACGGGCGAGGGCGCCCGTCCCTACGCAAGCAAAACCTGACACCACACGAGCTTGAATCTATTGCAGAGTCGTCGATTGGGGAGGGTCTTCGCCTGCTCCTATGTTGTAGCGTTTTAGTTTGCGGTAGAGCGTCGCTCGGCTTATGCCTAACATTTTTCCGGCTAGAGCTTTGTCTCCTTTGACCTGGGAGAAGACGCGCTTGATGGTGGCGCGCTCGATGTCTTCGAGATCGGTGCCGAAGACTTCTCGCGCCTCGCGCAGCTCCGCTTGGCTTTCGGCTTGGGCTATGGCGGGGGGCAGATCGCTGACTTCGATTAGGGTTTGATCGCTCAGAGCTACGGCTCGCTCCAGACAATTTTCGAGTTCGCGAACGTTGCCGGGCCAGTCGTAATCGAGCAGGGCCTTCATGGCGTTGCCGGAGACGTGGACGCCGCGTCCGGGGGCAAGGCGATCCAGGAACCAGGCCGCCAGGATGGGGATATCAGAACGGCGCTCGCGCAATGGCGGCAAGGAAATCGTGACTACGTTGAGGCGGAAAAAAAGATCCTTGCGGAAGGTTCCTTTCTTGTATTCGGCGTCGAGATCACGGTTGGTGGCGGCCATGATGCGGACATCCACTTTGACTTTTTGATTGCTGCCGACGGGGCGAACTTCTTTTTCCTGGAGAAAGCGCAGGAGCTTGGCTTGCATTTCGAGGGGAAGTTCGCCGACTTCGTCGAAAAAAATGGTTCCGCTATCGGCGGATTGCAGCAGTCCCTGCTTGGAGCGAAGCGCGCCGGTGAAGGCTCCCTTTTCGTAGCCGAACAATTCGCTTTCGATCAGGGTCGGGACTAGCGAACCGCAGTCTACCGCGACAAATGGGCGGGCGGCCATGGTTCCGCGAAAGTGCAGGGCGCGGGCTACCAGTTCCTTGCCGGTTCCGCTTTCACCGGAGATCAGGACGGGAGTGCGCGTGTCTTTGAGACGGGAAATCAGGCGCAGGACATTCTGAATGCCGGCGGAATTGCCGATGATGCCGTGGACGGCGGTCTCGGTTTCCGAGCGTTCGCGGAGGTAGAGATTTTCTTCGACTAGGCGGACTTTGTCGGCCATGCGACGCAGGAAGAGGCGCAGCTCGTCGAGCGGATTGAAGGGCTTGGCAATGTAATCGTAGGCGCCGAGCTTCATGGCCTGGACGGCGGTTTCTACCGAGCCGTGGCCGGTCATGACGGCGACTTCGATGCGCGGGTGGAGGCGCTTCGCCTGCTCCAGGAATTCGATGCCGGACATACGCGGCATGACCATGTCGGTGAGGACCATGTGCACGGGCTGCTCCTCGAGCAGGGTCAGGGCGGCCTCGCCACTCTCGGCTCCGAGGCAGAGGAAGCCTAACGACTCGCCGACGGTGATGCAGAGGCGGCGGATGGTCTGCTCGTCATCGACAATGAGCAGGCGGACGCGGAAGTCGTTTTTTGCAGGGTCATCTTTCATCAGGTTTTGTCTCGTCAAATTCGTTTTCGTCGAATTCTGAATCATTATGCGGCCTTGCCCATCGTCTGCTCGATCACGGCGATGAAATCGTGCACCCGGAACGGCTTTTCCACGCAGGGCGCGCCGGTGCGACGGAGCGTGGCCGCGGTTTCCTCGTTGGCGATGTCGCCGGTAATAAAAACCAGGCGAGAGGCGAGTTGAGGGCGATTGCTGGCGATCCAGGCATAGACTTGAGCGCCATCGACGCCGCCGGGAGTGCGCATGTCGGAAACCACGCCGTGAAAATCGCGCTCGGCGAGCAGGCGCAGGGCATCGGCTCCCGATTCAGTGGAGACGACGGCGTAGCCGTGGCCCTCTAGAACTGCGCGCACCAGGGCCATGACGGCGGGCTCGTCTTCGATCAGCAGCACGGGCGAACGCGCGGGTTGAGTTCCCGTGTTGGTTCCTGAGCGGGTCATTCGTGACTGTGTCATTTCTGAGTTGGTCATTGGGGATGCACTCCTGCAACGGCTCCAAAAGATGCGCCATCGGACGCGACGGGAAGGCGAACGATAAAGGTGGCTCCTTCAGAGTCCGGATTGTTGTGACAGAGAATTTCACCGCCATGTTCGTGGACGATGCCATAGCAAATGCTGAGACCTAAACCTGTGCCCTTGCCGACGTCTTTGGTGGTAAAGAAGGGATCAAAAATGATTCCCGGATCGGGGATGCCCGGACCGTTGTCGCGGAAAGAAATTTCGACGAAGCCTTGGGCGCGGGCGCTGGTGATCTCGATACGCGCGGGCCGTGTGGTTTCACGGACGGCGTCGTAGGCATTGTTCAGGATGTTGAGAAACACCTGCTGGAGCTGGTGGGAATCTCCAATGACGTGGGGTAGAGATTCATCAAGGTGTTCGATGACCTGAATGCCGTGACTTATGAAGTCGTAGGAACGCAGGTGCACAGTGCGTTGCAAGATGGAGTTAAGCTGCACGGGCTGGCGCTGGGGCGGCACCTGGCGGGCGAAGCTGAGCAGGTTTTGCACGATCTGCTTGGTGCGCTGCGCCTCCTGCAAAATGACGCGCAGATCGCGGCGGGCGCTTTCCGGGAGCTCGGGATTTTCCATGAGGAGGTCGGTGAATCCGAGGATAGCGGTAAGGGGATTGTTGACTTCGTGGGCGACGCCGGAGACCAGTTGTCCGACGGCGGCCATCTTTTCGGCGTGCAAGAGTTTGGCGCGCAGCATGGAAGAGTCGGTGACATCGGACATGACCACGACGATGCTGCTGACGCGGCCGTCTTCGCCGCTGATGGGACTCAGGTTGGCGGAAAACTGGGCGCTGACGCCATCGGCGCGAACCAGGGGCAAATCGAAATTATCGACCTGCTGGCCGCGGGCCACGGCGGCGAGGGCTTCACGGAGGGCGGCGCGGCGGGCGGGCGCGCAGAGATCGGGCAAGGGATGCGAGAGGATCTGGTTCTGCTGAAAGCCGAGTCCGCTCCAGCGCCGGTTGGCGTAACTGATGATGCCTTCGGTGTCGGTGACCAGGATCAGGCTCTGGGTGTGACTGAGAATCTTGCTGGAGAAATCGCGCTCTTTCTGGAGTTCGGTTTGGGATTGGTGGAGGCCGGAAACATCGAGCATAAGGCCGCGGTGCTGCAGGATTTTGCCATCCTGATCGCGCAGCGCATAACAGTTCATGAAGACGTGAACGGGGGTGCCATCCTTGCGGCGCAGGACATCCTGGTGATTGCGCATTTCGCCACTCCGGTCGAGTTGATCGGCAAGTTGGTGGCGGCGCTCGGGAGAAAAATAAACCTGGGTGGGTATGTCGAGCTGGAGAACTTCGTCGCGGCTGCTGTAGCCGAGAATGCGAACCAGGGCGTCATTGACTTCGACGAAGCGGCCCTGGGGCGTCGAGACGTAGATGCCTTCCTGAATGTTATCGAAGAGTTCGCGATAACGTCGTTCGGCTTCGCGGCGGTCGGTGATGTCCTTGAGCACGTGCACGGTTTGCATCTGCTGGGCGCCGGTAGTTCCTGTTTCACCTCGACCCATCGCGCCAACTCCGCGCGATGGGGACCCCTGGTTGGCGGCATGAATGCGCGAAGTTGAAATCAGATAAGTGCGTTCAAAGACGTTGTGGACATATTCGTCAAGCCCCTCGCCGGTGCGGCAGAAGGGACAGGAGTGCCGCGAAGCAGCAGTGGAAAGGGCATCGAGGGCGCGCATGTTGAGGCCGATCAACTGGTCGGGAGCGATGCCGATGAAATCGGCGAGGGTGCGGTTGACGCGGAGAATGTTGTGCTGCTGGTCGTGGACCACGATGAAGTCGGTGATGGCATCGAAGACCTCGAGCCAGTGCCGGTTGGCGTGCTGCATGCGGGTGAAGAGGAAGGCATTTTCGAGGGCAATGCTGGCGTGGCCGGCGATGGCACGAAGCAACTGGTGATCTTCGATGGCGAGCGGGGCGCCGCGGTCGGCGAGACACAGCACGCCGATGAGTTCTCCCGAGGAACCGGCCAGGCGGGCGATCGTGCAATCGGTCCATCCCAGAGTAGACGCGAGGGAGGTTCCCAGAATATCGCTGGCGCTGGCGAAGGCCACCTCGGTCGGGTATTTGGGGAGGGCGGCACTGAGCGCCTGACTGAATTGGCGGAGCAAGGGCGGGTCGTTAATCTCAGAATCATTAATCTCAGAACCGCTGATCTCGGAGTCGCCGGAGGTTTCCACGGACAGCAGAACCGTATCCGGCTCCGAAGTCTGGAAAAGGCAAAAGGCGGCGGAGCGGCTGCGGAACAGGCTGGCAGCGCGGCGCACAAAACTGCGCATGAACTCGGGGAGATGCAACACGGTATTCAGTTCGAGGGCGAGGGTGACCAGGGCCTCGGCGCGGCGGCGGTGTTCCTCGGACTGGTGCAGGTTGCGGGTCAATTCGAGAGCGATGGCCACTTGCGCCGCGAGGGCGCGGGCGCGGCGGACGTCATCGTCGTTGATGGGGCCTAGGGCGAGGCGATCAAGCACGCCGAACATTCCGAGCACGTCGCCATTCGAGCCGAGGAGGGGAACGGCGAGGAGTTGGCGGATCTGGAACGCCGCCAGGAAATCCAAATTCGCGCCCGGAGTTTTGGCGGCGTCCTCGGTCACGAACACACTTTTTTTCTTCAGGGCGTGGGTGGCGGCGCCCTCGTAGAGGGGGATATCGACGGGACGGGCTGCGCCGTTTTCCACTTGCCAACGAATGTGGAAGATTTCTTGTTCGAGGAGGCCGATGAAGCAGCGCTTGAAGCCTAGAAAACTCGCGGCACGAACGGCCGAAGTCTGCATGAACTGGTCAAGCTTTCCGGCGGATCCAAGTTCGAAAGAGATCTCGAGGATTTCGTGGAGTTCGTGCGCCTGGGCGCGGGCCATGCCATAAAGTTCGGCGTTGGCCACGGCGACGGCGCCGAAACCGGCGAGAGCGGAAACTAGGGTTTTGTCTTCCTGGGTAAAAGGGCTGGCGGCGCGGGGATAAACCAGAATCGCGCCCTGGGAGCGCGCGGTGCGGAAGGGCGCGGCGATGAGCACTCCGGGCGGTGAATCTTCTCCAAAATGAGAGGCGCCGTCGATGCTCACGGTCATGCGCTCGCCGGCGGTGACGGCGCGGCTGGCGATCTCGAGCGCAGAGCGCAGCTCGTTCTGCTGGAAGCGCTGGCGAATGGCGAGTGCGAGCCGGGATGCCTCGGTCGAGACGGCCTGCAAGTGGAACAGCTTTTCGGGTGGAAACTTGTCCGGCACAGGCTCGGATGGCTCTGGTTGGGCGCGTTCTCGAACTTCGTTATGCGCTTCTTTGTGGACTTCTTTACGGGCCTCCTTGCGGACGAGGACGAGCACAGCGGGGGAATGCAGCAGCACGCGGAGGCGGTCGGCGATGCTTTCCATTACGGCGGCGGTGTCGGGCAAACCGTGGAGGGCGCTGGCGACTTCGACCAGAATGCTGGCGCGGTGGTGCTCTTCGCGGGAGAGCTGGTGCAAACGGAGGGCTTCGAGGGCAGCGCCGAGTTGGGCCGCCAACATCGTAACTTTCGCAACCGCGTCATCGTCGAAGCCGGGAGCAGGGGCGCTGCGGAGGAAGACGATGGCGCCGATCAGTTCTCCCGCAAGCAGCACGGGAGCGGCCAGAGCAGCCTGGGCAAGGGTCGAGGATAAGGCGGGAAAACGACTGAGGTCGATTTGATTGACGAAAAAAGAGCGATGGTTTTGCAAGGCATCGATGGGGATAAAGGCGTCGGCGGGCAACATGCGGGTGCCGCGAAAGGATGCGGCTTGATCGGCGTCGGCCTCGGCGCCGACGAGGGCGCCGTCGGAGGAAAGATTCCAGAAATAAGCGCCGCTGGCATGAAAGTAAGGACGGGTGAGGGCGCAAAAGAAGCGAAGGAGTTGGGCGGAATCGTTGATTTGGGAAGGGGCGTGGGAAAGTTCCAGGAGAAGGTTTTGGAACGCCTCGTCAGACTGAGACGAGTCGCCGGGCGCCGAAATTCCCGTGGGAGGTGTCAGTGGGTCACCAATGTTTTTGCTAAGCAGTTGAAAACAATTGGATTACATATAAAACCTACGCTTGATTCTCAAATTGAGTCAAGGGAATACGAGGGGGTGGTGCCGACTTGTGAAACGGCACCAAGGTGACACAGGCGTCTCATTGTGAATCGGGTCATCGGGCGATCGGGTCATCGGGTGATCGAAAGTCAAAAGCCAGTGGGCACGGGTTTTCAGATCGCCCGATCACCCGATGATTCATCGATCACGAAGGTAATGCAAAGAAAGAACTTTTGGTATGCGGTGCTGTGGTTGGTGCACGAAGATAGAAATGCGGTGCAGTAAAAGGGGGAAGAACCGTGTCCTTTCGAAGGTTGAGTCTGTTCGCGGTGGGTCTGCTGCTGCTTAGCGGATGGGCCGCGAATAGTGCGCCCCGGGCATGGGGTCAAGAAGAACTGAATCGAAAGCCGAAAATCAAGGTGGCGCCGGTATATCCGGAACTCGCGAGGCGCATGAATATCACCGGCGTGGTGAAGGTCGAAGTCACGGTTGCGCCGAATGGCTCAGTCAAGAACGCAAACCTGGTGGGCGGGCATCCGCTGCTGGCCAACGCGGCTCTGGATGCGGTGAAGAAGTGGCGGTTCGAAACTGGTCCGGAGGACTCCATGGGAATTGTGGAGTTCCGTTTTGATCCGTCGCGGTGAAAGGACAAGCCGGATGGGAAGCGGGCTGAGGAAGGTTGGAAAATGAACATCGGGAAAAAGCTTTATGTGAGTTTCGGCGTCATACTGGCGACGGTTCTGGTGCTGCTGGCGATCAACCTGATCGCGGTGCAACGGGAGCATGAGACCAAGGCGGCGGCACAGCGATCGATCGACATGACCGAGGCGACCTCGTCGGTGCGCTTCCAGATGATGCAGAACCGGCTTCACCTGCAGAACTACCTGCTGAGCGGGGACACTCGCGACGTGGAAAAAATGACGGACGGGGAACGCCAGTTGAGCGATGCTCTACACCATGCGCAGGAATTGGCGACCTCGGGGCAGCAGCGCAACAGCCTGGAAAAAGTACAGGCGGCGGAACAGGCGTGGGGCAATGAGTTTGCCGATCCACTGGTCGACAAAAGGCGTGCGGTCGACAGCGGCAACGCGACCGTGGCGGAACTCCAAATTTTCTACCTGCAAAAGGGCCCGAACTCCTGGGTTACGCGGTCAAGCGACATTCTGGACGAAGTGGACCGCGAGAACCGTCAATTGCTGGACGTGAGGCGGCACTCGGATGAATCGGCAGCGACCTGGACGATCCTGGCGGCGGTGTTCAGTTCCATGATCGCCCTGGCGCTGGGCATCGTGATTGCGTACCGGACGGCCAGCGGAATCACGCAACCTTTGACCCGGCTGATGCATGTGGCGGCACAGATCGGGCAGTCGGGCGATCTTGAGCACAACATCGACATTCAGGGGACCGACGAGATCGGCCAACTGGCCAGGACTTTCGATTCGATGGTGAAGTACTTGAAGGAAATGGCAGCGGTTTCCGAAGCGATTGCCGGGGGAAACCTGGCGGTCGAAGTGCATCCGCGGTCGGCCAACGACACGCTCGCGAACGCCTTCACGCGCATGGTGGAAGGCTTGCGCGGGCTGGTGCGGAATGTGCGCGATGCCGCGACCCAGGTGGCGAGTTCCTCCAGTCAAGTAGCCAGTTCTTCGGACGAGTCGGCGCGCAACAGCCTGCAAACTTCCTCGGCGATCGATGAAGTAACCAGCACCATGCACGAGATGAGCGTCAACGTGCAGAACATGGTGAAGAGCACGCAGACGCAGGCTTCGAGCGTGAGCGAAACTTCGGCGTCGATCGACCAGATGGTGACGTCGATCCAGCGGGTGGCGGATACGGCGAAGGTTCTGCTGGATATCTCCAATCGTTCGCGCGAAGAGGTGCATAGCGGCATCGGCACGATGGAAAAGGCGACGGACGGATTGAACCGGATCAACACCACGATCAGCGCCTCGGGCTCGATCATCGACGCGCTCGGCACGCGGGCGGACAACATCGGGAAGATCGTGGAAGTGATCGACGATCTGGCGGAGCAGACCAACCTGCTGGCGCTGAATGCAGCCATCGAAGCGGCGCGAGCGGGCGAACATGGTCTGGGGTTCGCGGTCGTGGCGGACGAAGTCCGAAAGCTGGCGGAAAAGTCGGCGCAGTCTACGAAGGAGATTTCCGAGCTGATCGAGAGCATACAGAAGGAAGCGCGCAAAGCTGTCGATAACATGGAGAAGAGCACCACCATCGTGAACGAAGGGTTGAATTTGGGGCAGGAACTGAATGCGGCGCTGCGGCGGATTTCGAACGTGGTGACGGAAGTGTACAAGTTCGCGCAGGAAATCGGAGCCGCGACCAACGAGCAGTCGCACGGCTCGGCGCAAATCGCGCGGGCGACGACGCGGCTGAACGAAATCACGCACGAGATCACTTCGGCGGTGGAAGAACAGGCGTCGGGAGCGCAGGCGGTGGTGATGGCGATGGAGCGGATGCGGGAACTGGTGCAGAACTCGACGTCGGCATCGACGGAACTGGCGGCATCGTCGGATCAGATGTCGAAAATGTCGCGCGGCCTGCTGGATTCGATGGACCGATTCTCGCTGCGCGCAAGCGAGCGCGGAAACGAGCGGACGGGCGACAGCGGTCCGGGCCACGGAAAAGCGTCGTGGAGCGCGGCGGCGGGATCGCATTGAAGGAACTCCAGCCATGAACCGGGAAGCACATATTGTGGGGTTTCAGGTGGGGCGCGAGACCTATGGCGTGCCCATCAAGACTTTGCATGAGATCGTGCGCGTGCCGGAGATCACGGCGGTGCCGGATGCGCCCGATTATCTGGAAGGCGTGATCAACCTGCGCGGGAAGATTGTCTCAGTGGTGGATCTGCGAAAACGATTCGGGCAGCAATCGGCTGGACTTGACCGGCGCAGCCGCATTCTGGTGGTGGAACACGGCAGCCGGCTGGTGGGCATGATTGTGGACTCGGCGTCGGAAGTGCTGAAAATTCCGGAAAGCGATATCGAAGCCGCACCCGCCATGATGGAGGAAGGCGGGTTAGACTGCGTGACTGGTCTGGGAAAGTATCAGGGACGGCTCATCATTCTGTTGGATATCGACAAGATATTGGCGGTGCGCGAACTGCGCAAAGACAAAGAAGGGACGCCTGGCAGTCCGGCAGAAGCGGCGAGCGCCAAACCGGGGATGAAGGCCGGGGGCAAGGCGGAGTCGGGAACAGGAAAAGGGATAGGGACAGGAATAGGAATAAAGACCGCGTCGGCCGGGAAGTAAGAAAGAACCAGCCCACATGAATCCAAGCGAAACACCTGTACTCACGGAAGCAGAATTAAAGCTGCTGCAAACGCTCGTCTACCAGGAATGCGGCATGCACTTCGACGACCGGCGTACGCCGTTTCTGCAGGACCGTTTACAGCGGCGGCTGAAGGAGTGCCGGCTGGACTCGTTCTACAGCTACTATCGGCTGCTGATCAGCCAGGAGGGAAAAAAAGAGTTGTCGCACCTGCTCGAAAACCTCACCGTCAACGAGACCAGTTTCTTCCGGAACAAGGCGCAGCTGGATCTGTTTCAGAAAGATGTGCTGGACGATCTACTGCGGCGCAAGCAGGAGCGGCGGGACTACGGGTTGAGGATCTGGAGCGCGGGATGCTCGACGGGACAGGAACCGTACACCCTGGCCATGCAAGTGGCGGATGCGTTGTCGTACCACTATTTGCGGAATCCGGTGCCTTACGAAACGCCGCTGCCGAAGCCGCTGGTGCCAGCGCCCTGGCGGGTGGAGATTCTGGCCAGCGACCTTAATTATTCCGTGCTGCGGACGGCGCAAGAGGGCTCCTACAGCGCGGAGCAGATGGCGGCCGTCGACTATGGCTATCGCTTGCGCTACTTCAACAAGGTGGGCGAGCGCTACGCGGTAAAGAAGCACGTGAAAGAAATCGTGCACTTCGACTTTCACAATCTGAAAACAGAATACCTGCCGCAGCGCAACGACATAATTTTCTGCCGCAACGTGATGATGTATTTCGACGAAGCGGAGCAGAAGCGGCTGGTCGAGAAGTTTTATCGCTGCCTGAATCCCGAGGGTTACCTGTTTGTCGGCCACGCCGAAAGCCTGCTGGGGTTGACGGAAAAATTTCAGATGGTGTATCGCGATGCCGGAACGGCTTACCAGCGGGTCGAGGTGGAAATGTGACTCCTCCCCCCGAAGACCGGATGACGGAACTGCGCCAGCTGTTTTTCGAAACCGCGGGCGAACAGGTGCAGAAGCTGAACGAGGCGGCGCTGCGGCTGGAGAAGACGCCCGGGGATGTGGAGACGGCGCGCAGCCTGCGGCGGACGGTGCACACGCTGAAGGGAGACTCGGCAGCATGCGGCTTCCGGGAATTGAGCGAGCTCGCGCATGAATTCGAGGACGTGCTGACGCTGGGGAACACGGCGGCAGGGGCGCTGGTTCCGGAGATTGCGTTGCGGGCGGCCGACGTGTTTGCGGCCTTGCTGGAAGCGTATCGCAACGGGACGGAGCTGCCGGACATCCAGTCGTTGCGGGCGGACATAGCGCGGCTGGCGCATCCGGGGGCAGCGGGCGCGAGCAAGATCGAGAGCAAGGGCACGAGCAAAGTTGCAGCGAAGAAAAAGAAAGCCGCCCCGAAAACCAGCCGCTGGTCGGAATACGAACAACTGGCGATCACGCGCGCTTTGGAGGGAGGCAAGCACGTTTATCACGTGGTAGTAGAAGTCGACCCGCAGTGCGGCATGCCCATTGCCGCGCGTCAGATGATCCAGTTGGCGCTGACGGGACTGGGCGAAGTGCTGGCGCTGTATCCAGTCGAAGGTAGTCTCGATCCCACACGCATCGAAGCGGCGCTGGCGTCGGAAAAGCCGGTGGAGCAGATTCGTGCGCAGTGCAGCATCCCAACCATTGCCTTGAGCGTTGCGGTCACGCCTGTCCGGGACACGCGCGCACGAGGCAGGGTGGTGAGCGCCAAGGCGTCGCCGCTGCCAGCAGCAGATTTGGATACCGACGCCGCAGGCGCACATGACGCCGCAGCGGCGGTGGCCGCCACTGTCACGACCAGTGTTGCCGCCCACACCGCTGAAGGTGAAGCTTCGGCGATCGCGGAACCATCCACTGCGCCCGCCGTGACAACTGGCCCCGATAACGTGCTCCGCGTGGATGCGGAGAGAATCGACAGTGTCCTCAATCTGGTGGGCGAGCTGATCCTCGCGAAATCGATGTTGCAACAATCGCTGCTGGAATTTGGACAGCGCTTTCCGAAGGACGCGCTGCAAGGGAAGTTTGCCGATGCCATGGCGTTCCAGGGACGGGTTCTGAACGACCTGCAGCACTCGGTCATGAAGATCCGCATGGTGCCCGTGGAGCAACTGTTCCGGCGCTTTCCGCGGGTGGTGCGCGACGTGGGGCGGCAATGCGGAAAAGAAGTCGAGCTCAGTGTGCGGGGCGGGCAAACCGATCTCGACAAGAGCATCTTGGACGCGATTGCCGAGCCCATGACGCACCTGGTGCGCAATGCGATTGGACATGGCATCGAGACCGCCGAAGAGCGGGTTGCGGCGGGAAAGAAGCCGCAGGGAAGCTTGCGGCTGGCGGCTTATCATCAGGGCAATCAGGTGGTCATCGAGGTTTCCGACGACGGCGCCGGCATTGATGCGGAGAAAGTGCGGCAGCGCGCCCTGTCGCTGGGATTGCTGCAAGCGGAGCATGCCGCACGATTAACCGAGACCGATACGCTGGAACTGATCCTGCAGCCGGGATTCACCACCGCGAAAGAGGTGACCGAACTGTCGGGCCGGGGCGTGGGATTGGACGTGGTGCAGAGCGTGCTGACGCGGCTGAAAGGAACGATCCAGATCGAAACGGCGCGGGGAAAGGGCACCACATTCCGGCTGCGGCTCCCGCTGACGCTGGCCATCATCCGGGCGCTGATGTTCCGGGTGGAGCAGCGTCTTTATGCGTTGCCGCTGAACGCGGTGGCGGAGATTGCCCGCACTACGGAAGGAAGCATCCATCAGGTGGAGCACTACGACGTGCTGCAACTGCGCAATGACGTGTTGCCGCTGCTGCGGCTGGGCACGGCGCCGGCTAGGGGTCCAGAAACGGCGCAGCGCAAGCTTTTCGTGCTCGTGATCCACAGCGGAGAACGCAAGTTTGGGGTGGTGGTCGACGCCCTGGAAGGGGAAGGCGAGTTGGTGATCAAGGCTCTCGACGACCAGTCGATTACCACTGACCTGGTAAGTGGAGCTTCGATTCTGGGCGATGGGAGGGTGGTTCTGATCCTGAACATGATTGCGCTGATGGATCGCTTCACGCGCGGACGCGCGGACGCCACGGGGCCGCGGATGGCGGGACTGCTGACGGGCGTCATCGGCAGGGCCACGAACGCTGCCGTGCTGGCGGGCGAAGCCGGGGCGCGGGGCGCGGCGGGAGGGCAGTTGTGAGAAAGCCGGTGCGGGTGCTCGTGGTGGATGACTCGGCGCTGATGCGCAAACTAATCCCGCAGATTCTCGAACAGGATGACTCGATCCATGTCGTAGGCACGGCGATCGACGGCAATTTCGCGTTAAAAAAAATTGAGGAGCTTTCGCCCGACGTGGTGACGCTCGACCTCGAAATGCCCGGACTTAACGGGATCGATACGCTGAAAGAAGTCATGCGGCACCGGCACAGGTTGCCGGTGATCGTGGTCAGTTCGCACAGCACCGCCGGAGCCACAATCACGCTCAAGGCGCTGGCGCTGGGCGCGTTCGACTTTGTGGCTAAACCGCATGATGTTTTCGCGCACATGCCGGAAATTGCCGAGGCGCTGATCGGCAAGATCCATGCCGCGGCGCAAAGTGCGGGAGTGCAGCCGCAGTTCCTGCCGCGGGAAATGCAGCGCCAGCATCCAGCGGTCAAGATGCAACCAGTGGCGCCGACGCACATCGTGGCCATTGGCGTTTCGACGGGGGGGCCGAACGCGCTGCAATACCTGTTTTCGCATCTGCCGGCGGATTTTTCGGGCAGCATCCTAGTGGTGCAGCATATGCCGGATGGGTTCACCGAGCTTTTTGCCAAGCGGCTGGACGAGTGCTGCCCGATCCGGGTAAAGGAAGCGCAGTCGGGCGATCTGCTGGTGGCGGGGCGGGCGCTGATTTCTCCGGGCAACCGGCATATGAAAGTGAAAAAGCTGCCGTTGGGCAATGTGGCGCTGCTGGCGGAGGATGGCCCGGTCAACGGCCACCGGCCGAGCGTGGACGTATTGTTCCGCAGCGTAGCCGAGGAGTTTGGTTCGCAAGCGATGGCGGTTCTGATGACAGGAATGGGAGAAGACGGGGCGAGCGGCATGGGTGAGATTCGGGCGGCGGGAGGATTCACGGTGGCGCAGAGCCAGCAAACCTGCGTGGTTTTCGGCATGCCCAGGGCCGCCATCGAACGGGGCTATGCGATGCGAATCGCAGACCTCCAGGAATTGCCCGGTATTCTACAAGCGCAATGCGCGGCAGAACATCCGCGAGGGGAGAGCGGCCGAACGGACACGGTCGAGGTCAAGCGGTCGACCAGTGTCGGAAGTAACTAGGGTTATCTATCGAAAGATACGTAGATCGTGATTAAGTGATAGATGGGGAGGAGTGCCATGGAAAAGTTTGCGCCCGTAAAACGGAGCGAAGACGGACAGCCGGTACGCTATCTGATCGTGGATGACTCCGTGTTTGCCCGCAAGAACCTGGCTCGGATGATCGAGACTTTTGGGGGACAGGTGGTCGGCGAGGCGGGCGACGGGGTGTCGGCGATCACGGAGTACGAACGGCTGACGCCCGACATCGTTCTGATGGATATCACCATGCCGCAGATGGAGGGCATCGAGGCGGCGGAAAAGATTGTGCGCGAGCATCCGAGCGCGCGCATTGTGATGGTGTCATCGGTCGGCTACCAGGAGAACATTGTGGCGGCGCTGCAGCGCGGGGCGCGGCACTTTGTGCAGAAGCCGGTGAAGCCGGAAGTTCTCTATGAAGTAATCAAGTACGTGATGCGCGACGACGGAACGGCAGTGCGCGGCGCCGGAGCGGGAGCCTAACCGTGCGAATGGATGTAATTCAGCCTTTCATCAACTCGGCGGACGCCGTGCTGGCGCAGGGGCTCGGAACGCCTGTTTCCATCGAGAACCTGAGCATGGAAGAAGAGGCGTACCGGCGGAAGGGGATCGCTGCCGAAGTTTACCTGGCGGGCGAGATCGAAGGGCGAATCATTTTCGATGTCGACCTGGGAGCGGCGCTCGGACTCGCCAGCCGTCTGGCGGGAGTTGCAGTGTCCGAAACCGACGAAGAACTGGTGCGGGAGGCGGTGTGCGAGCTGGCCAACCAGATTATTGGAAATGCCGTTACCACGCTCAACGATCAGGGATTCCACTTTCACGTTCGTCCGCCGACGCTGCACACCTCCGAGAAAGGCAGCAAAAGTAGCGAAGATACTGAAGCGCTGGTGATGTGCTTCAATACTTCGACTGGAAATGTCTTCATGAACGTGGCCCTGCGGTATCACCGGCAGGCGCCGGAAACGGCTGCTGCCGCGGGATAGGAAAGTCGTTCGTCGCTGGTCGTTCGTCGCTAGTCGTTAGTCGTTGGGTCGCCTAATCCCGCAATTACCCCCAAATCCAGAGTGTCATCCTGAGCGAAGCGAAGAACCTATGCAATCTGTCTTCGCCAGCACTGCACATCGCTGCATCGCTCGAATTGGCGCCGATAGGACGCGATTCCCCAGGACTGAGCCTATGGTCCGGCCAGCTATGGTCCGGCCAGAAGAAAGACTGGGTTCTGGGGCGGGTTCTGCGTGTCGGGCGGAATCGGGGGTCGCGCGCTGGCCGGTTCTGGTTGATCCAGTAGGTAGGTGTCGGTAGCCGTGTTGATAATGTCGACCACGCCGCTGTCGCAGGTTGAAAGGTAGGCGCGGGAACTGTCGCCGCCGGGAGCCATATTGAAGCGGAAACGCGTCGAGGCGCAGACCGGAACGTAATACAGTCCTTGCAGATAATTCGCGTTGGTGGCGTCGGGAAAGCCCGGCAGAGCGGCTGTGGTCTTGATCGTGTTGGAATTGGTCCAAACCACGGTGACCTGCGGGAAGACATTGCTGCCGCTGGCAGAAACCGACACTGGAGTCGAAGCGAGCACCGTGGTGTTGGGTACCTGAAAACACGTGCCCGGACAAGCGGTGGTGCCACTGACAATCGCGATAACAAGGAAGTTTCCGTCAAATCCATTCTGGCCCGTTCCGAGGACGCTTACGCTCACTCCGGCGGTCAGGTTCTGCCCTGCCGTCAGAGTGTAGGCGTAAGTCGCGTTGGTTCCATCTCCGGAGACCGAGGTGACAGTGAAATTGCTGGGCAGCACAGCGTAAGACGAAACATAGGCGCGGCTTCCGTCGGGAAGGTCGGTGACGGCCGCGGCAGTTGCGGGAACCGGCGCGGAATTGAGCGGCGTAAACGCCGGGATGTTAATCGTCCCTAGAACCTGCGGCGGAGATTGCCCGACATCGATGATTTCCATTTCCTGCCCGCCGGGAATATACAAGCGGTTCAGGTTTTCGTCATAGACCATGTACGTGGCGCCGGGCACGTTGATGTTGGGATACTCGGTCAGAGTGTCAGGACCGGATGTGGAAAAGGTATTCAGCGCGGCCAGAGTCCCGTTCGCTTCGAGTGCGTAGACCATCTGACTGTCGGAACGCGCCGACAACCAGATCGGCGGCGAGGTGGTGCTGGTCGGCGAACCCGTTCTTGGCGAGAGGTTCGCGGTCTGCGTGTTGAAGCCGCTGATGGTGCTGTCGCCCTGGTTGGCGACGTAGAGCTTCTTGGTGTCGGGCGTCTCGGCCATCGCTACCGGGGTGTTGCCCACTGGGACGGTGGCTACCAGCGTGTTGAGGCTGGTATTGATCACGCCGACAGAATTGAGACTGGAGAGAACGACATAGGCCTGGGCCGCCTCGGTGGTAGCGACGAAACTCGGCGCCGAATTCGCCGGCAGACTGATGGTGGCGGAACTGAAGATAACCGGGCTGCTGAAGATCAGCTTGGTAAGGGAATCTTCCTGCGCGCCCGTGATGGAGTGGTTGGCCACCAGCACTACGCTGGCACTTTGCTGCACGGCGTGGACGGGAGCAAGGCTAAGGTTCCAGATGCTATCGTCGGTATCGCCCGAGACATCGATCACCATGGTGCTGCCGGGCGAA
>JBEKED010000031.1:0-18110 GCA_050014035.1 Terriglobales bacterium
GCTTCGATCGACTGGTGCAACCCGTCCGACCAGCGGCGGCCCGGCATCAGGCGTCCGGTGAACTCGTCAACGATGATCACTTCCCCGTCTTTGACCACGTACTCGACGTCTCGCTTGTAAAGCGCGTGGGCTTTGACGGCGGTTTCCACGTGATGCTTCAGCGCCCAGTTTTCCGGGTCGGCGATGTTGCCGATCCCCAGCAGCTTTTCAACTTTCTCCCAGCCTTCGTCGGTGACCGTGACATTGCGATGCTTTTCATCGACCACGAAATCACCGGTCATGATTTTGGGCTCGCCCGGCGCGGTATCGATTTCTTCGCCTTTCTCGAGCTTGGGAATGATGCGATTCACTTTGTAATACTTGTCGGTGGATTCTTCACTGGCGCCCGAAATAATCAGCGGGGTGCGGGCCTCATCGATCAGGATGGAATCGACCTCGTCGACGATGGCAAAGTTGTGCACACGCTGCACGCAATCGTTCAGGTCAAACTTCATGTTGTCGCGCAGATAGTCGAAGCCGAATTCGTTGTTGGTGCCGTAGGTCACGTCGGCGGCGTAGGCGGCGCGGCGCTCCGCATCATCGAGATCGTGGACGATTACTCCCACCGTCAGGCCTAAAAAGCTATAGAGCTTGCCCATCCATTCGGAGTCGCGTTTGGCCAGATAGTCGTTGACCGTAACCACGTGCACGCCGCGTCCGCTCAGGGCGTTCAGATATACCGGCAGAGTAGCCACCAGCGTTTTGCCCTCGCCGGTTTTCATCTCGGCGATTTTGCCTTCGTGCAGAACCATGCCACCAATCAACTGCACGTCGAAGTGGCGCATGTTGAGCACGCGTTTTCCGGCTTCGCGAACTACCGCGAAAGCCTCCTCCAGCAGTTCGTCGAGAACCTCCTTAAGCACCTCGCTGCGCTGCTTTTCGATCTCCTTCTGTTGATCGATATCGGGAACATCAGCATCTGGACGATCAGGATCGGCGGATGTTTCGTCGGCGATCGAGCTGAGACGGTCGTTGAGACGGTCTTTGAGACGGTCCTGGATGCGGGCGCGAAACTCCGCCGTCTTGGCGCGAAGTTGGTCGTCGGAGAGCTTCTGTATCTCCGGTTCGAGCGCGTTGATGGCTTGCACCCGAGGCTGCAAGCGCTTGATCTCGCGCTCGTTTTTCGTCCCGAAAACCTTGCCTAACAATGTGTTGATCAAAACAGAAACCCTTCGGAGGACACGCGCCCCAAGTATCAGTAAAAGCCTAGCACATTAGATGCGGGAGGGATGGTGGAGGACGGACAACAGGGGGTACTATCGCTCTCTTTTAAGATCGGCCGATTCCCAGTTCTCCCCAGTCCGTCTCTACGGTGTGAACTGCCAGAAGTCGTTCAGGTATCCATTGGAGCCGAGCCAGTCGTAGCCGGTTCCACCGAAGAGCCAGAAATTTCCGGACGCATCCGTCCAACTGGCGCCCAGGGTCCGCGAACCGGGAATGTTTTGCAGGGAGCCGATCCCTTCGTTCCCGTACAATCCGAGTTGGCCGTTCACGTTCGAACCACTTACCCACGTCCATTGGCCGGCGCTGTATTCCCAGACGTCGTTGAGCCAGCCGCCGTTGTCCGCGGAGTCTAGTCCTGTTCCACCGAAGAGCCAGAAATTCCCGGACTTGTCGATCCAACTAACGGCTCCGTTTCGTGCTCCCGGAACGTTGCCGGCAGCGGGCGTCCCTTGGGTGCCGTAGGTTCCGGCTTGACCTTTGGTGTTCGAGCCGCTCATCCACGTCCATTGGCCTGCGCTGTACTCCCACAGGTCGTTGAGATCTCCGTTGGCGCCGGTTGAGTCGTAACCCGATCCGCTGAATAGCCAGAAATTACCGGAGCCATCGATCCAACTGATCGCGGCGAATCGTCCTCCGGGGATGTTGGCCGCGCCAGATGAGCCCAGGGTGCCGTAGACTCCCTTCTGATTCGACAAGTCGGTCCCACTCATCCACGTCCATTCGCCCGCGCTGTATCGCCAAAGATCGTTGAGATTTCCCACGTCTCCAGGCAGCGCGACTCCGTTTCCACCGAAGAGCCAGAAATTACCCGATGCGTCGGTCCAACTCACCGCACCGTATCGCGCTCCGGGAATGTTGGCGGGTGCGGCAGTGCCCTGAGTTCCGTAGGTTCCGGGCTGGGTGGTTGAGTTCGATCCGCCCATCCACGTCCACTGGCCTGGGTTGAACTGCTGACCCTCGACTTGCTGAGCGGGCGTGAATTCCCAGAGGTCGTTGAGAGTGCCTATGCTAGCGGGCGAGGCACCATAACCATAGCCTCCAAATAGCCAGAGATTTCCTGAAGCGTCAGCCCAACTGACGGAACCCCATCGCGCGCCAGGAATGTTGGTATAGGCAGCTTGGCCGAGGGTTCCGTAGATGCCTGGTTGACCGCCAACCTCCAATCCGCTGATCCACGTCCATTGGCCTGCGATGTATTCCCAGAGGTCGTTCAGAGGATTGGGATTTCCGGTCGAGGCGTAACCATAGCCACCGAACAGCCAGAAATTACCGGCGTTGTCGACCCAGGTGATGGCATTCTGACGCGCTCCGGGAATGTTGGTGGACGCGGCGGTGCCTTGAGTCCCGTAGGATCCCAGTTGGTTGACGACCTGAGCACCATTCGCCCACATCCACTGTTTGGCATCGTTGGGGGCAGGTGCACTCTTGCTGCTGCCGCATGCCGAAAGGCAGAGCGCCATTGCGGCGGTTATCGCTGTCGCTATCAATGTGAGGATGAGCGTGCATGACTTCATTTCGTACCCCGATTTGCGGTTTCCAGCTTAGTGATTTGGATGAACCGTGATTTTAGCCGACTTCCGCAGCATGGGAAGCGGGGCAGGCAATCGATTAACAAATCTTTAACAGAGGGGATTGGCACGATGACGGAATAACCTAAGGGCACCCTTCGGGCTTGGCTCAGGGCAGGCTCCGGCACACGAAGGAGAAGCTGATGAAAAAGGAACCACAGCGCTTCTCGATTCACCCCCCTGCTACGATCTTTTGGAATCAGTAACTTAGCGGTCAATTCCTTCCAGATATTTGAGGAATAAGGACTTAAATAATATCCTTATAAATCAATTAGTTAGCTCGAAATGTCCGCGACGGGGACGGGTGTTGCTTCTGCGCTGGCGATCACTCGCTAAGGCTGGTCTAATGGAATCAATGACTTAGGATTTCCAGTTCCTGGGGGTTCAGTACTTGCCGGGAAGATATTTATAAATCAATAACTTAACTCAACTCAATGCTCTCGCCGGCTTAGCAAAGCTCCATCGTCCAGGACAGCAAAGCAAGGGGACAATGCAAAGCCGCCCTGAAACTCACCGCTGGAGTCTTCCAGCCTGTTCAACCCGACGCGGCTTCGCTCTTCGCTGCCGATACCGGAGTGACGACCACGCCGATTACGTTTTCGTTCAGCACGTCCAGAATTTTTCTGGCCTGCTCGACGCCGATCCCGTTCAGTAGTTCGAAGCCAAGCTGCACGCCCCGCAAAGCAGAAATGGTGTCATGGTGAGGACGCACTTCGATCACGATCGGCCCACCCTGCCGGCTAATGGCAAAACTAATCCCTGCCTTTTCAATCTTGGTTGTAGTCATGAGTTTCACCTGAATGCGAGAATTTCGCCTTTCTGCACTGCTCTCTGGCGGCTGCTAGAGAAAGAGAACGCGGCGCCAATCGATATTGTCGATGGGGAGGCCCAATCGTTCCAAGTTACGAATGTTTGCCCCGTGCCTCAGCAACAAAAATCGTTACGCCGGTAACTTTCCACTGGCACACGATTGGTCGAACATGGGCAGCAGGGAGTTTTCCGGCTGAGCGGGCTCATCAACGGTGCTTCCTGGCTGACTCTCAAAGGCTGAATGTTGCAGACCTCGATGTTCCAGACGCTGAGTGTTCCAAAGCACGATGTTCCAAACGAAGATGAATAAAATCGCGAAAGAAAGTGTTCTGCTGCTCTCCCTGTTCCTGATCGCTGCGATGGTGCAGTTCTTCGCGCAATCGCTGCCCATGGCGCTGTGCTTTTATTTTTTGCCGACTTTGTATTCCGCCTATTACTTCGGACGCCGGCACGCCACGCTCACCGCTTTTGCCTGTGTTTTTCTGGTCGTACTGCTCGACTTCCTGAACAACCTGATGCCCTCGCACCGCGTGCTGGTGTTGCCTGGGGAACAGGAGAGGCTCTTCAACTTTGCCATCTGGGCGGGCATTCTGGCGGTTGCCGGCTACGTGATGGGAACGCTCTACGAGCGCAAGGAAGCGATGACGGCCGACATCCGCGAAAGCTTCAGCGGACTGCTGCTGGTTCTGCAACACTTTATTGCCACCGAAAAACTCAGCAGCGCTGAAAGCCAGCGCGTGGCGCAGGCGTCCGGCAAAATCGCCGAGGCGATGGGTCTCGGTTCCGATCGCGTCGAGTTGCTGCGTTCGGCAGTGTTGTTGCGCGATCTCGGCAAAATCGGCATCAGCAACGACATTCTCTATAAGGCCGCCGACATCAGCCGCGACGAAGTCGTGGCCAGTTTCCGCAAGCCACGCCCAGCCGATGCCCGCACCCAGGCCACCAGTAACACGCTGCGCCGCGTGATTCCCATCATCGTTGCGCAACAGATTGTGCTGGAGCAAGGCGCGCGTTCGGTCAACGTTCCGATCGAGGCGCACATTCTGGCGGTAGCCGATGCTTATCAGAAACTAATCAGCGGCGCTGAGGGCAAGGCGATGTCGCCGTATCAGGCCGAGCAGCAGATTCTGGCGGGAGCCGGCCAGAAGTTTCACGCGGGCGTGGTCGACGCTTTCGCAAAAGCCATGGGTCAGCAAGGGTCGGCTGAGCCAGCCATGGGTCAGAAGGCCAAAGGCGCCGGCGCCTAAAGTCGCGCGCTCCTGCAATTACCGGTTTGCCGCCACCGAACTTTGGGAATCAGTCTTGGAATCGGATTCCGCCTTGCCCGATTCCATTTCCCGCCATTCTTTTCCGCGCAAGTCCTTCCACATCGCCACCACTGTCGCTTTCAACTCTGCGGTTAACTGCTCATACGCGGCTTCGCTCGCCTTCTCCACCGGCGGAGGTTGAATGGGCTTGCCGAATACGATTTGCAGATTTGCGAACCGCGGAAATTTTTTGTGCCGCGGCCACGCTTCGTAGAAACCCTCGATCGCCACCGGAACTATCGGAGCCTGGGTGTGGATGGACAGAATCGCCGCGCCCTTGCGGAAAACTCGCGGCGTGCCGTCATCGGTCCGCTCGCCTTCGGGGTAGAGAAGTAGAATGTGTCCCTGGCTCAGGCCATAGGCTCCGGCACGCATCGCCGGCACCAGGTTCGCATCGGGATCGACGACCGCCACGCGCAGCCAGCCCGCCAGACGCCGCATGAATCCCGCGCCGAAAATGTCGCTCGTGCCCACCGCAAACGTGTCGCGAAACAGCCGCCACGGGAAGGCTCCAGCCATCACCATCGGATCGACATAACTCTGGTGATTGGGACACACCAGAAACGGACCCTTTTCCGGCAGATTCTCCAGTCCTCGGGTTTTCAAATGAAAGCGGTCGAGCGCGAAAAGGTAAATCAATTTCCCCAGCGCAAAGAAAAATACTTCGAAAAAAATGTTGTGCCGCGCCAGCGCCAGCACCTCGGGATCGGTGACGGGTTCGCTCAGGATGGTCGACCAGCCGGGCGCGGCGGTGCCCGCTTGACCCTCGCCGCGCCCGGCGCTGGCCAGAACCGCATCGACCAGATCGCGCACCGTATAGATTTCCGCCAGTTGCGATTCCGGCACATCGCCGCCCAGTTGCTGCTCCAGCGCCGTCAACAATTCCACCCGTTGCATGGAATCAAGGCCCAGATCGAGCTCAAGATTCTGTGCAGGAACAATCGCGCCGGGGGTTTGGTTGCGCGCCGATTCTTGCACGACGGTCAGCGCCCGCTTCACTTCCTCGCGCTCCAGCCACAATTTCTCGTCATCGCTGAGCATCGGCAGCGGCTGCTCCGCGCCGCTTTCGGACGCGCCTTGCTTTTGCTGCAACTCCCGAACTTTCTTCTCGATCTGGAAACGCTTTAACTTGCGCGTTGTAGTGCGCGGCAGCTCTTCCTGCCAGATGTCATAACTACCCAGACGTTTGCTGGACGCGATCTTGTGCGAGAGCGCTTCAATGTCGATGCGAATCACTTCTTTGGCATTCACGATCTTGCGCTCGCGCATCCGTTCAAAGTCGGGCACCACCACGGCATGGAGCCGTTCCGAAGTCGGATCTCCCGGTCGCGCTTCCAGCGCCATCACGCAAATTTCCTTTACGTAAGGCGCGTGCAGGTAATGGGCTTCGACTTCCTCGGGATACACGTTTTTTCCGTTGGCGAGGACGATGACCTCCTTGCGCCGGCCAGTAATAAAGAGATTGCCGCCGGAATCGAAGTAGCCGAGATCGCCGGTGTAGAACCAGCCGTCGCGCAGCACCTCGGCGGTGGCCTGCGGCCGATTCCAATAGCCCTTCATGACGATGGCTCCGCGCAACGCAATCTCACCTGCGGGCGGCGCGCCTTCGGCCACCGGCTGCGGATCCACAATTTTGGCTTCGACCCCGGGGAAAGGAAGCCCGACGGAGCCAAAGACAATCGCGCGACCCGGAGGATTCATGAATGCGCCGCCGCTGGTTTCGGTCAAGCCGTAGGCGTTCAGAACGTCGATGCCGAAAGAATAAAAGTCGCGGGCAATGGCCGGATCGAATCGCGAGCCGCCCGTTACGAGGTAACGCATGCGAGCGCCAAAAGTGGCGTGGATCTTGCCAAAGAAAACTTTGCCGGCGTTGACTCCAACTCGGCGCAGCGCGCGGTTGAGCGCCATCAAGATGCGCACCAGCCGCAGCGTGAATGCTCCCCGTTTATTCAGCTCCTTGAAAATGCGCTCGTGGATCAGATAGAAAAACTGGGGCACAACGCAGAAAGTAGTGATGTTGCGTTCCTGCAGAGCGCGCAGCAATTCGGTCGTGTTCAGGGTTTCCAGGTAGACCACGCGCGCGCCGTTGAATAGAGGCAGAAAAAGATTCGCCATCTGCGCCAGCACGTGGAACATCGGAAGAATTCCCAGTAGCGCATCGGTGGAATCGATCTTGACCACCGCGAGCACCGAATTGGCCTCGCCCACCAGGTTAGCGTGAGTGAGCATGACGCCCTTCGGGTCAGCCGTGGTGCCCGAGGTGTAGAGCAGTGCAGCCACGTCGCTCTCGGCCGGGACGACGGCCTGATAGCCAGCGGGTCCGGCCGCAAGAATCGAGTCGAGGTCAGAAGCGAGGGTGCCCCACTCATCTCGTTCAGTGCTATGAGTGGGATTCGCAGTGCTCTGGGTCGCGGTGCCAGGGCTCGCCGCAGCCAGTTCGGTCATCGCCGAAGTCATCACTAATCCGATGCCCAGCTCGTCGACCGCCTCCCGCGCCACCGCATGATGTTTGGCATCGCAGAACAACAGAGAAGCGCCGCTGTCGATCAGTAGCTTCTTCACCTGGTCGGCATGGAAAGCCGTATCGAGCGGAACCGCGGTTCGACCGGCAGCGATGATTCCTAAATATGCGGCGACCCACCGCGGATGGTTGGCCGCCAGAATCGCCACTCGAGCGTCCCGTGGAACGCGCGTCGAAAGCCAGTTCGCCACGCTCTCTGACATGCGGGTCAATTCCGCAAAGGTGACGCGCTCGACGCTGTGCTCGCGCTGAATCTCGAGCGCTATATTGTCTGGGAACTTCCGGGCCGATTCCTGGAACTGTTGATAGAAGGTGGGCATAGTCCGCAGAAAATCTTACAGGAAATCGAAGCGCGTGGCCGGTTAAGTAGCGGCGGCGGGCGGAAATAGGCTGGGAAACCGAGGGACTGGGGAACCTGCTCCGCGCTGTGGAAGGCCTGCACGAACGCTTGACGCCGCTGTTTAGAAAATAGCGCGGCGCGAAGTGCAAGAGTGGTGCCCGGAGACGGAATCGAACCGTCACGGAGCTTTCGCCCCTCGGGATTTTAAGTCCCGTGCGTCTGCCAGTTTCGCCATCCGGGCCGCTTTGCATTGTATCGCTTTGCGTCCTCCTCTTAATTATCTCCATTATCTCCCGCGCGGCAGAAAGCGCGACTTTGCCCCCCACATCCGTGGGGGTTTCAGTCCAGTCTCAGTGGGATAGATTTGGCAAACAAGTGCAGAACGTTGTATGGCAAATAAGTGCAAAACATTGCCTCTTAAACAGGAGGAGACAATTACGCGGGACTGGTGATATAAACGAAAGCTCATAGAAAGTAGCGGTTGCGGTTGCGCTTCCCCGGCGCTCTTTTCGGTGCGATAACTGCTGTTTCCCCAGACAAGGTCTAGTACGCAATTTCTAATTGGGAGTAATCATGATTCCCGTCTATAGTCCCGCGACCGTAAGGATGGGAAGGATTTCCCCTTCGCACAACCGTCTTCTCGCGATGACGCTCTTTGGCATGGTGCTAGTTTCTGTCTGCTCCGGGCAGGTTGCGATTCCGACCAGCCGCACGGACAACACCCGGTCTGGCGCCAACACTAACGAAACCTTGCTGACGCCCGCCAACGTGAACAAGAACCAGTTCGGAGCTTTATTCAGCTACCCAATTGACTATCTGGCATTGGCGCAACCGCTATACATTCCGAACGTGATCATCCAGGGACAGTCTCACAATGTCGTCTACGTTGCGACCATGGCCGATTCGGTTTATGCCTTTGACGCTGACACCGGCGTCGGGTTGAATGGGAATCCGTATTTGTGGTGGGTGAATTTCACAGATCCTGCTAATGGCATCACCACGGCCAGCCCCCCGTACCTGCCATGCTCGGGTATCAAACGAGGGAGCGTCGGTTTCAATCAGGAGGGAATCGCGGGTACCCCGGTCATCGACACCACAACGGGTGTGTTGTACGTGATTGCCAAGACGATGCAAAACGTCAACGGCACGGTAACGGTTTACCACCACCTGCATGCGCTCGACATCACTAGCGGGGCGGAAATGTATGGTGGGCCGGTTCAGATTACGGCCCAGACCGTTTACGACGGGAACACCATCAACTTCTGGAGCCTGCACGAGTTGAATCGGCCGGGTCTGCTGCTTCTTAACGGCGTAGTCTACGCCGGTTTTGGCTCGAACTCATGCAATGACAATGATTATGGATGGCTGCTGGCTTATGACGAAACCACTCTGCAGCAGGTGGGTTCGTTCAACACTTCGGCGGATAAGGGCCTGGCTTCGATCTGGCAGACTGGCAACGGAATCGCCGCGGATGAGAATGGCAACATCTTCGTCGTGACTGCGGAAAGCACCGACTACACCGTGCCCCAGGGCGGGGTGAGTTACTGCAACAGCGTGCTGGAGTTAACCAACACCCCCGGTCAACAGAATTCGTTGGCGCTGGAGGACTATTTCACTCCGGACAACGTAGCCTACCTGAACTCTCACGATCTGGACCTGAGCGCCGGTGGGCCGGTGGTTCTGCCCGATCAGACCGGTCCGGCCACTCACCTTGTGGTTGCGGGAGGCAAGACGGGCACCGTCTTTGTTCTCAATCGCGACGACATGGGGGAGTACACCAGCAACGACGGCCAACTGTCAGCGCCACCGGGAGGGACGGGCGGACAGGAGCTGGATGGAGAGGTCGGCCACTTGTTCGACTCTCCCGCGTATTGGAACGGAATGCTCTATTACGCCGGCGATGACGACGAAATTAAGGCTTTTGCGCTGACCGGCACCTATCCGCCACTGTCGCCGGCAGCGGTCATGGCCACGTCGCGCACCTACGTAGGCAGTCATTCCCCGTCGATTTCGGCGAATGGGAATAGCGACGGCATTGTTTGGGTGATGAGCGGCGGTGGTCTCTATGCATTCAACGCGACCAATTTGGACGATGAGCTTTATAACTCCAACCAGAACAAGGCCCGCGACGGGTTGCCCGCGACTGCGCACTTCGCCACCCAAACCATCGCCAACGGCAAGGTTTACATTGCTACCCAAACCACCCTGTCGGTATACGGGCTCTTGCAGGCTCTGACGCCGGTCGGCGGCGCGAATCAGACGGCTCCCATACTTACGACGCTCCCTGCGCCCATTCAGGTACAAGTCGTTAATCCGTACACAGGGGTTGGAATTCCGAATGTGAGCGTGACCTTCAGCGACGGCGGCGAGGGCGGCACTTTCAATCCGCCCAACGCAACGTCCGATGCTAACGGGAACGTGTCGACCAGCTACACTTTTTCTAAAATCGCGGGCGCTTACGCACTCACGGCCAGTTCTGCGTCGGCCACGAGTTCGCCCATTCCGGAAACGGCCACCCCGGGACCGGCGACACAAATGTTCACTCGTATGGGAAATAAGCAGTCGGGGCAGGCGGGATCCATTCTTCCTACCCAGCTGAGTGTCCTTATCGAGGACGCCTATAAAAACAGCGTGCCCGGGATTACGGTAACTTACGTGGATAAGAGCGGATTGGGCACGCTGAATCCGAGCGTTACGGTGACCAACAGCAGTGGATTGGCGCCGGTCAGTTACCAACTCCCAAACTCCGACGGAAAGTACAAAATCTCAGCCAGTGCGTCGGCATCGCAATGCTCCACGTGCAAGACGCAAACATTCTCGGAGACCGCCACCGGCGATGCTCCCGCAAGCGTGGTCGTGGTTTCCGGAAACAACCAGTCAGCGCCGGTAAATACGGCATTGCCGCAGCCCCTAGTGGTACAGGTTAACGATCAAGGTGGAAACCCAATTGCGGGAGTCTCGGTCACATTCTCGGCGCCCTCAGGCACTCTGAGCAGCGCCTCGGTGACTACGAACGGGAGTGGACAAGCTTCAGTCAACTACACGACGGGGGGTTCGGCTGGCACGGTTACCATTACGGCTGCCGTGAACGCGCTCAACACGCAGTTCACGGTGAATGTAACCGACTGACGACCGGGTATCATCACTGCTAAATGGCTGGCTGCCGGCAACGAAGCTGGTCGAGCGGAGGCGTCCTCAGCCCCTAAAGGGGCATCTGATTTTCGAGCATCCGCGGCATCGCTGAAGCGATGCCCTGATACCAACCACCAATGCTGTTTGTCTCCACGGCTCCGAGCGGCGGACGACCCGACAGTACTGTCGCCGTGAAGTTGACGGAATTCAATCCGGGCCTTGAGGTGTCCTGCAGTCACCGCGACTGGCGCCGGGTTCAGACTAGTAGTGCAATAACGTTCACATTGACGCGAGACGAAATTGATGGGACACTGACATCCATTTGTCGGGGTCAAAAAAAGATCCCAATTTAGGGGAGCATCCAGATGAAGAAGAAAAAGACTTCGCCGTTACTGCCTCTTGGCAAGGCTGTTTTTGCGTTGAGCGCCTTCCTGATCGCGGCCCTGTCTTCGGCCCGCGCCGACGAACCATGTAAGTTGGCGACACTTACGGGACCCTACGTGTTCACCACTCTCGGCCAGGAAGCGGGAGGCTATGCGGCTACGTTTTTCGTGCTGACCAGCGACGGCAATGGGAATCTCTCAGGATCGGGCACGGAGAGTCTGAATGGGACGATTATTTCCAATGTCACCGCGACCGGAACTTATACTGCGGATTATAGTTGCGAGTTTACTGCGACCACGACAGACGAGCTGGGCAATGTCCGCGACTTGGCGGGAACGATCATTCAGAAAGGGGGGCGAATCGACGGGATCTCTACGGGCCCTGGGACCGACTTTCAGTTCACCGCCTTCCTGCAGCATCGCGATGTCTGCACGGTGTCCAGCGGCGCAGGTTACATTGTGTCTGACATTCGGAGCGCGCTCACGCCATATGGTTCCTCAACCGCCGCCGAACAGTGGAACATCAGTAAGAAAGGGACCGGCACCGGCAATTGGGTGGCAAACTACGGCGGAACAATCGCCCAGGGCACAGCCACCGCGACTTTTAATACGAACGACGATTGCACCTACACCGAAGCCGTAACCAGGAGCGACGGAACCACTGCCAACTACTATGGAGCAAAAGGTTTGGACGGGTTTGACACTGTGATATGGCTGGCGATTGAAACCGATAACGGGTGGGCCAGCATCAGTACTATCACGCTTCTCTGCTCCTATTGGCCTCGTTGCTGATGCTTGAAAGGGTCCGGCGAGCCGGGCGCGCGTTTCCAGAACGAAAATTATTTGAGGAGTGTGTCGCATGCGCAAACATAAACCTTCGTGGCTCCGGGTTCACGAGAATCTTCTTCTTGGATTGGTGAGTCTGCTGCTCGCACTGGCGCCGTCAGCCGCCTATGCGGCTGGAGGAGCACCTCATTGTTCCGTGCCGGAGATTGACGGAGGCTTCGCTGTCACAGCTCTGGGCCAGCAAGCGGGAGGATATGCGGCTATGGTTTTCGTGATGACCGCCGACGGCAATGGAAATCTCTCGGGCACGGGCACGGAGAGTCTGAACGGGACGGTTTTTTCCAATGTCACCGTGACCGGAACCTATACCGCAAGTTATGGTTGCTTTTTTACTGCGGCGCTGACGGACTCGCTGGGCAATGTCAACAACTTCTCGGGCGTGATTGCTCAAAATGGATATGAACTGATCGGGCTCTCCGCCGATGCTGGGACGCAGATGCAGTTCACCGCCTACCGGCTGAAGTACACTCAATGCACTTTGGCCACGATTGCGATGAAGTATGGAGCGCAGGTGCAGAGCCCGCTCACGCCGTCTGGTTCCTCATTCGCGAACGAAGAGTGGGCCATCCAAAAGGTAGGGACCGGAACCGATTCCTGGGTAGCAGATTACAATGGCACGACCTCCCAGGGCACAGCTACTGCGACCTTTTCTGTGAACTCCAATTGCACCTACACCGAAACCGTGACCAATAACGACGGGACCGTTGGCCATTATTTTGGAGTGGGAGGCATTAAACTGAATGACGTAGGGTGGGTGAGGATGGCAACCGATAGCGGGTGGGTAAGCCTGACTACCGGCTACTTCAGGTAAACCCGCAACAGTTATCCGGTGTTACTAAGAGCCCCGCAGGGTCGTTGCGTTGGCTACGAGTCATTATTTACAGACAAGCCCACCGATTCGCCGTAATGGGTCTTTACTCTGCCTGGCTCGTTTCAGTGAATGTGGTACTGGTAGCACTGGGATTGGAGCATGTGATCGTAACCACCTTTGGCTTTGCGGGAAGCTGGTACTGGAACATCGCCGTTCCGGCGGCCCCGGTCGTCTGGGTTGCACCGCCGACAAACACTCCCTTCGCTTTCCCGTCATTGCAAGTGACGCTGATACCAGGAACCGGCGCTTGCGTGTAGGCATTGCTGGCCAGCGCAGAAAGGGCGACGGGCAAGACTTCTCCGGGGGTCCCGGTCTGGTCATTGCCGCCGGCAGCGGAAAGATTGGGCAGCAGACCATACACGGTCAACGCGCTTTTCCCGCCGACGTAAACTTTGCCGTTCGAGACAGTCGGAGTCGCAAAGCGAATTACCCTACCCAGCGCATCGCGGGAGTGCGGCGCCTGCTTGCTGCTGTAGAGCTCATTGGCGAGGTTGGTCGGGTCGAAGGCGTACAGGATGTCGGCGGCGTGATTCATCGCCCATAGAATTCCATTACTGGTTCCATTCGCGCTGATCGAAGAGGAAGCTGCCAAGCCAGCCTTCACGGTCGTCTGCGAAAGCGGCGGGGTCATGAGGGTTCCGTTGACCAAAAGAAATTGTTTGATGTAGTCGCTGTCGCCAGCTACATACACACTCCCGTTCCAATACGATGGATCGCCGGTGAGTTCGAAAGGAAAGCCTGTAATTTCCTCGATAACGTCGTCGTATGTCTGGTTGTATCCCCCGAGACTGTCACGATTGATCAGGTACAGGGTCCCCGCTTTTCCTCCCGCCACTAGTTCGTGGGGGTAAATACCGGACTGGTCGGGCAAAATCAGGGCACCCGAGGAACCCAGGTCGAGATCGTTCTCCTCCAGCTCCTGTTGGTTGTACGGGGTGAAATAATCGGTGGAATAATCCAGAATACCGAATTGGGTTCCGTTCCAGCCGAGTTTCAGAACACTATCGCCGAAATCGTTTTCCCCACCGGGGCCGTTATAGGTTCCATTGGCGGTCACGACATAAATGCAGCCAAACTCGTCCACCGACGGTCCGGCACCACCTTGCCAGATCGACGACTTTTTCCCGTTCGGAGCGGTCTCAAAAACCGCTTGCTGCTGCAGGGTTTGCGAGTTATAGACGAAGAGCCAGCCGTTATAGTGGTAAATATCGCAACCGTTTCCGCCAAATCCAATGTAGATGTATCCGTTGCTATCCAGAAGCAACGCCGGACGCTGCAACTGGAGAAGCACATTGAAAGTGTCCGATCCATAGGTCCCTGTAATCGTCGTCGGCCCGCCCAGAATGTCGGCGCCCGTCTGGATGTCGAGGGCGTGCAGGTTGAACGCGCGGACGCTGCCAGTCAACGTCTTGGCCACAACGTAGATGGTTGTTTTACCGGCATCAATCACCGGCGTACTGGTAATTCCGATTTCCGTAAACCCCGTTCCTCCGCAGCCGTAATCGGTAATCGGATCAGGAGTGCCTCCATCGTCCAGACTCACCGACCAGATTGGAGGTTCGTTCGTATCCGCATCAAAGGCATAGACCGTATTGTTCTGGGTCGCAACGAATACCACGTTGTGCACGAGTCCATCACCCATCAGAACGTTGCTGGCATACAGCGGCTGCGCGACAACGATTCCGTCAACCTGTTGCGTGAAGAGTTTTCCGAACTGATGGATGTTCACATTCGCGGGCGTGAGCAAGGTCTCATTCAGATTCTGACCGGTGCGCGCGATGTCGTTATGGTGGGTCAAAACATCGTTCTGGGCCCAAGCGAGGGGGAAACTGAGGCAAACGACGGAGACAATGGCGAGCACCGTCCAAAGCCGCTGTGGACAAGGCATCTGGCCTGCGGCCCGAAGGGGAGCATGAACGATCTCTGCTCCTGAGTGCGCTGCGGAATCAACTGGGCGTCCCATGACTACCTTTCGACGTAGGGACCGTTCGGAATAGTACTTGTGCCCCACTTAACACCGACGGCGGATGAAGAACAATGGCACTAATGGGGGATGTGCAATTGATTGCATGCGGCAAACTGCTTGAGGTTGAAGTCGATGGTCCAAAACTACGAAGTCTTACATCAAGAAAGTCTCTGGAAAGAACTCGCGGCGAGGGATCTAGACGCTGCGCTCAATTTTTCACTGCCGTGTGGTGAGAAGTCCGAGGGACTCGTAATCTCGCGTATCCGAGTGGGCCTGGGTGGTCAATTCGTAACCGAGATATCGCATCGCCGGTCCCCAGGCAGCTTCAATTTTTTCCACCATCGGGACGGGCAACTCCGATCGCCATCCGCCCGAACCCGCCGCGCGAACGAAAGAAAGATCCTTTCGCGACCCTTTCATCAGTTCACACTGGTCGGTTTGGGTTTGTTCCAGTTTTCGCATCTGGCCGGCCGAGCTTCGTTCTACCGCCTGGGCGATCTGCTCGGGACTGGCGGTCTTACCTAAGAAAGCGACGATCTTCACCAGTTCGCGAGGCGTGTCGGCGACCATGTCTTCATAGCGGAGCAACAGAAACCGCGCCGGATCTTGCCGCGTGGCCAGCCAGGTAATGACATTTTGCCCCCACGATCCATGCGGGCAGGTCTTGCCCGCGAGAAAGCGTGCGACGAAGGTTTCAATAGGCGAATCGTCGGCGATTTTCTTGAGCTTGCGATGATAGTGGTACTGCGAGACGACCACGTCACGCGGGTCGCGAACAATGTAGATCACTCGCGGAAATCGCGGGTCGAAGCAATCGTGGCTCTTGATGATGCGCGGCCGCGGCATCTCGTCAAAATCTTTTTTGCTCGTGCCCGTAGGATCGGGAATCAAACGGTGAATGTTGGCGAAGGTGGCCGGCGTGTCCGGAAACATGAGATTGCCGAGAAGAAATCGGGTCCAGGTATTGCCGGATTTGGGGAACGAAACCAGAAAAACGTCGTCCGGAAGAATCAGCAGACTGCGCCCGGGCCGATGCAGGCCCATGGCACGTTTTACTCCGGATTTGATGTGTCGCAACATTTCAGGTCCTGCCTTTGTTCCCTGCGGGAACGCGTTTCGTTTATCGCAGCGGTGAACCGCTGCGCCACCCAAAAGCAAGCGCACCACTACCAATACTCGTCAGGCCGAGGCTCCATACCGAATGCGATTCCAAACCGAGATGAGCTTCGATGTGGCTGCAGGCGCGACGCTCAGGCCGAGAAGGGTCAGACTCAAGCTCGACTTGCGAAAATAACCGTTTGCTTCCGAGATCAGCTTTCGGGCCTCCGCAAACTGACCTTGTTCCAGTTTGTTCTTGCCTTCTTCCAGCAAATATCGGGCCCGGATTTCCGCCGCGCGTTTCTCCACTACTTTACGATCGGCATCTTGGAGCGGAAGCGTTTGTTTGTATTTTTCCAGAATCGTGCTATAGCCTTCAGCCATCTTCGCCCGCGACTGGCTGAGCGAGCCCGGGCGTCCGACGGGCATGCGCGCTTGCAGCTTCCGCGTATACGCGATTTTGGCGCCGTGGAACGCGGTGCGCACCCACATATCGTAATCGTCGCAGCGGGCAAGTTTTTCGTCGAACATGCCGGCTTTCACAATGGCCTGCTTGCGCGCGACGACGGTCGAAATCGGAATCTGGCAGCGCTCCACCAGCAAAGAGCCAAACGTTGCCTCGCCGCTAGAGGGACAGCGCTCCATGAACTCGCGCTCCTCTCCCGGGAGTCCCACCCAGCCATTGGAATACGTAAGACCAAGCAACGGGTCGGCGGCGAACAACTGCATCTGCGACGCCAGGTGGTCGGGCATCCAGGTATCGTCGCTGTCGAGGAAGGCGACAAACTCGCCGCGAGCGTGACGGATGGCGTTGTTGCGAGCTCCCGCGGCACGCTTGTTTTCCTGCTTGAGGTAGACGATGCGGTCCATATATGGCGCGAGCACTTTTTCCAGTTCCGCGGTATCTGGCGAACCGTCGTTCACCACGATGGCCTCAAAATCCTTGTAGGTCTGCGCAAAGACGGAATCGAGGCACGCCGCTATCAGGCCCGCCGTTTTGTAACTGGGAATGATGACGCTGACGCTGACCGGCGGCGCGGGACTGCTGACCTGGAGGGCTGGGCTGGATTCGGTTGTCTGCATGCTTTCCCTGTTACTAGAGAGTGCTTCAAAAATGGTTTCGCGAATCTGGTTGTCGCTCCCTCAGGGGCTAAAGCCGCGTCTATGGGGACTTCGGACGGCACGGCTAAAGCCGTGCCCTTCCCAAAACCTGTTTTTGAAACCTACCCAAAACCTGTTTTTGAAACCTACCCAAAACCTATTTTTGAAACGCGCTCTACGAACTCTTTCCGAAAGGGCGTCGTTGCTTGCCACGCACTTGCTTACGAGCTGTGAAACACTGCTTCTTTTTCTCCGGCAAGAATATTGTTGACGGCTTCCACTCCCATCATCACCGAGTGGTCCATGTTTCCGATTTCGTACCGCCAGGCGCCAAACCGTCCGCGGGAATAAATTCCCTTCTCCAACAGGGCCGGCTGCAGCACGCCCAGCGCCCGGTCCCGGCCGAGCGTCGGGATGGGATAAGAATAACCCACGATGCGATGATAGCTCGAAACCACGCGGCAGCGGTCCGCCTCCTCCAGGATTTTGGCCTTGATCAGCCCGGTGGTGACCTGCTCCAAAACCTTCTTCGGATCGGGCGTTTCGCCAACACGAAACGAGATTTCGCACATCAGCGAGCTGTAATGTTCGGTATCGCCGTTGGGAACGTTGTTGGGCGAGTAGTGCGAAAAATAGGTGGCGCGATAACACGGCATGGCGGAGTCAGTGAAATATATCCAGCAGCGTCCAGTCTCGATTTTCTTTTTCAGGCCCAGCCCAACCACGAGCAAGTTATTGTGTTCGAGACCCGTTGTGGCATCGAGCAGTTTGCTGTCCGTCGGCTTCATCATCTTCACAAACAGATCGAGGGGCGAGGTCGAAAGCAGCACATCATAGGTGTCGCCGGTACCGTCGGCAAAAGAGACTTGGCGGCGGATGGGATCAATCTCGGTTAGCTTTTTTC
>JBEKED010000032.1:0-18098 GCA_050014035.1 Terriglobales bacterium
TAACTCTCTCTGAAGGTGCGTCTCGGAAGGGAAGCCGCTTGTCGGCTTCCCTTTTTGTTTTGTCTGAAAAATCGAGTTGTGCAGAAAGAATCGGTGAGCGCGGCAAGGTTGACCCGTCGCGCTCGATTGAACGACGCCTAGGCCGCGGATTGTTCGGTCGGAGTGGTTGTCATTGGCGTGGGCGCTGGCGTTGGATCCGCAACGGTCGCATGTGCTGGCAAGTGCACCTGAATGATGTCGTTCTTGACCGCATAAACAACCAAGTCGCGGATCGAGTGAAAGTCGAGTTTGCGCATGATGTTGCTGCGATGCGTCTCCGCGGTCTTGGTGCTCAGGTTCAGAAGGCAAGCCACTTCTTTCGAACTCTTGCCCTCGGCCAGCAACTGAATCACCTCACGTTCGCGCGGAGTCAGCTTGGGCTCGTGCAGCGATTGAGTGCTGGAGCCATTGCCGCCTTTATCGAGAAACCCGGCCAGTACCATATCGTTGACGCGGGGAGTGAAGAAGACGCGGTTGTGCTGCAGCGCCTCCACGGCCGAGACCAGGTCGCGGGCGGCATCCGATTTCAACACAAAGCCGCGCGCGCCGGCGTTAAGAGCCTCGCGGATCACCTGGTCGGAATCGGTGATGGTGAGGACAATGATTTTCTGGTGGGAGTTTTGTTGCGCCAGTTGGCGCGTCGCGGCCAAGCCGTTGAGATTCGGCATACCGATATCCAGAATCACGACATCGGGTTTCAACTGCTTGGCCATTTCGACAGCCTGGCGCCCGTCTTTAGCCTCGCCGCAGATTTCCCAGCCTTCATGCGTTTCGAGGAGTGTGCACAGTCCACGGCGTACGACTTCGTGGTCATCAGCGATCAAGATGCGCAGCTTCAAGGGGCACCTCCGTGAGGGATTTCAAAACCGCTGCCTTCGCACTACCCTGGTCCAATCGTGAGAATCGAGTTTCAACCGAAATCGCCGAGCCCCGCCTTATTGGCGAAAAAGAATTTATGCTGGCTCAGCGCTTCCACCGCCATCAGTAAGTCCCTGGCGGCGTCGGACTTTACCACATACCCTTTGGCGCCAGCGTTCCGCGCCTCGCGCATCATTTGCGCTGAATTGTGTTGCGTGACGATCAAAACTTCAGATTTCGGCGCCTGCTTGCGGATGCGCCGGCAGGCTTCGAGACCATCCATGCGCGGCATGCTGATGTCGAGAACCACGACGTCCGGTTGCAGGCGCTCCGTCCTTTCCACGGCTTCCATTCCGTCCTGCGCTTCCTCCACAATCTCCCAGTCGGGTCGACCGTCGAGCAAAGTCCTCAGCCCCTGCCTCACGGCGGGATGGTCATCGGCCAACAGAATTCGAACTGTCATAACTTTGGCTAGCATCTAAAAAGGCTCAGCGCGGACAGTTTCGAATCCATTGCCCCCGTGAGTGAACTCATGGAAAGGGCTTCCGGATCGACCTCGCTACGCAAGAGTTGTTTGGGTTGCGGCAATCGTGCAACCGCGTATTTCTTCGTATTCGTGTCAGTCTAGTTCTTCAATCTGGCGGGGCCAATACTGGAAATCCTGTACTCCTGGGTACGCTACCGAATAGAATCGAAAGCTCAAACTTGGCAGCGTGCAGGCCGGGCGGAGACACCCGGCGCTCCCTTCGGCGCACGGCTACTTGGGCGCCTTCCAAATGTAGAAATTCTCTTCGTCTGACAGAGTTTCGATGCCCAAGCGTCTGGAGGTCGAGGCGCGATGGACCGCGGATCGCAGGTTGGCCAACGTCGTGCCATCCACCTCGGTTAGCGGGATCTTGATGGCCGAGCCGACGGGCAAGGATTCCAGATCCTGAAAAATCCCTCCCAGCAATTCATGGTGCTTTCCCCGGCGCGTTCGACGAAGGTCCGCCAGAACGACGCGTTCGTACTTCGGAGGCTTCTGGGCCCGGCCTGTGTGGCTCCGATCGCTGGTTTCTTTTGCCATACGCACCCCGTAACTTTAGCAACCTTTATATGATTGCTTGTCCTCGATGTCAAGAATCCGTTTCCAGTTGCATCTGAAATCCGTTTAATATACGGTAAGAAAACGTGCGGACGCTCCGCGCGTTTAATTTTCTGCCTGCTTTCTTTAATTCTCGCGCGTGAAGTATTTCCACCCTTTTTTAACCGGAAGAGTACTGTGGGTAAAGAATTGAGGTGGGAGCGTGGATATAAAATATCCGTGGCAGGCGTTCTATCAAGCCGCTTTGCTGGAATTTCGCCCGGAAGTGTTGCAGCAGCGAATCGGGCAAGCGGAAACTGCAATCCGGCAGCGCATCGCAGAGTTGCGGCAGGATGACTCTGGGTCCGCGGAAGAAACTTGCGCACTCGACGATGCTTTGCAGATGTTACGCTCCCTGGCGGTAATCGAGAGCAAGGCTGCACCGGCGGGAGTTTCGGTCCGCAACGAGGTGGCATCATGAGCCGCCTTGCGAGAGCAAGCTTTTCGAGGGCGGGAAATTGCCGGCGTCTCATGACGACAGCGCGCGGCAGAAGAGATGGGTGGGCGGAGGGGCTGGACAAAAAGTGGAGCGAACTTCGCCGGCACGCATCGGTTGAAAGAGATGCGAGCTTATTAACGAGATTGCGGCTGGCCGCCAAACTTGAGGAAGAAGGGCGGCAGCAGCGAGAAGGTGCAGACAGGCACAACGACAGTTGTTAGGTTTGCAACCATGGCCCCGCGCAAGAAAGCTCAAGTGGCATTTGCATCCGCGGTAATGCTGCTCTTCCTGAGCGCGGCGGCTGCTTACGTCACTATCGACCGACTCCTGAACAATGAAAAGTGGGTGATTCACACACTGGAGGTCAAGGCCGCGCTGGGCGATATCGATTCGGCCTTTGTACGGGCAGGACGAGCGCGAAGCGGGTATGTGATTTCCGGGACCGACGACTTCTTGAATGAGTTTGAAGCGGCGGCTCCCGAGATCCCTGGCAAAATCGAACGCCTGCGCGAGCTGACGGCTGACAATCCCAGGCAGCAGGCGGTCTGCTCGCGTCTGGAAGACGCGATCAACCATCGAGTGGCTTTGCTTCGGGAATCGGTTCAACTCAAACAGCAAGCGCCTGAGAATCAAAAGGGTCAAGCCGATTTCGACCGCCAGGCGGTGCCGCTTTCTTCCGAAATCACCTCGCTGACTAATCAGATGCGCGCGGAAGAGCAAACTCTGTTTGGCATCCGACAGAGGGCTTCGCATCGCCTGTTTGTTCTGGCAGTCATTACCCTGGCCGTTGCCTTCATCGTGGCGCTGGAACTGCTTGCAATTCATTACCGGCTGTTGTCGAGTGAACTCCAGGCGCGAGAGGGGGCAGAGCAAAGCGCTCGGCATAGCGAGGATTCTCTGCGCCGCCTGACTGGGCGGCTGCTGCAACTACAAGACGCGGAGCGACGGAAATTCTCGCGCGAACTCCACGATAGCCTGGGGCAGTATCTGGCGGGCGCGAAGATGAATCTGGAAATGTATGCCGCCCGGCGGGAAGACCGTCTGCTGGCGGAAGCGGTGCAACTGCTGGATCAATCGATCGCCGAGACGCGAACGATTTCGCATTTGCTGCATCCGCCGCTTTTGGACGAAGTCGGGCTTTCCTCGGCGGCGAAATGGTATGTGGAAGGGTTTGCGCAGCGCAGCAAGATCGAAGTGAAAGCGGATTTGCCCGAGGATGCGAGCCGCTTGCCCAAGCCCGTCGCGCTCGGATTTTTCCGGGTTCTGCAGGAGAGTCTAACCAATATTCACCGCCACTCGGAGAGCGACAAGGCCGAGATTGCCCTGGAAATCCGCGACCATCACGCCGTTCTTAGAATAAGAGACTATGGCAAGGGAATCGAGCCAGAAGTGTTACGTCGCTTTTGGACAACGGGAACAAATTCCGGGGTGGGACTGGCAGGCATGAGGGAGCGCATTCACGAACTCGGCGGCGAGTTGAGAATTGAACGCTGCGCCCCTGGAACTTCGATTGAAGTGGCGATGCCGCTCAGGGAAACGGCGGAGCAAACATCGGCGCCGTCGGCCGCCGACTGATCACGGCGCGGGATTCGTTGTGCTTTACGTTTGTTCCGGCGTGACTGTCCAAATTACACACAGACCAAACCATCCGATGGCCGAAAATCAATAACTTACCGTTGTGGCCCGGGACGTGCTTGAAGGCAGTGCGTCAGGGGTGATTCAGCGCACCACGCAGGAGTGTGAAAAATGGCTCAGCGTACTGGAAAAGACTGGCGCGAACTGTGTGCCGCCGCCTCCGAGGAGTCTGACGCCGACAAATTACTGTCTCTCGTGCATGAGATCCTCCATGCATTTGAAGAGAACGACCCGACGCCGATGTTGCCGGGCCGACCGAATGCCTTAGCGACTAAACCCTAATCTCACGGGCTCGGAGGGAGCGGTAGCAAAATTCCGACGCCGCTGCGTCAAGCGACGTCGGGCACCACTAAGTTTAGAAGCGTCGTTATGCGCGGCCCATCAAGACCAGGATGAGCACAATGATGAGCACCAGGCCAAGGCCGCCGCTCGGGTAATATCCCCAGCTGCTGCTGTAAGGCCAGGTCGGCAGGGCGCCAATGAGAAGTAACACCAGGATGATCAGCAGAATTGTGTACATGTAGTTTGCTCCTCTTTTTTAATTTCACATTCAAGTAACCGGCAGACATCAAACTGCCGATCTGGCACCACGACTGACAGCCTACCTTGCGGTCGGCGAGTTCAACATCGGTTCAAGTCTGTAACTAGCGGAATTTCGTTCTGTAGTTGCGAACTGTAGTTGCGAAGTGGCTTGCGATAGCTGGGAGCGAGACGAAACGGCCAAGCCACGGGGGCTTGGCCGCTTCGCTGATCGTCATTTGCTGATCGTCGTTTGCTGATCGTCGTTCGCTGATCGTCGTTGGCTGATCGCTGTTTCATGCCGATCTAAAGTTATCTGGGGTTGGTGTTTTCGGCTTGGTGTTCGCGCGCTTCCTCGGAAACCTTTCTGAGTTCGGTAAGGAAAGGCCGGCTGCCGCTGGGCGGGGGGACCTCGCCCTTCAGGATCGAGTCAAAGGGAGCCATCTTGCCGAATAGGATCCTGGTTTCATCCTTGTCCTGGGAAACGACAGCGCCGGAAAGATCGATGCCGGCGAACAAGCCGCGGGAACGGGAGTAAGTCAAGATTTTATCGTTCATTTCAACGTCGGTACCGGCGGCAGCGGTGCGTCCAACTGGGCCAGCGGCGGCAGAAGCATCGCCGCCTAGCTTGAAATGATCGGAGAGCAAGTGCTCCATGCCATGATCACCCATAAAGACGAGCACGAAGTCGGTGGCCTGGCCGCCGAGTTGCAGTCCCCAGCTACCGCCGGAGATGGTAATCGGCGCGGGAGCGCTCCAGCCATGCGGTGTGCGGCAACTGGCAACACCCTTGCCGTGTTCGCCCCCGAAACCGATGGCGAGCTTAATCACGGAGGGGATGACCGCGATGCAGTTAGCGTGATTGATAATGGCGTCGGGAATCGCATGATCAGGAGTGGCCATGATCTCGGAGAGAACGGTCGCGGACTTGTCGATACGTTTTTCGATATCGGATTGGTCCTTATCGTCTGCCGCCCAGGTCAAACTGGCGCAGAGCACAGCCATCGTGCTCAGTGTTAAAAGATATTTCGATGTCTTCATGGCAGCCTCTTCTGTGCCCAAACTGAGCACCCGGAATTGTTAACGCAGTAATGAATCTACGGGCGGCGACGGACAGAATCCATCCTGTCGAGACCTGAGATTGGCCGCCATCGCGCCGTAGTCGGCGCCGCGCCAACCCTGGCGAGCCACGGAATCAGAAAATAAGAAGGAATAAGTTTGGTTCTACACAGAATCCCGCAAAGAAGTACACAGTCGGCGGGATTTCGCGCCGCCTTTGTTCGGGGCTAAGCTGCCCTTCATGGGATTTTTCTTCTTTTTTGGTCCCCACCTAATCGAGCAGGGGCCGGTTTCATACCCGACCCCTGCTTTTCGCCTGTTGGCGAATCGATTCCGAGAGAGTCCCGAAAGGCAACGACCGATATGACGATGAATGACGTAAAGGTGATTGACGTAAAGGTGAAAAACCAGCAGGCCGAGTCCACGAATCGTCTGAAAAGTATCTTCGAGCAATCGCTGGAAGTGCTATGCGAGGACAAGGACAAGGAGAAGGATGGGAGCACGAGGGCCAGAAGCGCCCACAAGCGATGTGCATTCTTGCCGCTGCATATCGATTCGGCGAATGTGCAGAAGCGCGCCTTAGAAGAGGCTGCAAAAGCCTTGACCACACTGTGGAAGATCTCGGGAACGAGACGGGCAAAACTGGAAACTCGAACCGTGTAGGCGGTGGCTGGCAGCAGTCTAGTAAATGATCAAGTTCGCATTAATAAATTCATAAATTAAGGAGCGATTCATGGCAAATGAGATGAGAAGAAGCTTCAAAGCGAGCGCCGATCCGACCGATCATGCAACGCCGCGACCGGAGCCGTCGAAAGATCGCCCAGAACACGGGGAGCACCTTCCGACCATGCCGGACCCCACACAGAATGATCCGGAAGGCGGAAGAAATGTGCCGTCGATCGATCCCACGGATAATCCTCCGGTGCAGATTGACGAGCCGCGGCCGAGGAGCGGTGAAGATTCCGAGATCGAAAAGAAGTGGGCTTGGGAAACGGCACGCAACCCTTTTGAAGTGCCGGCGAACGCGCCGGGAATTCACCGTTGCATGTAATTAGAGTGCTTGGTCGGCCATTGGTTCTACAGGATTCTCCGAAGCCTGCTCCATACACCACCGGATGGCGAATGACGTGGGCGAAACTTAGCATCTTGATTGGATTCACGATTGATGCAAGGAGGCGCTATGAAGAACGGAGCATCCGCAATCACGACCGTATTAGGGGCGGGCACTTTGCTTTTTGCCGGCTACATACTTTTCACTTCCCTGCCCGACCTTCGGCGCTACATCAGAATCAGCACGATGTGAATTTCGGCGGTTTTCGCTGGGGGCAGTTCATACAGGGTTTAAGTCGGCCAACTACCAGTCATATCGGATTGGCAGTTGCCTGGCTGATAAGTAACCTCACGATTGGAGGAACGATATGCGGCTGGCATGGGCAATAGTAGCGATACTACTGGTTTTTTGGCTCGTGGGTTTTGGCCTGCACGTGGCCGGAAGCCTGATTCACTTGCTGCTGGTGGTGGCACTTGTGGTTTTACTGGTCGACTTAGTGACCGGCCGCCGGCACGCGGTCTGAAAAGAAAAAAGAAGAAAAAGAATTAGAGGGATTTTATGAGCACTGAGACGTCAGCAAAGTGCGCGCATCCGGCTGCGTCCAAAGCAATCCGTGTTTTTCAATCTCGCCTCTCAATCCACGAAACCCGCAGCAGGGATGGCAGTACCGGGCAAACGAGGGATGATTGGGCCAGAGGGATCACCATGCAAATGCGTTTCATTCGTGCGCTGTTCTTCACCTTATTGTTTGCCGGAGTTCTGTGTGTGCCGGCTTCTTCATTCGCCGCGATCGGTATCGCCGTTTCGTTTGCTCCCCCGCCGCTTCCGATCTATGAGCAACCACTGTGTCCGGGAGACGGTTATATCTGGACGCCAGGGTTTTGGGCTTGGGGAGACGACTTCGACGATTATTACTGGGTGCCCGGAACCTGGATCTATCCCCCCGAAGTGGGCTTTCTGTGGACGCCCGGCTACTGGGGATGGGGCGAGGGCGGATTTGTTTTCAACGTCGGCTATTGGGGTCCGGTCGTCGGATTCTACGGCGGAATCAATTACGGCTTTGGTTATTTCGGCACGGGGTTTGAAGGCGGCCGATGGGATAACGGACATTTCTTCTACAACCGTGCCGTGAGCAACGTGAACGTCACCAACATTCACAATGTCTACAACACGACGGTGAATGTGAACACGGAAAACCACGTTAGCTACAACGGGGGCGCAGGGGGAATCACAGCGCGTCCGACAGCGGAGCAGGAAGCAGCGGCGCACGATCGTCACGTGGGACCAGTCGCAGCTCAAACGCAGCATGAGCAGCAGGCGCACAGCGACCCGCAACAGCGCGCCTCGGAGAATCACGGCAAGCCGGCGGTGGCAGCGACGGCGAAGCCCGGTGAATTCCGAGGTGAAGGCGCGGTAGCCGCGAGAGATGCGGGCGGGAGCTACAACCCTCCAGCCAATCGCGGCGGCAACGCGGCCCGGGTGGGGAACAATGGTGGGCGGCCAGGTACTCCGGCAAATCATGTCCGTGATCTGCCGCCAGCCCAACGAATGCCTGCGCCCAATACCGGCAACGCGAAGCAGGACAAGAAGTATCAGCAGCAACAGGACAAACTCTACGCGCAGCAGGACAAAGAACGGCAAAAGGTCGCCAAGCAGCAGGAGAAAGAAGATCAAAAGGCGGCAAAACAAAAAAATGACGCGGCCCGGCAGCAGGTGGAGCAGCGTCACCAGCAACAGACGCAAGAGTTACAGCAGAGGCACCAGCAGCAGCAGATGGATCTACAACAGAGAATGGCAGCGCCCCGGCCCGGTGGCCGACCTACACGTTAAGGTGGCAGCGGCCTGAATTGCCCGGCGTCTTGAATGTTCACTCTTGGAGGCGTGCAAGACGCCGGACGTTTGTACCAGCCAACCCACGGCTGCCTACAGGAATCTACCGATAGCCGGACCGCCGGACATCATTTACATTCACGTTTTGCGAATCAATTGGAAAGGGGAATTTTATGCGGAACATTGGAAACAATTCGGAATCGAAGAACACGGTGAAGGACTGGGTGCGGCTGGGGGCGAAACTGAGCCTGCTGTTTACCGATCCAAAGATCCGGTCCGCGGTTGGAAATCAAATCAAAGAGAGCGTGGATGATGTGGCGGACAAAACCGCCAGCAAGTACGGCGAGGTCAGCGATAGCGTGGCCAGCACGTACGAAGATGCAGTCGATCGCTTCCAGGCCGCCGCCGATGCTTTTCAAGGCAAAGGTCACTGGCCCTCGCGAATTACCGGCTTCCTGATTGGAGTTGGAGTGGGAGCGGGATTGGGACTTTTGCTGGCGCCTGCATCCGGCAGCGAGATTCGCGAAACCGTTCGCGACAAAGCGGCTGACGTGACGGAACGAATTCACCGGGCGGTGACCAAAATGCCATCGACCGGCACCGAGGGATGAAATCCCGGATCGAGATGACGCCAAACATAAGCATGGATTTTCACCCGATGGGGAGTGTTGACCCCGCGAGAAACACGACGTTCCCGGAGTGGTATGGAGTGTATCGCTAAGTCTTGAGGTCCCTATGAGCGAAAAACCGAGTGTAACCCTGCCTGCAACTGTCGAAAAAATCATCAAGCCATTCACCCCGGGCGATCCGGAGAAAGCGCAAATCGCGATTGAGGGAGCGGATCACCTGTATCGGGAGATTCGGATCGAAAACACGCTGACCGATGAGAACGGCGAAGAAGTGCGCCTTAAGAGCGGCGCCGAAGTGGCGGTGACGGTGGAAGCTCCGCCCCAGGCGACCACGGCGAAAAATGCGCCCGCATAAACCCGCGGAATCCACTTTAGTTTGACGGCAGGCGCTGCGGTGAAGCTCGCCGTCCTCGAGCCGCTTGCTGGAAAACGCCACGTTACGAAACGATCAGCCAACAAAAAATGGGAGTCCTGGCCAGAGAAGGCCGGGACTCCCCGAGTGAATCTACCGGGAAGGCGAACTAGGAAGCGCGACGTTGACGGTCGCGGTTCTGGTCCTGTTCCTGGTTATCGTACTGGCCGCCCTTTTTCGGCTGTTGCCCAGGCTGCTGGCCGGGTTGCTGTTGTTGGCCGTGCTGGCCGGATTGCTGGCCGTGCTGGCCCTGTTGTCCGGATTGACCACTCTGCTGGTTCTTCTTGTCCATATCGTCACTCATGAAAATTTCCTCCTCGCAAAGCACGTGGCCAAGCACCGAGCCGCCCCGCACCTTGAGAATTTATCGACATCAGAACATTAGTTGCGGCAAGGCATGCCAGGGTTGGGAAGGATTTACTGCGGCAGTCCGCAGTCAATTCCTTGCTGCTCAATTTTTTCCGCGGTACAGCAAGTTTCGCAATTGAGTACAGGACGAGCCTGATGGGAGCAGGCGCGCCGCTTCGCTACTCTCGTTTTTGTAATCTGCATCTCCGTGCCTTGATGGAGAGCAAATTCGGGCATCTGTTTTGCGCCAAGGAGACGACTACAGTGGCTACTTGCGTAATATCCGCGACGTCAACTAACCTGCCTCCGGCAAGCATGATCTCGCAGCAGGATAAAAGAGAACAAAAGAGTTCCGAAGCCTGGCTTGTGCAACGCGCGCAGAACGGCGACGAGCAGGCCTTTGCCACTCTCTACGAGACCCACAAGAAACGCGTGTATTCGTTGTGTCTGCAAATGACCAGAGACACAGCGGACGCGGAAGATCTGACGCAAGAGGCTTTTCTGCAGGTGTTTCGCTGCATCAACTCATTTCGCGGCGACTCCGCTTTCTCGACCTGGCTGTACCGGATCGCGGTGAATACGGTTTTGATGAAGCTGCGGCGGCGCAAGACTCCGCCGTTAGTTTCGCTGGATGAGCCGGTATCGCCGGACTCGGCATCGCTGAAACGCGAGATTGGAGAAGCCGATCTGCGCCTGAACGGGGCGATTGACCGCATTGCGTTACGCCGCGCCGTCGCCGAACTTCCCGCGGGATGCCGGCTGATCTTCGACCTGCACGAAGTGCAGGGATTTCAGCATCACGAGATCGCGCAACAGCTGCAGTGCTCCATTGGAAACTCGAAGTCGCAGCTGCACAAAGCGAAATTAAAGATGCGGGATGTCCTGTTTCCCAAGAAAAAAATTTCTCGCGTGAAGACCGACGTTGCGGCCGGTGGCGTGGTGACATCTCTGGCTGAAAGCGGCGGGGCGGGACTTTCTCCCACGTACACGGCGCTTTAAGCGGAGAAGAACGGCTCGGGAGAAAATGGTTCGAATTCTAGTGGCGGACGACAATGCGGCGGTGCGTCACTATCTGCGCGGCCTGTTGGAATTGCAAGACAGCTGGCGGGTTTGCGGCGAGGTCGGGACCGGAGGGGAAGCCTTGGAACGAGTCAAGGAAAATCCTCCGGATATGATCCTGCTGGATTTTCAAATGCCCGATCTGAACGGGATTGATGTGGCGCGGCAAATCTCGCGGCAGTTTCCCGAAATTCCGATTCTGATGGTGACCATTCATCTCTCTCCACAATTAGCGGACGAAGCGAGAAAGGTAGGCATTCGAGGAGTGTGCGCGAAATCGGACGTGGGCTCGATTGTCGGCGCCGTGGATGCGCTTTTGCGCCGGCAGACTTATTTTCCGCCCACCGATTTGACTCCCCAATAGTTTCCTTTGCCTGGCTACCTTTGTTTTCCAACCAGCGTTATGTTTAGTCGGGACCTACAGGAATCGCTGTATTCGAGTCAAGCGCGCCCCCGTGATAGGCTGAGGGAGTTGCTCGCATCCCCCTGACTTGAGACGCGGCCTTTATCTGGAAATCTGGCGCACGCTCAGATCTATGGCCAAATTTGTAGTGGGAGAATCAGCTGTGAAACTGCGTATCCTGTTAGCCGATGACCATGAGATCGTACGCCGCGGGTTGTGTGCCCTGCTCCAGAAACATGAGGGCTGGGAAGTATGCGGGGAAGCAACCGATGGGCGCCAGGCGGTCGAAATGGCGAAGCAGCTGAAACCAGACGTTGTGATTCTGGACATTGGCATGCCGAATCTGAACGGCCTCGATGCCACCCGCCAACTGCTGCAGCACGATCCTCATTTCAAAGTCATTGTTCTGACCATCACCGACGCCGATCAGGTGATTCGCGAAGCCCTGGATGCGGGCGCGCGCGGCTTTGTGCTCAAATCGGACGCGGCTCGCGATCTGGTGTCGGCGGTGGAAGCCTTGCAAACGAAGCGGATGTTCTTTACGCCACGCGTGAACGAGCTGGTGCTGCGCGGATTCCTGGACAAGGGGCATGCCCTGGCGCGGAACGAGGCTCCTAATTTGCCCATATTGACGGCGCGGGAACGCGAGGTCACGCAGCTGTTGGCGGAAGGAAAAAGTTCCAAGGAAGTGGCCTCACTTTTGAACTTAAGCACCAAAACGGTGGAAACTCATCGCAGCAATATCATGCGGAAACTGAGCCTGCATTCCATCCGCGATCTGGTGGTTTACGCGATCAAGAACAATATTATTCAGATCCAAATGCCGCCGCAGCCCGCGAGCACCACGGAAAGCACGGTGGCTTGAGCAGGCCCCCCACTGAGAATCGACCACGGGCTGCCTGCAGTCCGGTCGCAGATTGACTTGCCGGGTTTCGCCCACGTAAGATTCGCGAGGAATGATCGGCCGGATCATTTCGCACTACCGCATCCTGGAAAAGCTCGGTGTCGGCGGCATGGGAGTGGTCTACAAAGCCGAAGACACGCGGCTCGAACGTTTTGTTGCCCTCAAATTTCTTTTTCAGGACATTGCCCGTGACCCGCAGGCTGGCGCTCTGGAAAGACGCCGATCCCGATATTCCTATTCTGAAGGAAGCCAAGGCCGAGTTTAGGAAGCTTCAGTAAAATCCCGTCCCGCGCACCATAAAGGAGCGCGCAGGACGGGGTTTCGCGTTGCATAGTCGCGTGGCGATCGGACTACTGAAAAAACATGTCGATTGTAGCCTTGATCGTCGACTTTCCGACTGTGGTGGTCACGGTCGCGGAGGCCGCTCCGGGGACTGGGTTTGAGCACGTTTCCGTGCTTCCTCCGCAGAATCCGTTGCCCGGTCCGGTTTCCCCCAGGGTGCCGAAGGCCGTGTCGTCAGAAATGACGACGACCGTGCCCGGCGTGCCGCCGAAGGGATTGGGGCCGAAATTGTAGGGGCCTGTGTCCAGAATGTAATTCTTTCCTTGTTTCACCACGATGGAGACGACGAGGTCGTCCGTGCTATCGCCGGTGTCATCCTGATAAAACCAAAAAACCTGACCGCAGTTGGGGGCGCCCGAGGTATTGGCGTCGCAGTCGGCATACGATTGGGTGTAGGCTGGCGTACCAATGACTACGCCACCGGCTGCGATCTGTGAACAATCCGCGCCGTTTGAGTTTTGGTTGGGGAAGCAGGGCCACTCGTCATTGCCATTACCATCCACCGGAGGCAAAACGCCAAAACCCGAGGACAGCTGTTCGAGGACGGCTTTTTCTTTGGCACCTTTCGCGGGATTTACAGCGTTTGCGTTTGCGGCCCGAATCTGAAAATGATGTGGACTTTCCGCCAGCGCTTGCTGCCCGCAAACCATGCAGGCAAGAAGCGCCGTGAGAGTGAGAACCTGGAAACAGCGAGACTTCTTCATGGAACTTTCCTCCATCGGAGATGCGAAGCTGGGGTGAAGCAGAAGGAGCTTCGTTGGCAAAGTATGGTTCAGGCGGGCGGCGCTGTCAATCGGGATCGCAGTGGCCGGGCATTCTAGGTTCACGACAAGTTAGTTTTGCTGCAAGAAAGTGCATGGTCGTCGCTCGGTAGCAGGTTTGGGAAAAACTCCGGCCTGCCGCTACGCGAGCGTCGAACGTGCGATGATGGTTCCAATTTCATAAGGAGGCCCCCATGGCCGACGCATCTCCGCAGAATTATTCCCATTACACGCGGTATGATCCGCTCTTTCACTTTTTCATTCTGCCGGTTTTCGCGATCACGCTGATCGTGAGTATCGTTTATGCGTTCAGGCGGCCTGGGCTGCATTCTGCGTGGCTGGTAGTTTTCATGGTCGCCGCGGTAATTCTGATTTTTAAGGTCAGGCTTTATTCGCTCAAGGTGCAGGATCGGGTGATTCGGCTGGAAGAAAGATTACGTCTTATGACCTTGCTCGACCCAAGCCTTCGACCGCGTATCGCGGAACTTACGGAAGGGCAGCTTATTGCGCTGCGCTTCGCGTCCGATGGCGAACTGCCCGCGCTGGCGGCGCGAGCGCTGAACGAGAAGTTGGCCGGGCCGGAGATCAAGAAAGCGATTCAGCAGTGGCGCGCGGATTATTGGCGGGTGTGAACTCACGTAGGGACGGCCGCCCTCGGCCGTCCCTACGTGGATCTTGCCGGGCTACAGCGTTGCGCTCTTGTCGGCGATCAGCTTTTTGATCTTCTCTACAAACTCCGCAGTGGCCAGGTCTTCGGTTTTTTCTTTGCCTCTCGTGCGGATGTTTACTTTGTTGGCTTCGGCTTCCTTGTCTCCTACTACCAGCAGGAATGGGACTTTCTGCATGGCGTGCTCGCGAATCTTAGCGTTCATTTTTTCATTGCGGGCGTCGACTTCCACACGCACTCCCGCAGCTCGCAGTTGCGAGGCTACCTGTTCGGCGTAAACGACGTGGCGCTCGGCGATTGGAATCATCGCGACCTGCACCGGCGAGAGCCAGACCGGGAACGCTCCGGCGTAATGCTCGATCAGGACTCCGAAAAAGCGCTCGACCGATCCGTAGAGCGCGCGATGAACCATGAGCGGCTGCTTGCGCGTGCCGTCTTCGGCTACGTATTCGAGTTGGAAGCGCTGGGGCAGGTTGAAATCGAATTGGACGGTCGAGAGCTGCCACAGACGTCCGATGGCGTCGACCAGTTTTACGTCGATCTTGGGGCCGTAGAATGCGGCTTCGCCGGGGATCGTCTTGTATTCGATGTTCAGTTTCTGCAACGCGCTTTCCAGTGTATGGTTGGCCAGGTTCCACTGCTCGTCGGTGCCGAGAAAACTTTTCTTGTCGTTTGGATCCCAGGTGGAAAGCTCGGTCTGAAATTTGTCGAATCCGAAAGCCTTCAGCACGGCGAGGGCAAACTCCATGCAGCCTACGATCTCCGCCTCGATCTGTTCCGGAGTGCAGAAGATGTGAGCGTCATCCTGTGTAAAGCCGCGGACGCGCAACAGGCCGTGCATCACTCCGGAGCGCTCGTAGCGATAGACGGTTCCCATCTCGCCGAGGCGGACGGGGAGATCGCGGTACGACTTCAGCGAATCCTTGTAGATGAGGATGTGGCCGGGGCAATTCATGGGCTTAAGGCGATATTCGGCGTCGTCGAGTTCCATGACGTCGAAAAAATTCTGTGAGTAATAGCCTTCGTGGCCCGAGGTGAAAAACAGCTGGCGGCGCGCCACGTGAGGGGTGATCACGAGCGAGTAGCCACGGCGCAGATACTCTTCGCGCATCCAGTCTTCCATCTCCTTGCGGATGATGCCGCCCTTCGGATGCCAGAAAATGAGGCCGGGGCCGGCCAGCTCCTGAATGGAGAACAAGTCGAGTTGCTTGCCGAGCACGCGATGGTCGCGCTTCTTCGCTTCTTCGATGCCGTCGAGGTAGGCATCGAGATCCTTCTTCGAAAAAAACGACGTGCCGTAGATGCGCTGCAGCTGCGGATTCTTTTCGTCTCCCAGCCAGTAGGCGCCGGCGATGTTGAGCAGCTTGAAGGCCTTGATTTTCCCGGTCGAAGGCAGGTGCGGGCCGCGGCAGAAATCCTGGAACTTGCCGGTTTTGTAAATCGAGATTTTTTCATCGGGCTTGGTGAATTGCTCGATGAAATGGCACTTCATGAAGTCGCCTTCACCCTTGAACTTTTCGAGTCCCTCTTGGCGCGGCAGAAATTCGCGCGCGTAGGGGAGATTCTGCTGGACTAGCTCCTGCATTTTTTTTTCGATCTTTTCCAGATCCTCGGGGGTGAATGCGGTTTCGCGATAAAAATCGTAGAAGAATCCATTTTCGGTGGCGGGGCCGTGGCCGAGCTTGGTTTCGGGAAACAGTTCGAGCACGGCGGCGGCGAGCAGGTGCGCGGACGAATGCCGATAGACTTCGAGCGCCTCGGGATCTTTCTCAGTGATGATGCGCAGGTCGGTATCGCTCTCTAGCGGGCGGGTGAGGTCGATCAGGTCGCCATTCGATTTGGCGGCCAGAGCAGCGTCGGCCAGGCGCGGGCTAATGGACTTGGCAACGTCTAGGGCGGTGGTACCCTTGGCGACTTCTTTGCTGCTACCGTCGGGGAGCTTGAGATGAATGCTGTCAGACATGGATTCGCCTTGTATTTGACTGAATCTTTTGAGTTTAAAGGAGTGAACCGGGAGGGTCAAACGGGCACAAGGCCACGTGACGGCGAAGTGAGGCGAGCGGCTACGCCAAACGGTTGTACAAATTCACCGCCGTTCGTGGTACTTAATTCAGAGATGAGTTCTTCCACGGCTCGAAGCCATCAGCAGACAGTCTTCCGTCTTAACGGTGTTGGGTATTCCTTGCACTTGGCAGATTGTCTTGCGTGGATGAACCAGCAGCCGTCAAACTCAATTCACGCGATTGTCACGGACCCGCCTTATGGTCTTAAAGAATACACTGCGCCTGAGAAACAGAAGCTGCGCCGAGGAAAAGGAGGAGTGTGGCGGATCCCTCCGGCATTCGATGGTTGTGTCCGCAGTCCGTTGCCTCGCTTTACAATCTTGACCGGCGATGAGCGGTCGAAGCTGCGGCATTTCTTTTCCGATTTTGCCCGTCGAGCTTTCCGCGTCATGGTTCCGGGGGCGCATGTTTTCATCGCAACGAATCCGCTGTTGTCCCACCTTGTCTACGTTCCATTGTTGGAGGCGGGATTTGAGAAGAGAGGCGAAATCATCCGGCTAGTGCAAACGCTGAGAGGCGGCGACCGGCCGAAGAACGCGCATCACGAGTTTGCGGAGGTGACGGTCATGCCGCGCTCTTCATGGGAACCGTGGGGCCTGTTCCGCAAGCCATGTGAGGGACGAGTTCAGGACAACTTGCGCAAATGGAAAACGGGTGGCTTGCGCCGCGTCTCCGGGGAGCTTCCGTTTTCCGATGTGATTCTCTCAGCCCCTACTCGACGGGAAGAGCGCGCGATTTCTCCGCACCCCTCGTTAAAGCCACAATCGTTCATGCGCCAGATAGTCAGAGCCTGTCTCCCGCTTGGGGAGGGAGTTGTTCTCGATCCTTTCATGGGCGGCGGCTCGACCATCGCGGCGGCTGTTGCCGTCGGATACAAGAGCATCGGCGTCGAACTCGATCCACAATTCTTCGACACTGCGCTCGATGCGATCCCCGCACTGGCGGCGCTCCCGGGGAATGGACGAGCCAGTAGCAGAGTAGGTTCCAAAGCCGACTTGGATCTGCAGGGAAACCTTGCATTGCGATTAGAACCGTGACACCTTGTTGGCGAGATGGCTTTACAAGCTGACGGCTTCGACCGTTCGGTGCCACTGCCTCCCGAACTCAAGATTACACACATCCGCGAGGCTATTGAACACATCGAGAGCAAAGCCGATGAACTCATCGACATCTATTTTGAGCAGGCGAATGTGTTTAGCGGCATTGTCGGCATACTTGGTACCCAAGCACTTGACGCCTTAAGTCCCTACAAGAAACACAAGCACCCCGACGTTGCCCAACAACGTTTTCCCGACCTTTCATTGCGAGGGAAACTAGACCCACCTCCGCAACACGCACTGGAATCCAAGGGATCGACACGCCCATGGGCACTGCAATCGCACTTCAATCACCCTGGATGGTACGTTGTTTGGCGCTACGCGATCGACCAAACTAAACGACTAAAACTCGGCAAGGTTGCTGCGATTTGGCGCGTGGACATTGCTTTCCTCCACCAGGAGGACTGGAAGTACGAAGGCAGCAAAGCCGCTGAGGGACGAGGTGGCCGCACGCATACGTTCGGAATTAAGCTTCCTGCGAAGCTTCTGAAAAACTGTATCGTTTACCACAATCCCAGGGTCGCTATTCACCAGGGCGGTCCGGTTCTTGCGAATTTGGACGAGTAAAGCCTTCCGCTTTTCTACCAGCCCACCTTCTTACCTTTATTCTGCTCGTCCAGCCATTTCTGCAACGGCGCGAAATATTCCAGGATGGCGCCGGCATCGACTCGCCGCTCGCCGGTCAGGACTTCCAGCGCGTCGGGCCAGGGTTTGCTTTGGCCCATGGCCAGCATCTTATTGAATTTTGCTCCCGCTTCTTTCGAGCCGTAGAAGGTGCAGCGGTTGAGCGGGCCTTTGTATCCCGACTCGCGGCATAGGGCTTGGTAGAACTGGAACTCCAGAATGTGCGCGAGGAGATA
>JBEKED010000033.1:0-36180 GCA_050014035.1 Terriglobales bacterium
GATCCGTCGGCGTTTGCCAAGACCAAGCGCGACCTCGACAAGGCGCTGCGCGGCTACAAGGAGCTCAACCTGCGCGCTATGAAGATGCTGCGGCCCGGAGGGATTCTGGTTACCTGCTCCTGCTCGTTTCATGTTAGTGTCGCTGACTTTTTCAAAGTCGTCGCCGACGCCGCTCAGGACGCCCACAAGTCGCTGCGTGTTGTGGAGAACCGAGGGGCGGCGAAAGACCATCCAATCTTGTTGAATGTGCCGGAAACCAGCTACTTAAAGTGCCTGATATTAAGCGTAAGCAATTGAAAACACAGTAATATTAAGTAGTTGACAATAACACACTAAGATTTTATTATGTGCACATACTTAATAACAACTCGGGAGCCCTTTGAAAGGCTCTCCAAATGAATATCCGTAGGAGGATTTAGTTATGACTTTGCTGACCCGTTGGGATCCGTTCCGTGAGTACGTGACCCTGCAAGACCGCATGAACCGTCTGTTCCGTGACCCGCGTGGGCCGGAAGGGCAGGATGAAGCGCTGACTACCAGCGCCTTCGCGCCGCCCGTCGACGTGTACGAAGACGAGCACAACGTCACTTTGAAGATTGAAGTGCCGGGAAGTTCGAGAAGGAAGAGAAAGAAGAGAACTATCGGCGAGTGGAGCGGCAGTATGGCAGCTTTACCCGCACTTTCACGCTGCCGAACACGGTCGAGCAGGAGAGCGTGCAGGCCGACTATGACAAAGGCGTACTGAAGATCAAGCTGGCCAAGAAGGCGGAAGCCAAGCCGAAGCAGATCAAAGTCAATGTTGGCAGTCAGAAGCAGGACAGCCAGAAGACGCTCGAAGGCAAAGAGCCGAAGAGCGCCGGCAAGGCCGCGTAAGGAAAACTCGAAAGCGGTAAACTTGGCGGGAGGCGGAAACGAGCGCCTCCCGTTTCATTTTGCAATTTGGTAATCGGGCAATTTTGTAATTTAGAAGACGAGCGGCAAGTCAGACTACCAAATTACCCGATTACAAAATTACAAAATGGAGTCACGCCCATGGCAATCCGTTGGGACAAATTCACTGTTAAGGCGCAGGAGGCTGTGCAGCGCGCGAATGAGCTTGCTTCCGAACACGGCAACCCGGAACTGGAACCGCTTCATCTGCTGGCGGCGCTGGTCGAAGACAAAGAAGGCATAGTTGCACCGGTGCTGGAAAAAATCGGCATTGGGCCGCAGGCTGTGCTCAGCGACCTTTATAAAGAAATCGAGAAGCTGCCCAAAGTCTCTGGCAGTGGCGGCGCACAGCAGCCGGGCATGTCTTCCCAGATCAATCAGGTGCTGGAAAGGTCTTTCAAGGAAGCCGACACCTTCAAGGACGAATATGTTTCGACCGAGCACATGCTTTTGGCCTTGACCAGTTTGAAGCGCGATCCGGCGCAGGAACTGCTGGCGCGGCACGGCGCGACCCACGATGCCATCCTGAGAGCGCTGACCGCAATCCGCGGATCGCAGCGCATTACTGACCAGAATCCGGAAGCGAAATACCAGGCGTTGGAGCGTTACGCCCGCGACCTGAACGAGCAGGCCCGGCGCGGGAAACTCGATCCGGTGATTGGACGCGACGAGGAAATTCGCCGCGTGGTGCAGGTGCTTTCGCGGCGCACAAAAAATAATCCGGTGCTGATCGGCGAACCGGGCGTGGGCAAAACCGCCATTGTTGAAGGCCTGGCACAGCGCATCGTCTCCGGCGACGTGCCGGAGGCCTTGAAGAACAAGCGCGTCATTTCGCTCGACCTGGGAGCGATGCTGGCGGGCGCGAAGTATCGCGGCGAATTCGAAGACCGGCTGAAGGCGGTCTTGAAAGAAATCGAAGACTCGCAAGGACAGATCATTCTTTTCATCGATGAGTTGCACACGCTGGTAGGCGCGGGTGCGGCTGAGGGCGCCATCGACGCGTCGAACATGCTGAAGCCGGCGCTCGCCCGCGGAGAACTGCGCGCGATTGGCGCGACCACGCTCAACGAATATCGCAAGTACATCGAGAAAGATGCCGCACTGGAACGGCGTTTCCAGATTGTGTTCGTGGGCGAGCCGAATGTCGAGGACACAATTGCGATCTTGCGCGGACTGAAGGAGAAGTACGAAGTGCATCACGGCGTGCGCATTAAAGATTCGGCGATCGTGGCCGCGGCCACGCTTTCGCATCGTTACATTTCCGACCGCTTCCTGCCCGATAAGGCGATCGACCTGATCGATGAAGCCGCGTCTTCACTACGTATTCAGATCGATTCCATGCCCACGGAGATCGATCAGCTCGAACGCCGCGCCACGCAATTGGAAATCGAAAAGCAGGCGCTGAAGAAAGAAGACGATGCCAATTCGAAAGAGCGCCTGACGCACGTCGAGAAAGAACTTGCCGGCATTCGCGAGCAATCGAATGCGCTCAAAGCCAAGTGGAAACAGGAGAAAGATGTCATCGCGAAGGCCCGCGCTTTGAAGGAAAAACTCGAGCAGCTCAAGATTGAAGAGGCGGCCGAGGAACGCAAAGGCAATCTTGAGCGCGTGGCACAGATTCGTTATGGCCTCATCCGCAACACGGAAGAGGAACTGAAGAAAGTCACCTCGCAAATCGACGGCAAAACTGGGCATCGCATGTTGAAGGAGGAAGTCGATGAGGAAGACGTTGCTCGCATCGTCTCCAAATGGACCGGAATTCCGGTTTCGAAGATGCTCGAGGGCGAGGTCAAGAAGCTCATCAACATGGAAGACCGGCTGCGTCTGCGCGTCATCGGACAAGATGAAGCGCTCGAACGTGTGGCTAATGCTATCCGCCGATCGCGCGCCGGGCTGAGCGATCCCAAGCGGCCGATCGGGTCTTTTATTTTCCTGGGGCCGACCGGCGTTGGCAAAACCGAACTGGCGCGTGCGCTGGCCGAGTTTCTTTTTGATGACGAGCGCGCCATGATCCGCATCGATATGTCCGAATACATGGAGAAGCATGCCGTGTCGCGTCTGATCGGCGCGCCTCCGGGATATGTTGGCTACGAAGAGGGCGGACAGCTTACGGAGCAGGTGCGGCGCCATCCTTATGCGGTTGTGCTCTTCGACGAAATCGAAAAGGCGCACCCCGACGTGTTCAACATTTTGCTGCAGATCATGGACGACGGCCGCCTCACCGACGGCAAAGGCCGCAAGGTGGATTTCAAGAACACGGTCATCATCATGACCTCCAACCTAGGCTCTGCTTACCTGCAGTCGGAAAGCGTTCGCTCCGCCGCCGGCTTCGAGGAGGCGTCGAAGCAGGTGATGGGCACGCTCCATGGCCACTTCAAGCCTGAGTTTCTGAATCGCGTGGACGACGTCATCATCTTCCATCCGCTGGGCAAGGAACAGTTGGTGAAGATTGTCGATCTGCGCCTGGAAGATTTGCGCCGGCTGCTCGCCGATCGCAAGATTTCTCTGGAGCTGACCGACTCCGCCAAAGAACTGCTCTTTACCGAAGGGTACGATCCGAATTTTGGAGCGCGTCCGCTGAAGCGGGCGATTCAGAAGCTGGTGCAGGATCCGCTGGCGCTCAAAATTCTGGACGGGGAAGTGCTGCATGGAGACCACGTGATTGTGGACGCTGATAAGAAGGCGGGCAAGATGACGTTTAAGGTCAGCGAGCGCGTCGGAGAGAAAGAAACGGCGCGGGCGAAGAAGTAAGGGTTGTGCTCGCGTAGGGAAGGCCGCCCTCGGCCGTCCGGCTCTTGCACAGCGCCTACGAAAACTGCGGCGAGCTTTGCTCGGCGCGGCGGACGAGTGCGTCCGCCCCAACGTGATTTTCTCTGTTGCAAGAACCCCTCTCCGGTACGATCTGTAGGTACGGGTTTCTCTGCCCCCAGGGAGCAACGCATTGTCGGACGAGACTAAGCTACATGATTTTCTAGCGGAACTGCTGCGGCTTGGCGGCAGCGACTTGCTGCTGGTTCACGGGACTGCGGCCGTGATTCGCAAGAACGGAGAAGTTGAGAAGATTGGCGACTCGACGCTGGACGGTTCGGAAATCGAATCTCTGGTGCAGCCAATTCTGACTCCGGTTGCCGCGGCGCAGTATCGCGCCGTACAGATTGCCGATTCTTCCTATCGAATTGCTGGCCTTGGACGATTCCGCATTAACCTGCATCGCGAACGCGGACGGGCCGCGGCTACGATTCGCGCACTGCCAATGAAAGTGCCCTTGCTTGGCGAGTTGGGACTTCCGGCTGAGATTGCCGGTCTAGCCGCGCTCCGGCGTGGGCTGGTGCTGATTGGAGGCGCGGCTGGCGCGGGAAAATCCACCACCCTGGCAGCGCTGGTCAATGAGATCAACCAGCGCGATGCCCGCCACATCGTGACCATCGAAGATCCGGTCGAATACGAGCACGAGCATTTGCGCAGCGTGATCGAGCAGGTTGAGGTTGGAACCGATGCGCCTGATTTTCCCACGGCGCTTCGCGCGGCGCTGCGGCAGGCGCCCGATGTTCTTGTGGTTGGCGAGATGCGCGATCCCGAGAGCATGGCGATTGCTGTTTCGGCGGCCGAGACTGGACATCTGGTGCTTTCCACTTTGCACACTACCGACGTGGCTTCGGCAATCTCGCGCATTTCCGATTCTTTTCCAGTGGAAAGGCAGAGCACGATTCGGCAGGAACTGGCGATGGCAATCTCGGCGGTGTTGACGCAGACGCTGTTGCCAAGCCGCAAGGGCGGCCGCGTTCCAGCCGTCGAGCTGCTGATGATTGGATACGGCGCGCGACAGCACATCCGCCACAACGCGCTCCAGCACCTGAACCAGGAAATCACGATGACCAAGGGCAAGGGATCGATCGCCATGGAGGAGTCGCTGGCGCGGCTGGTGAGAAACGGACACCTGGAGCGGGAGGACGCCGTAGAATTTGCGGTGCATCCGGATGAACTGAAGAGCCGGCTTCGCGGTGTGGCTTAGCTTTCTGTAGGCAGCTTATGGAGAACGGTGAAACGCGTCGGCTACTTCTCCGCGGGAGAGGTACCACGCGACCATCACTCGCAGGATAATTCCCAGCCCTCCAAACGCCAGCGCTCTTGGCTGAACCATCACGGTCGCTGCGGAAACGGATGGCACCAGCATTACGATTCCAGCGATGGCGATCAGTATCGCGGCGTGCCGCACGATGTTATTGAGTTCCACGAGACCCCACGCGATGCCGGCTCCAATGACTGCCACAAGCAAGAACATATAGGGGCCCGCCAATTCGAGGCCGAACAGCAGCGGTGCGCCTGCCGCCATCGATATCGCGCCCGGACTCAGTAGCATCAATGCGCCTGCGATCCCAAGATAGATTGCGCAGAGTGCGAATAACGCGGCGATGGCTCGTACTCCGTTGGGGATCGGGTTGACGGCGGTGTCGGTCATAGGTTCCGTTGACTGCATTTTGTCATCACTAAATTTCGTCATCCACTAAACTTTGTCCTCCCGAACGAAGTGAGGGATGACAATTCGTTAAAAGAAGGGAACTCGTAGAATACAAGGTTGTGACCGCGCCTTCACAAACTAAACTGATGGTCCTAAACCTTAAGGCTGGGATGCCTACGGTGGAGCAGGCGAAACGGCGATTGCTGGAATCGTTGTATGCGCCTCGCGGAGCTTGCGGACCCGTGGTGAAGATTATTCATGGCTACGGATCTTCGGGGAAGGGCGGAGCAATCCGCAGCGCGATCCGCGAACAGATGGCCGAATGGCAGCGGGCGGGCAAAGTGCTGAAGGTGGTGGCCGGCGAAAACTGGAGCATCTTCGACGCCGACTCGCAGGACCTGCGCCAGCGCTATGGTTTTCTCGCGAAAGATGAAGATCTGGATCGCGGAAACGCGGGTATGACACTGGTCGAGTTCCCGGCTGATACTTCGCGCATATTTCGATAGAAAGTCAGCTGATTCGTCTGCGCTAGCGGGAGCGCCTTTTCACGACTTTTTTGGGCGTCTTCGCGCGCCGCGCACCGGGCACCTTACCGATGCGCGGATCGCCAGCGAGAACCAGGTCGCAGGCACGCAACGCAGCTTCCTCGAAATCGTCCGCGTCGGACGGAAGAACCTGCCAGCCGGTCACTTTCTTTCCCAGCACCTTGATCGATCGCATGCTGGGGAAGTCTTGGCGCAGGCTCTGGTGGTGCTCCTCGGTCGTGGCGAGCCACACTCCGTTGTCCGTGTTCTGGCCAGGTTTGTCTTTGTTTCTGAGGATGAGGACGATCTTCTCTTCAACATAAATCGCGAGGCAGCCGAACATAGGGCGAGTCCGGGGCGACAGCGGCGCAAGCGCGTCGAGCACGAATTCATGCGGGACTGGCTTGCGCTGCTTGACGGCGAACGGAAGGTCCTCTAGCAGGGGTGTTTTGCAGCGGGACTTGGGATTGCTCGGTCTCGACATTAGCTTATCGACGGCGACCACCCTTTTTACCACAGAGGAACACAGGCGACAGCCCACAGAGGACACCAGGACCGGCCATACGAGGCAGAGCAATTACGAGCATCTTGCATTCCACGTTACAATCCCCTCTTGCCTCTTCGTTTGCAAATTGAAGCGACTCGCGGTTTGGCCCGCGCGGGCAAGCTCATCACTCCTCACGGAGAGGTTGAGACGCCTGTGTTTATGCCGGTTGGAACGCTCGGTTCAGTCAAGGGCGTTTCGCAGGATGTGCTGGAAGAACTCGGCGTGCAGATTCTGCTGTCGAATACTTACCATCTTTATCTGCGGCCTGGGGTCGAGACAGTTCGGCAGATGGGCGGGCTGCACCGGTTCATGTCGTGGGAGCGGGCGATCCTTACCGACTCCGGCGGATTTCAGGTTTTCAGCCTCAATGATCTGCGCAAGGTCAGCGAAGAGGGCGTCGCATTTCGCTCGCACCTGGATGGATCGCCGCATTTTCTTAATCCTGAAAAAGCGATGGAGGTGCAGATCGGTTTGGGGGCTGATATTGTCATGGCCTTCGACGAGTGCACCGAGTATCCCGCGGATGCGGCGCGTGTGCGGGCGTCGATGGACCTGACTCTGCGCTGGGCTTTGCGCTGTAAGAATTATTTTGAGGAGCACAAGCACGAGGCGCCTTGGGCTTGCACGGACGGCGGGGGGCTGCGCTCCGCTCGGCAGACGGGGGCGTCTGCCCCTACGCGAGCCGATCAGACGCAGGCGCTATTTGGAATTGTGCAGGGTGGGATGGATCGGGAGTTGCGGCGCGAATCTGCTGAGCGAACTATCGATATCGGCTTTCCCGGGTATGCTATCGGCGGCCTTAGCGTTGGCGAACCGCGCGAGCTTACGCGCGACATTGTCGAATCCACCCTGGAGCATCTTCCTTCCAATCAGCTGCGCTATTTGATGGGAGTCGGCACTCCGGATGAGATCGCGCTGTATGCTCAGTTGGGCGTCGACATGATGGATTGCGTACTTCCTACTCGCGCCGCCCGCCATGGATTGCTATTTACGTCCGAGGGTAAGGTGTCGATCAAGCAGGTGCGCTACGCGCAGGACGAAAGCGCGCTCGATCCCGCCTGCGAATGCCGCGTCTGCCAGCGTTATTCGCGGGCCTACTTGCGTCATCTTTATGCTTCGAACGAACTGCTGGCGCAGGTTTTGAATACGGTGCACAATTTGCACTATTACCTGGAGACCATGCGGACGGTGCGCGCCTGGATACGTGCGGGCCATGCGTCGGTGACGTGAAAACGCGGCGAAAAAAGGAAGGCGGCCGACTTGGCCGCCCCATGGTTGATATTCGAGTGCGAGACGGGTAAGCTCCGTTCTCTACACGAACTGATCACGCGGTTGCTGGACGCTCGCCACTCTTTGCGGGAGCTCGTTCCGGCTTTAGCACTTGCTGCACGCCGTCTTCGGTCTTTGCGGGAAGCGGTTTGATCGGCGGCAGTTCATCGCCTTCGACCAACATCTTGATCTCGGAAGCGTCCAGAACTTCGCGTTCGATCAGCGCTTTTGCGATCCGGACCAGCGTGTCGCGATTCTCCGAGAGGATTCCCTTCGCCGTCGCGTAGCCTGTGCTCACCATCTTTCTGACTTCTTCGTCGATCTGGATGGCGGTGGCTTCGCTGTAGTCGCGGTGTTGCGCGATCTCGCGTCCCAGGAAGATCTGCTCTTCTTTCTTACCGAACGTCAGCGGACCGAGGTCGCTCATACCCCACTCGCAAACCATTTTGCGCGCCAGTTCCGTGGCTCGCTCGATGTCGTTGCCGGCGCCGGTTGACATCTGGTTCAGGAACAACTCTTCCGCGATGCGCCCGCCCATCAGGATGGCGATCTGCGTGTCGAGATAGTTCTTGTAATAGTTGTGGCGATCGTCGGTCGGCAACTGCATGGTCAGTCCAAGCGCCATGCCCCGCGGAATGATCGTTACCTTGTGCACCGGATCGGAATGCGGCAGCATGGCTGCTACCAGCGCGTGTCCGGCCTCGTGATAGGCGGTGTTTTTCTTTTCTTCGTCGGAGAGCAGAAGCGACTTGCGTTCCACGCCCATCAGCACTTTATCTTTGGCCACTTCGAAGTCGTACATCAGCACGGCCTTGCGGTTTTGCCGCGCTGCCGCCAACGCCGCTTCGTTCACCATGTTAGCCAAGTCGGCGCCGGAAAATCCCGGAGTGCCGCGGGCTAGCACGGAGAGGTCGACGTCGTCGGCTAGTGGAATCTTGCGCGTGTGCACGCGCAGAATCTCTTCGCGTCCGCGGACGTCGGGACGGTTGACTACAACGCGGCGGTCGAAACGGCCGGGGCGCAGCAACGCTGGATCAAGCACGTCGGGACGGTTGGTCGCCGCCATCAGGATCACGCCTTCGTTCGACTCAAAGCCATCCATCTCTACGAGCAGCTGATTCAAAGTCTGCTCGCGCTCATCGTGTCCACCGCCCAGGCCGGCGCCGCGATGACGTCCGACGGCATCAATTTCGTCGATGAAGATGATGCAGGGGGCATTCTTCTTGCCTTGCTCGAACAAGTCGCGCACTCGGCTTGCGCCAACGCCTACGAACATTTCCACGAAGTCGGAGCCGGAGATGGAGAAGAACGGAACATTTGCCTCGCCGGCAACCGCGCGCGCGAGCAGGGTCTTACCCGTTCCCGGAGGACCGACCAGCAGCACGCCTTTAGGGATGCGTCCGCCGAGTTTCTGGAATTTTTGCGCCTCGCGCAGGAATTCGATAATTTCGCGCAGTTCTTCTTTCGCTTCATCCACTCCGGCCACGTCTTTGAACGTGATCTTTTTCTGCTGCATGGAGAGCAGACGCGCCCGGCTCTTGCCGAACGACAGCGCCTTGTTTCCGCCCGTCTGCATCTGCCGGATCATGAAGAACCAGAGCGCGCCCAGCAAAACCAGGGGCGCCAGATTCAAGAGCCAGCTGGGCCAGGTGCCATTGCTGATGTCCTTGAAACTGTACGGGACATTCTTGTCCGTGAGCTTCTTGTACATTTCCGGATAGCTGCCGGGGGGCACGGTAGTATGAAAGGCCGAATCGTTCTTAAACTTCCCGCGCGCTTCCTGGCCGATAAACAACACGTCGTGGACATTCCCCTGATCCACATCGGACAGGAATTCAGAAAAGCCGATTTCTTTCTCTTTCTGGGCATTGCTGCCGGTCTTCACTACCTGCCAAAGCAGGAAGGCTGAAACCACAATGACTGCCCAGAACAGTACCGTCTTGATCGTTGAATTCACTCAAAACTCCTCGAAGAGCAGCTCCATCCCTACCAAAGAAAGAAACCGCGTCACGACTTGTATTAGATGCCGGAAGCGGAAATTCGACTGGGGAAAAGCCTGCCCAACTTATTTTAGACCTTTTGCGCAGAAAACGGCGAACTAGAAGGAAGTAACAGAAGTCACGCTTCGTGGCTACGAACTTCGAGCTTCGAGCAAGCCGCGATTTCGCTCGAGCCGCAGTCGGCAGCCCGAAGCTCTCGGAACTTTAGATCGCGGCCAAATATGCCAGGTTTCGCCCTGTTTGCTCGGGACTCCCCAGGCCGTAGCCGCATAGAAACGCGTCATCCACCAGAAATCCGAAATAATCGGGCTGTAGCGGGACGCGGCGCGCCGATTGGCGGTCGAGCAGGGTTGCCAGCTTCACCGACGCCGCGCCCCGGCCGCGCAGGTCGCTCATCAGAAACTCGCTGGTCACTCCTGAGTGCACCAGACCCTCGACCAGCAGCACGTGCTTGCCGGCAATGGCCAGTTCGTGGCTGAAGAATATCTCCAGCACCGGAGATGCGCCCTGCTGGCTTTGCTTGTAGGTCGGCTTGATGAAGGTGCAGATAATGGGCACATCAATGGCCCGCACCAGGTCAGCCATGAACAGAAAACTGTTTTCTAGAATTCCCAGGGCGATCACGGTCTGGCCGCGATAGTCGTCGGAAATCTGGCGTCCGAGTTCGCGGACTCTTTTTTGAATCTGGTCGGCCGAGATTACCTGGCGCAACTGAACTTTCGGCGAAGCATTCATAGCGGAAGTGGCGCCTCCGGAGGCAGCTTTCGGCTGTCAGCTCTCAGCTTTCAGTAGAACTTACATCGCTGGCGCTGGCCGACTGATCGCTGACGGCAATGTTACATCATGCTCGCAATTTCACGAATCCAAATCGCATGCCCAGCGCCCGCGGGCGCGCGAAAAGCCGCGGGGACGGCGAAACCCCGCATCCAGACCAGACCGCAGTCTTCCGCGACCGCAACCGGCCAGAGTTTTTTCACGGCTCCGGTCGCGTGGCGGTCGCTCAGCAACTCCTTCACCTTCTTCTCGGTCGCGGTATGCGCCGCCCAGTAACGATCGCCCGGGCGCCAGTTGCGGATTAGAAGTTGCTTGGGCATGAGTCGCGGATCGAGTAACTGCTCGCGCTCCTTGTCTGGAACCCCAACTGCTTCCACTACGCGGGCTTCAATGGACGCGCCCAATTCTGGAACCTCGATCGAGCCCGGCACGGCCAATGTGTACTGATAATTTAAGCTTTCTTTGTGGCTGTTCAAGTCTTGGAACTCCAGCCGAAGCGCCTGCCGTGCTCGCTGAAGATTCCATCCGGATGGCATCTCCACTTTTCTGCCTGCTGGTTCGGCTGCCAGTTCCAGCGCCTGCTCGATCAGGCGGAAGGAGACGGGTAAGCGGGGCGCATTCGCTTCCAGCCATGCGCGTACCAGCCGACGCTGCGCTGCCAAGGGAAGAGCCAACAGCGGCGCGAGGGGCAACTCTTTAGTCGGCGAGAGCTTGGCCGAAGAGAGTGGTGGCTCCGCGATCTCCGGATGATGGCGATTCCAATGCTCTTCTTCGGCGCGCGCGATTTCGGCTAGCTCTGCCATGTGCCCGATCGCGGCCTCGCCAAATTCTTCGGCGATCATCGGCAGCAGACGGTGGCGCACGCGATTGCGCAGGAAGGCAACGTCTCGATTCGACGAATCCTCGCGCCAGCTCTGGCCCTGCTTGCGCAGAAATTCCTGCAGCGCCGCGCGCCGAAAGCTGAGCAGCGGTCGCACCACGTCGCCGAAGGACTGTCCGTGTTCTTCGAAACTAATTCGCGGATGAATGCCCGCAAGCCCGCGAATGCCGGTGCCGCGAAACATGCGCAGCAGGACGGTCTCCGCCTGGTCGTCCAGCGTGTGCGCAGTGGCAATTTGGGTTACGCGGCCTTCGCGCGCGAGCTCGCGAAAAAAACCGTAACGCAGTTCCCGCGCTGCCGCTTCGACGCCTGCGTTGATGGCGGGTGTCCGTTCGATCGGCGCCTCCAGCACATGCAGGTCGAGCCCGTGCTGTCGCGCCAGTTTGGCGACAAAGCGCTCGTCTTCGTCCGACTCTTCTCCGCGCAATTTGTGGTTGACGTGTGCGACCGACAGCACAATTCCCAGTTCGGCGCGCAACTCCACCAGCAGGTAGAGCAAAGCGACGGAATCCGCTCCGCCGGAAACTGCTGCCGCGACGCGGTCTCCAGGACGCGTCGAGTGGCGCTTTCGAATTGTGGTCAACAACTGCTTGGCGAGTTCGTGCACGGAGAAATGGTACAGGAATGACTTAGCACACGGATTGCTAGCGCATTGGTTTTGCTGGAGTGTCTCAGTTTCACGACACGGCAACGACGAGGAAGTGAGCTACAGAGCTTTCGCTTGACCCCTCCCCTGACGATCTTTTGGAATCAAAGACTTAGCGACCGGTTTTTCCCAAGTCTTTGAAGAATGAGGGATTGGTTTGTAAGGTCTTTATTCGTCAATGCTTTGCGCTCTTTGATTAGTAAGTAACTGACAAATTTGGAAAGCTGTGAGGGAGTTTTCCCCCATTTCCCCCCGGGGTAACTTTCCCCAGAATTGTCGTCCCTCAGCGGCTGAAGCCGCAGTCAAAACGATACACTTACCGCAGCGCTAAAGCGCTGCGCCACCCAAAAACAAGCACAAGATCGACTTTTCCGCAAACTCTGGACTCGTGCCCTTCCCAAACCCCGGCCCCAATCAGAGTTTTTTTCGCAAGGTGTGATGCTGTGCCCTTTTCAAAACAGACTCGGACTGACCTACTTCGCGGGCAGTGTCTCAGTTCGAAAATTTAGCGAGGCAAGTTGGATTTGCAAGCAGCAAAAAAGCATATCCTTCGCTCCGCTCAGGATGGCAATGGTTTGGGATTATCCAAACTGGAGCACTATCACTTCGCTAAGGTACTGGCTACTGCGTGCTGAGTACTGATATAGTGTTCCGCAAATGTGGGGAGCTTCACGCTGGACGGCTAGATTTCTGATGTTGGTGATGCTCGTCCCTGCCTTCGGGCCGATGGCTTTGCCGTGTGCTGCAGTGCCGGCGGCTATGCATTGCATGCGCCAGCCGGTATCGGCGCAGCCTGCGATGCCCTGCCATCATGGGATGGCACAAGGGATGGCGCAGGCGTCGCCGTCGCAGTCCGACCCATCCGCGACCTCCATCGAGGCAGTCAATACTTGCTGCCAGAACCATTGCTGCTGCGGCGCGACCACCTCGGAGTGGGCGCAGCCCGCTTGCAATCTGCTTTCTTTTTTCCGTCTCCTGATTGAACCCGCGCGCCCGACACAGAACGCGGAATTTCGCTCTACCGATCTCTCCGGATACGATTCCGCGCGCGCGCCTCCTCGCAGCTAACCATCTCGCCGAAATTAAGAGCAACTTTGGGATGCTTGCTTAGCTGGACCTCCAGAGTTGCATTGCTCCAGACGACTGCCGAGCTGCGCTCGGCTTGGACGGCCGGGGGCGGCCGTCCCTACGCGAAATCTTCATACGCGAAATCTTAAGGAAAAGATCTTATGACTCGAATCTGGCTTGTCGTTTTTGCGATTTGGTTGCTTACTGCGGCGGCATATGCCTCGATTTTCGGCTCCGTTCGTGGCGTGGTTCATGATCCTCAGCACCGTCCCGTTCAAGGCGCGCACGTCACGCTGAAGGCACAAAACTCGGACTGGTCCCAGTCCCAGGATTCCCACGACAGCGGAGGATTTGAATTCAGTTCAGTGCCGCTCGGAAATTACACGGTCACAGTCTCGTCAAAAGGCTTCCGGGAAATGCATCAGGATGTGATTGTGCAATCGGACACCAAGCCGGTGTTGCATTTCGAGCTGATAATCGCAGGGGGAAAAGAAACTGTCCTGGTGTCGGAAACTCCCGTGGCCGCGACGACCGACAGCGTCACGCCGACGACCACGCTTAACCGGATCGACATTCAGCAAACCCCGGGAGCCGACCGTACCAACGGCATGGAAATGATCACCGATTACGTGCCGGCAGCGTACGTGACGCACGACATGCTGCATATGCGCGGCGGGCATCAGGTGGAGTGGCTGATTGACGGGGTTCCGGTTCCGAACACGAATATCGCGAATAATCTCGGTCCGCAAATCGATCCCAAGGACATCGACTATCTCGAAGTTCAACGGGGGAGCTATGACGCTGACTACGGAGATCGAACCTACGGAATCTTCAATATTGTGCCGCGCACGGGATTTGAACGATATCGGGAATGCGATCTGGTTATCACGGCCGGGAACTTCTATCAAACCGACGACCAAATCAGTTGCGGAGGACACACGCAGCGCTTTGCTTACTATGGCAGCTTGAACGGAGATCGAAGTCAATACGGATTGCAGGGTCCCATCGGGGAGGTGGTCAACGACGCGTCAAACGGTTTTGGAGGGTTTGGGTCGATCATCTTCAACCGCGATCCGCAAAATCAGTTCCGGCTGGTGGGATCGTTGCGGCGCGACTACTATCAGATTCCGATCGATCCAAATCCCAACTCGTCAGGAAATTATATTCTGGTGCAGTCCGGGGAGCCGCCGAGTTTTGGCCTGCATGACGCCGAGCGAGAACCCGACGGCTACCTGACGGCCTCATGGGTGCACACCTTCAACCCGAATACACTGTTGACGGTTTCGCCCTTCTATCACTACAACGGAGCCGATTACATTGGCGGTGCGAATGATTTTCCAGTGACCTCCAACGTTACCCAGACGGCGAATTATGTTGGGGGACAGATCGTAGTAAGTTCGAATTTCTGGAAAAACGATGTGCAGGCTGGTGTCTATGGCTTTTATCAGCACCAGTACAACTATTTCGCGCAGGTCGGGGTCCCCTACGACGGGGTTGATTATCCCACCATCCAACCCTCCTCGATCGGCGTGAATGGAGGCGTTGCCGCAGAATTTATCAACGACAAATTCAAAGTGACCTCGTGGCTGACTTTGATGGCCGGCGTGCGGGTAACGGAGTTCCGCTCTGGGGCACCCAATTCGGCAGTAACCGGGTCGGTTTCAGAAACCGACGCCGACCCTCGTTTTGGAGTTGCCATTCGCGTTCCACGGTTGAACTGGGTCTTTCGCGGCTTTTACGGCTACTACTATCAAGCGCCGCCGCTTTCGACGGCTACCAGCGCACTTGAGGCCTTACAGTTCGGCTCTTTCGCCCCCTTGCACGGCGAACGGGACCGGGAATGGCAGTACGGAGTCATGATTCCGGTTCATGGTTGGACGCTCGACGCCGACACCTACCAGAACGTTGCCCACAATTGGCTTGATCACAACAATATCGGCGCGTCGAACATCTTCTGGCCCATCACTTGGGACTTCGCTGTTATCCAGGGATGGGAGTTGACGCTCAAATCGCCGAACCTCTGGCATCATGGCCAGTTCCACCTCGCATACGCGAACCAGGTCGCGCGGGCGACCTCGCCGATCACGGGCGGCTTGATCTTCGCAATTCCGCCTGGGCTCGGGCCCGTAGATCACGATCAGCGAAACACGTTGAATTTTGGCTACAACGCGAGTTTGCCGTGGCACAGCTACGCCTCGACAAATATCTACTACGGCTCGGGTTTCACGAACGGGGAGTACGGGACGCCATTTGAACAACTTCCTGGTCAATATTCCACTCCCTACCTGCCCCAACACACCACGTTCGATCTGGCTCTCGGCAAAAGTTTCGCGGAGAAATACACGGTTTCGGTGACCGCGGTGAATGTGGCAAACCGGCGCGTGCAACTCGACAATAGTCTGACGTTCGGAGGATTTCACTGGAACGATCCACGGCAGATTTATGGGGAGTTTCGCTTTCGGTTCAACTATTGAGCGCCAAGGCCGCGGAACAACGGAGAAAGTGATGGCTTGATGAAATCGCTTGTACCTGCAGCAATGACGCTGTTGCTGATCATCACCGCATGCTGCAATCGCACGAAGAAGTATCCAATGCAGGGCGAAGTAGTCGCGAAGGATGCCTCCACCAGTCAGGTTACGGTGAACCATGGAGACATTCCCGGATTCATGCCAGCCATGGCCATGCCGTACCGGGTCAAGGACCCGGCGGTGGTTCAGGAACTGCAACCCGGCGACAAGATCGCCGCGGAGGTGGTGATTGGCAAAGATGCGAGCGACTATTGGCTGGAAGATGTGCGCATCACCGATGAATCTGGGCGCGGCCAAACCAAGCCGTCGGCCGCGCCGCAGATCCTCATGCCCGGCGAACGAGTTCCCGACTTCACGCTTGTCAACCAGGACGGGCGCAAAATTCGCCTTGCAGACTTCGCCGGCAAAGCACTGTTGATCACCTTTATCTACACGCGCTGCCCGATGCCGAACTTCTGTCCACGGCTGAGCAGCCAGTTTGCACGCATTCACAATGAATTCAAGAAGAGCCCGGACGAGTACGGCAAAACCCATCTGCTGACCATCAGCTTTGATCCGAAATACGACACTCCCGCCGTTCTGCGCAAGTACGGTCTTGCTTATCTGGATGGCGACGAGAGCGGATTTTCGCACTGGGACTTCGCTTCCACGAATCCGACCGATCTACGTCGCGTCTCCCAGGCATTCGGTCTTGACTATAAGGAGGAAGACAATCAAATCACTCACACCATGAGCATCGTGTTGATTTCGCCTGATGGAACCGTAGCGAAGTTCTGGTCCACAGATTGGACCTGGGCGGAGCTGATGGAGAGCCTGCGGCAAGCGGCTCAGAATAGTGCGCCGAGGCGAAAGTGATGTTTCGCGGACTATTGCCAGCCGCAATCTTGGCGGGGTTGATGTTGCTGGCGTGCGAAAAAAAGCAGCCGCCGCGGGAACAACGGAGCAACGCCGAAATGGTTGGTGAGTGGCTCTATGACAATAACTGCGCCGAATGTCACGAGAATCCGCAACCGGACTTGCATAAGCAGCCTCCCAACCTGCACGGACTGTTTCGTCGCGGATCGCTGCCGAGTGGCGCTCCGGCAACCGACGCGCAAATCCGCATGACAATCATCGAGGGTCGAGGCACAATGCCTGCCTTCGATCGGCGTTTACGGGAAAAAGATATGGACAATCTCATCCGCTACCTTGAGAAACTGAATTGAGGCAATTCGCAATTGGAACAACGGGACCGGTTTGACGCTGTTCCGGTAGGCTCCGTATAATCCAAGGCGTCCACACCCTGATCACCACGCTTGCGGTTAGGCGTGAAGAGAGCCGTGCGTGGGATGCGCGTTGCGCGCGGGCTGCGCTGGTTTCAAGTCTCAGGTCATGTTGCAGGTTGATGACTGATAGGCTCGGGTTGCAGTCTGTTTTCGTGAGCTTAGTGAGCTGGAAGCATCCGGCGTTTCCGAAAAATCTGAAGTAGTTCAAAGGAGTTCAAAGGATCCAATGATTAAGTTTGCTTACGTCACTTTCGCCTTGGTATTTGGTTTTTCTGTCTTCGTTCTGGGCCAAGCCGCTCCGTCGGCCGGCACTCCGGCAAAGAGCACTCCTGCGGCGACCGCTCCGCCCAGCGCTCCCTCCGCAGCTCAATCTGTTTCTAAGTTTACGGGCACCAAGATCGGCACCCTTGCGGTTGAACAGGCGATCGCCGCCTCCAATGAAGGGCAGCGCGACCTGGAAGCACTGAGCAAGAAGTTTGAACCCAAGCAGAGCGAGCTGAAGGGTTTGAACGACGAAATCGACAGCCTCAAGAAGCAGCTCAATACCCAGCAGGACAAGTTGAATGATGAATCGAGAGAGAAGCTGGTGAAGCAGATCGAGGCCAAGCAGAAGAGTTTTGACCGCGCGGCAGAGGATGCGAAGGAAGATTTCCAGAACCAGGCGGGCGAGATCGAAAACCGGATCCTGCAAAAAATGGTGCCCATCATTCAGAAATACGTTAGCGACAATGGTTACGGCTTGCTGCTCGATACCGACCAGGCGATGACTTGGCCGCGGGGCGCTGTGATTTTGGCGGGACCGTCGATGGACATCACCCAGCAGGTCGTGGACGCTTACAACGCGCAATCCGGTGTGGCAGCGCCGCCCGCGAGTGGCGCGACTCCGAAGCCTGCGAAACCGGCGGCCGCGAAACCCCCCGCGAGCTCTCCGCCGAAGCAGTAGCGACACCGCTCAAGTAGCTTTGGTTCCAACTTATTTGTGGGGCGATATTTTGAGACCGCGTGCCGACGCGGTCTTTTTTTATTGAGTAATCTATTTTATTAGTAACTTACTTTTGGTTGATTTCCTCTCCTGTCCTCTCCGCCCTAGGGATCAAATTTCGAGGCGCAGGTGTCTGTACATTCAACGGGCCCGTTCCGGAGGCACAGTTTATGTTCAGCACACTCGATAGCACCTGGGACAAGTCTGCCCATCGCGGACGGGCTGCGCTTGCATCCTTCACCATTCAGGCTTTTAGCCTGGGTCTACTAATCGTGGTTTCCATGCTGTGGGTGGAGAGGCCGCCACAGGTGCGCTGGCTGCAGATTTCGGCGCCCGCGTCGTTTCTTGCGGTCACCAGCGGTCCAGCGCATGGACGCCATACGGCTTCGACCAATAGCAACCCGACGCCACACCAGATTATCGCGCCGCTGTCCGTCCCGCGAGAAACACCGAGAATCAACGATCCGGGATCGGGTATGACTGTGGCTGAGGCTCCGACTATTGGCAGCGGAATTTACGGCGGACCAAGCATCGCGATTGGCCATGGGCTGGGCGATGGGTTTCCCGTGGTGATCCCGGCGCGGAAGGCAATCTGATCTATCGCGTGCAACCGATTTATCCGACGCTGGCGCGGCAGGCGCGGGTTCAGGGCAGAGTTGAGTTGCGGGCGATTATCAGCAAGGCCGGAACGATTGAGAATCTGGTCCTGGTTCACGGGCACCCGATGCTCTCCGCAGCCGCGATTGAGGCGGTGCGGACGTGGCGCTATCGACCGTATCTGCTTAACGACGAGCCGATCGAAGTGGAGACGGAAATCACGGTGAATTTTCTGCTCTCCGGAAACTAGACGACATCGCGAGGGTGCGAACGGGGCGGTGCGAAACTAAGACCGGTATTACGACAGTGCCGGTTGAAGCCAGTTGATCAGCATTCGGCAACAGTGCCGTCGCTATAATCTTTCTTGTGAATGCCCCTCGTCTTGAACGCGTCGTTCTGCCCGATCAGCGCTCGCTCGCTCTCGACGGGCGGACCTGGGCCGAAGTTTCGCTTGCTACGCTTCGGGAAAACTTCCGCACGGTACAGGAGCACGTTGGCCCGAACGTGGCCATCTGCGCCGTCGTCAAAGCCGACGGCTACGGACATGGCGCCACCGAATGCGCCCTCGCGCTGGAAGCCGAAGGCGCGCCCTGGCTCGGCGTAACCGACGCGGCCGAAGGCCGCGCTCTGCGGAGCGCTGGCATCTGGACGCGCATCCTGCTGATGACAGGAATCTGGAAGGGCGAAGAGGACGGCATTGTCTCCCATAACTTGACGCCGACAGTTTGGGAAACGTGGCACATCGAGCGCCTGGAAAAAGCGGCGCGCAAACAGCAAATCAATTTGCCGGTGCACCTGAAGGTCGACACTGGCATGAACCGGCTGGGTGCTCCAAAGGAAGCGCTCGACGAACTATGCGTGAAACTTGCCGCCTGTTCGCATCTGCATCTTGAAGGCGTGAGCACGCATTTCGCATCGGCCGAGGTGCTTGATGCCGAAGACGCGCGGCGCCAAATGCAGCGCTTTGAGGACGCGCTGGCGGTGCTTGCGGCACACAATCTGCATCCTCCGCTGGTGCACATGGGCAACTCGGCTGCGGTGAGCGCACGTCCAGAGACTTGGAAGACCATGGTGCGACCTGGCATTTTGCTCTACGGCTACTCGCTTCCCGCTACTCGCGGCGGCGAGGTTGTCACTGAGCCTTCGCTTTCGCTCACGCCGGTGCTGACCTGGAAGACACGCGTACTCACGGTGAAGGACGTGCCGGCGGGAGAGGCGGTCGGCTACATGGGAACTTACATGACCCGCGAGCGCAGCCGCATCGCCGTGTTGCCGGTCGGCTACGCCGACGGCTATCCGCGACTGCTCTCGAATCGCGCCCGCGTGATCGTCCGCGGCGAATACGCGCCGGTCGTGGGGCGCGTTTCGATGGACCTTACCATGGTCGATGTCGGCCATATTCCTGGCGTTGCGGTGGGAGACGAGGTCATTCTCATTGGTTCCAGCAACGGCAAGAGCGTGGATGCAGTCGAACTGGCGCGGCTGTGCGAAAGCGTGCCTTATGAGATTCTGTGCGGCATCTCGCAGAGGGTGCCGAGAGTTTACAGCAGCTCTTAGCTGTTGGCTCTTGGCTTTTAGCTAGCGGCTGGATGCTGTGTGCTGACTGCTGAGTGCTGAAATCCTGCCATTGAGCTGACCTTGTTCGCCAATTGCGTCGCCTTGTTGTATTTGTAGAAGAGACATGGCCTCGCGCTACGCTCAATGGATGTATGACTGGGAAACCCAGCTCACGTCGGTGGACAACAATCGCGTGGTGCGTCCGCTCGACTGGGGACTGGATTGGACCCACAGCTGGCCCGGGCGCAACGGCGGGCCAGCTGGACAGAACGGGGAACAGGGCTCGCCCGAACTCCTGGAATATTTCTCGCACTTCAACGACCGCATCATCAGGACCAGCGACGACTTTTATTCTTACCAGAAGCCGGCGGATTTCCGGCTGGAGCGCCGCGAGGTTCAAGTCTTCAGCACGCGCGAGGTTCCCGACCCGCGCCTGGAAGAAAAAGTTCGCGGCACTTATGCCGAGTTTCTGCGCTTCACCTCGCCGGTCATAACCCCGTATCCCGAAAATAACCTGGTGAATGCGCGCTGGTTTCCGGCTCGCGGACGCCGCGCGGTTGTCTTGCTGCCACACTGGAATTCCGATGCAATTTCCTACTCCAGCCTTTGCCAGGTGCTGAACTGGATGGGAATTGCGGTGCTGCGGTTGTCCATGCCGTATCACGACATTCGGCGGCCAGCGGAGATCGACCGCGCTGACTACGCGGTTTCCGCCAACATCGGACGCACGCTTGATTCGGTGCGCCAGGGTGTAATCGACGCGCGCTGCTGCCTCGACTGGCTGGAAGCACAAGGTTACAACCGGCTTGGCATTGTTGGCACCAGCCTGGGATCGTGCTATGCGTTTATCGCTACCGCGCACGATCCTCGCATAAAGGTTGCTGCCTTCAATCACGCCTCAACTTACTTTGCCGACGTGGTGTGGCATGGGCAGTCCACGCGCCACATCCGCGAAGGACTGGAAACGAGCATCAATCTGAAGAATCTGCGGCAGGTTTGGAGCGCCGTCAGTCCGATGGTTTACTTCGACAAGTTTTCGCGCTGGCCGCGGCGCTCGCTCATCATTTACGCGAAGTACGATATGACGTTTCTGCCGGAATTTTCGGAACAGGTGGTCGAGGAATTCGAGAAGCACAAACTGGACCACAGAGTCGTCGTGCTGCCCTGCGGGCATTACACCATGGGAGAGACTCCGTACAAGTATATGGATGGGTGGCAGTTGGTTAGTTTTCTGCGGACGGCATTCGACTAGTTGGCAGTGGGTAATCGGCGATTTTTCCAATGCGGATTCAGCGGATCGGTATGGGAGCAACGGAGTGCGTCAACAAGCCACCTGTGTCGTCCAGAACCGAGACCTCAGCTTGAATGCGGGAGTTGCCTTTGTGGACCTCAGGGCTCGGCACTGTAAACGTAATCAACGTCCGGTCCGAGGTGCAGCCCGTGAATTGCCGCTGCTCGGTGGGCGCTTCTGAGTCTGGAGCGGCGATGCGCAGGACGACCTCCACCGATCCGACTAGATTTCTACAGTGCAGAGGGATCAGCACTTCCATTTCTCCGCTCGAGACGCGCTTCGCGGTGGGTGAACCGGCGTACACCACGGTGGGCGAATTGCCTCCCGGCGAAGCATAACGGTCGGGCCAGAGGCGGTCGTACTCCTTGCCCGCCGCTACATAGAGTTTCTGCAGATGTTGCTCGCGCTCGTTCCAGCGTGGGTGGGAGGGATCGAAAATGTTTCCCTCCGACTGCCCGGGTTGACCTTCCAACAAGTGGTGCAGAGCGGGCACGAAGTCGGGATCGAATCCGGCACGGATCATCAGCATCAGGCCGTCGGCGTCCGCTTCCAGTTCCATGGTTTGGCAGAAACTGGCGAGCTGGCTCGAGGCGCCTTTCGCGTCCACCCATGAGCCGGAGAACACGCCCGCGTCTCCGAGCATAATTTGTGAGGCTCCGGCTTGTTCCAACAACTTCTGAAACAAATACCGCCGGGCCCAGTCGCGGCGAACGATGTGGGAGATTTCATGGGAGAGCGCTGCTGCCCAAAGACCTGCGCTTGATCGGGATCTCGATCCCATGAGCTGCGCAAGATCTTCGTCGACGAAAATGGTTCCGTCGGGAGAAGAGAACACGTTGCCTGCTCCCTTGGCGATGCGCACGTCCCAGGAAAATTTCGCGCGGTCGGCAGGCAGTTGTCGCAGCAGCGTCTCGAGGACTTGCTGGCCGACCGCATATTGGCCGGCTGCCGGTTCAGTGTAGGGAACCAGCAGGGAGCGCACCCGCGCCGCGAAGGCGGCGTCGACGGTGAAGTTGGATGGGAGTTCTGGAGGAAGAGTCTGCTGCGCGGGCACGAGGTTTGCCCAGAATACGCACAGCAGTGCGGTCAAAACTAAACGCGGAGCCTTGACCCTCACTCCTGACATGGGCCCCTCTTTCTGTGCCAGCATGTCCGCAGTCGATTACGCTGGCGCGGTCCCAGCCTGCAATCGAAATATAGCACAAGCTTTTCCGGCGAGTCTGTGACGCGAGAACAACAATTTTATTTGCCGATGCCGGTCATTTGCTGGCCGTAACACGGTCGGCAATCTTGTCGTACTCGGCCTGCGACATGATGTGACGAGATACCAGGTCGTCGGGTTGGTTATAGGGACGTCCTGCAATCACACGGTCGGCTTCCCTCGCACTCACGCCGGGCAGGCTTTCTAACTGATCTTTTGGAGCCGAGTTCAAGTCGAGTGCCTTGTGGTTGTTCCAGCCCTCGCGCAAGCCTTCCGCCACGGCCTTGGCATCGTTTTTGGCCTCTGCGGTGGCCTCCGCGGTTTTCTCTTTGATTTCTTGCGGGCTGGGCTGCTGTTGTGTACAGCCGGTGAGTGCAGCCAGAAGCAGGATTGCGGGGACGCTCCAGTACGTGAGGGAAGTCATTTTGCTCATTACCTTAACCTTCGGCTTTCTTCTTTCCGTGGGTTGGATGACGCCAGACACTGGCTGGTTGGCAGGTCGACTGAAACTGTCCGCGCTACACTTGCCTCGGCATCCGGGTAAAATAGGCTTCGGTATCCAATTATGAAAAACTCTGCCATGTCCCGCCCACTCTATGAAGTTGATCCTGAGATTGCAACCGCTATCGACAACGAAGTTCGCCGCCAGCATGAAGGTCTGGAGCTCATTGCCTCGGAAAATTTTGTCAGCGAGGCTGTGCTGGAAGCTGCCGGGTCGGTATTCACCAATAAGTATGCGGAGGGGTATCCGGGCAAGCGCTATTACGGCGGATGCGAATTTACCGACGTGGTCGAGACTCTGGCGCGCGAGCGGGTGAAGAAACTTTTTGGCGCGGAACATGCCAACGTGCAGCCGCACTCGGGATCGCAGGCCAATCAAGCGGCTTACGCCGCGGTGCTGCAACCCGGCGACACGATTCTTGGGCTGAACCTGGCGCATGGCGGACACCTCACCCATGGACATCCGCTGAATTTCTCGGGCAAGACTTACAAGATCGTTCCTTACGGCGTAACCAAAGAAACCGAGACCATCGATTACGACGAACTGGAAAGGATCGCTACGGCGGAGCGTCCGAAGCTGATTATTGGCGGCGGCAGCGCGTATCCTCGGATCATCGATTTTGCTCGCATGCGGCAGATTGCGGATAAAGTCGGCGCGCTCTACCTCGTCGATATGGCGCACTTTGCCGGACTGGTGGCGGGCGGAGCGCATCCCTCGCCGGTTCCGCATGCGCAGATCGTGACTTCGACCACGCATAAGACGCTGCGCGGGCCACGCTCGGGGATGATTCTGAGCAAGTCGGAATTTGCCAAGGAAATCGATAAGGTTGTCTTTCCTGGAATGCAGGGAGGGCCGCTGGTGCACATCATGGCCGCCAAGGCGGTGTGCTTTCTTGAAGCGTCGCAACCGAGCTTCCGTGAATACGCTCGGCAGGTCGTGGCCAACGCCAAGGTGCTGGCCGAGACGCTGGCGGCCGATGGCTACCGCATCGTCTCCGGTGGCACGGACACGCACCTCATGCTGGTCGACGTGTTCGCGAAGGGAATGCTCGGCAGCGAGGCGGAAAAGGCTCTGGGCGAGGCTGGCATAACGGTCAACAAAAATGCGATTCCGTTTGATACGAATCCTCCGATGAAGCCTAGCGGCATTCGCATTGGTTCGCCGGCCGTGACCACGCGCGGGATGAAAGAAGCGGAGATGCAACAGATCGCGCACTGGATTGCGGAGGCGCTCGATCATCGGACCGACGCCGCGGTGCTCGCGAAGATCCGCAAGCAGGTGCTGGGGATGGCCGAGGAGTTTCCGCTGTATGCCGAGCGGCGGGCGCGGGCACAGGCGGAAGTAAGAGCATAACCTTTCTTTGAATTGTCATCCTGAGCGAAGCGAAGGACCTGCTGTTCGTCGCAAAAAGCAGGTCCTTCCCCTTCGGCTGCGCTCAGGGTCAGGATGACAAAATCTTGTTGCAGCCGCGAATTCCCTGTGTCCCTCTGTGTTCTCTGTGATTAAATTCCATTCGTGAAAGTAGCCATCGATATCCGTCGCATGACGGAATTCGGGGTGGGCACATACATCCGAAATGTGGTGCGCACACTGGCGCGTCTGGACCGTGAGAGCAAATACTTTCTTATTGGATCAGCGGACAAGGTGGCGGAATGCGGGTCGCTGCCGGCGAACTTTCACGCCGTTTCGCTGGCTGGCGGCGATAACACGCTGAAGGGGAATCTTGAGTTTCGGGCGATCGTGCGTCGCCTGCAGTGCGACCTGGTTCACATTCCGCACCTGTTTTGGATTCCGCGTGGCCTCGGTTGTCCATACGTTCTGACGGTGCACGACCTACTGGAGCATATGTATGGATCGCGCGATCTTTCGAGTGTGCGGCGCAGTCTGCACTTCTATTTGACGCGGCGCGTATTGCGCAGGGCGGCGCGCGTGATTGCCGTGTCGCAATTCACCAGAAACGAAATCGAAAAGCTGTTGGCGCTTCCGGATGCGCGCATCGAAGTGGTCTACAACGCGATTGACGAGCGCTTTCTTCACGGCCATGCCAGCGAAGCGGATCGTGCCCTGATTGCCCAGCGCTATCTGGTGAACTATCCGTTCATTCTGTATGCGGGCGCGATTCGGCCACACAAGAATGTAGTGCGCATCATCGAAGCGTTTTCGGCGCTGAAGAGCGAACTGCAGAAAGAGCAGCTTTTCCCCGATCTGAAACTCATTATTATTGGCGACGATCTTTCCAGTCATCCGCGGCTGCGACGTACCGTGGTGCGCGGCGGGGTGCAGCACGACGTGCGTTTTCTCGGATTTGTGCCCATCGAAGTGTTGCGCATTTTTTATGATGTCGCCAAGGTTTTTGTTTTTCCGTCGCTCTACGAGGGATTTGGATTGCCGCCCCTCGAAGCCATGGCTCACGGAACCCCGGTGGTTACTTCGAACACTTCGAGCTTGCCGGAGGTCGTGGGGAACGCGGCCTTGCTGGTGAATCCGGAAAACGTGTTTGAGATTCGGCGGGGGTTGCAGCGCGCGCTACTGGATTCGGCGCTGCGCGAGCAGATGAAACAGCGCGGCTATGAGCAGGCGCAACGATTTTCCTGGACCACTTCGGTGGCGAGAATTCTCGAAATTTACCGGGAAGTGGCGGGAGGCGGAGTTTCCAGCAGGGTGGCAGCGGACTGAATCGGTGCCTAGTGGGACGCCCGGCGCAGGCGGCCGTCTTTCAAGTCGAAGACATCGCCGCTCCAGTGGATGCGGTTGCCCATGAAACCTGCGGCCCAGACCAAGGGTGCGAGCAGGTCTCGCAGTGGAAGCAAGAGAAGACTGGTGAGCGCGAAATCCTGGAGCACAAACTCCGACGCCACGCCGACAGCCAGGCGAACCAGTAACGTCAGGGCGAGCAAAACCCACGCCCACGGCGCTCCTTGGGCCGCTACCAGCATGGCCAATGCCCAGGGCAGGCCGAAAGTGAAGAGCAGGCCGGCGTATCCCCAGGGGCGGGCATCGCGAATGGTCCGCGACCAGCGCAGTTGATGGCGAAAAAATTCTCGCATGGTATACGCCGGCAGAAATGTAGTGACGGTGGCGGGGCTTAGCTCGATTCGCTTTCCGGTGGCTGCGATGCGGCGGCCGAGTTCGTAGTCGTCGGCAAGATAGTCGAGCAAGACTTCGAAGCCGCCGATGGCTTCGAGGTCACGACGGCGAAATGCCAGGGTTGAGCCCAATCCGAAGTGCAGGCCTTTTTCCAGATACCTTGCGCTCAGAACGCCGGGCATAAAGTCGGTGGCGATGCCCAAGGCTTCGAGGCGCGAGCCAAGTGTGGGAGCCGCAATGCCGCGGTAGAGGCAGGTCACCAGTCCCACGGAATCGTCCGCGAGCGGAGTAATCACGTTTCGCAAATAGTCGGTGGGGACGCGGATGTCGCTATCGTTGACCAGGAGGATTTCGTGGCGGGCTCGGGGTAGCATCTGCGTCAGATTGCTGACCTTGATATTCGTTCCCAGAATGCGCTCGCAGACCATTAGGTCAATCTTGCAGTTGGGATATTTTGCCTGCAGCTTGTGGACAACTTCGATGGCGGGATCTGCGGGATCGCTAACGCCGAATATCAATTGAAATTCGGGATAGTCCTGCTCGCAGTGGCTGCAAAAGCTCTCCCAGATTTCTGGGTCGACACCTTTCAAGGGCTTGAGGATGGAAACCGCGGGGAGTTGGGTTGAGGGCAGCGGCGGCTGCCTTCGTTGCTTTCGCCCGTGGCGGATGAAACTTGCCAGCCCGAGCGCGGAGAGACAATAGAAAAACAGGGTGCCGAAAGTTCCGATTGCGGCCACAGCTTCCAACACGGCTGCGGTGGTTAATGACGGCGTTAAGGGCAGAGCCCATGGTGGGAGATGTGGGGCGTCGGCTAGATTTGGCGAGCCAACAATGGCGAACAGGGCAAGCACGTCCGCATACAGGTAGTTTAACAACGCGAAGATCCAGAACAGAGACAACCGCTCCTTTGTGTCATGCATGTCAATCTCCTGCGGAATAGTTACGGTCCGGCGGCGGAATAAGTTTCGGATGGCGGAGGAACTGGCACGCCGCCTTTAGTGATACCCCACCCTCGCAGTCGCTGACCCCTTAATCCTATGGGAACCTCTGTGCCCTTCGTGGTCCGCTTTTTTTTGATTCCAACAGACCCTTCGGCGTGAGTCGAACTCTGGGACTGGGTGCCGGGTACTGGCAACTCTCACCAGATCGTCCTGACCACTTTCGCGCGCCGAATCTCTCGGTCCGCCGTGACCAAGCCCATCCCTTCCACCAGCGCCGTCGCTCCAATCACCCGGTCCGCCGGATCTCTCGGATAGCCCGCAGGCAATGACAACATGCGTGCACATGTCCGAGCGTTGATCGGCAGCACCACAAATTTGCGCTCAAGTTCGTACAGAAAGGATTCAATACTCATCGCCAACTGGATGCGCCGCAAGCCGTAAAGAATCGTCAATTCCAAAAGCGTGAAGGCGGAGATTGCAATGCCATCTCCATTTTGACGCGCTTCGTCGAGCGCGTCCTTTGCCCTCTTTGAAAGCTTTTCCGGTTCGGATGTGAGCCAAAGCACAATGTGCGTGTCTATCAGGATCAATACAAATCTCCCCACTCCTCCGGCGTAAGCGCGGGCGAGACGACATCCCCTACGATCTTCACCTTGCCCTTGAGAAAGCCAAAAATATCATCCTTCTCCGCGTCTGCCGGAACCAGCTTCACCACCGGTTTGCCGCGTTTCGTGATCACAATCGCCTCGCGCTTCGCCTGCACTTCGTCCATCACCGCAAGGCAACGTGCCTTAAAGGAACCCGCCGCCATAGTTTTCATGCCTTCCTCCAGCTTATGTTCATGGTCATTGTACCATAGTCACATGGTCGCTAGAAGGGTTCGCTAGCGGCTACTCGGCACCGGATTCATCCGCAGCACATCATCCTGTTCTGAATCTTTGCTCTTGATTCCAACCGCATCCAGTTGTCGTGCCACCGGCTGCACAACCTGCAAAATCCTCGCCAGCGTTTGCCCCATGGCTTCTTTATCGCTGTTATCGGGGCCGCGGCGCGCAATTATGCTACCGAGAAGAGTTTTCGGCCGCGGATAGACCACGATCTTGACGTCGTCGCCTTCCGGAACTCCTACCGCTTTCTTCGCAAGATTGAGCGCGGTATCGTAGCCGCCGAGTTCGTCTACCAGACCAAGGTTCTTCGCGTCCTGACCCGACCAGATTCGCCCCTTGGCAATCTCCAGCACTTTTTCCTGCGGCAGCTTACGGCCGTCGGCAACTTTGCTGGTGAAATCCACATACACGCGGTCGAGCCACGCCTGAAAACGTCCCCATTCGGCGGGCGTGTAATCGTGGGTCCCGGTAAACATGGTGGCGTTCTCGCCTTGATGCACCTCGTCCCACGAGAGCCCAACTTTGTCCCACAGTCCGCTAGTCAGCATTTTTCCGCCGAGTACTCCGATGGAGGCGGTGATGGTTCCCGGCTCGGCCACGATTTTGTCGGCTGCCATGGCTACGAAATATCCGCCCGATCCGGCCAGGTTTCCCATCGACACGATTACCGGTTTACCCGCCTGGCGCGCCCGCACTACTTCGCGCCAGATGGCATCGGAGGCGACATATGATCCGCCGGGACTATCGACGCGAAACAGGATCGCTTTTACGTCCTTGTCTTCCGCCGCGGAACACCAGCGCCACCGTCTTCCCGCGCTCGTGCGGGCGCCCGGCGCGGTTCAAATATTTATCCAGGTAGAGCAGTTCCGCTCCGTCGCCTGCCTTGCTTTTTACGTCGCCGTAGACTTGGTCGCGATACGCAATCGCGTCCACCAGTTTCGCGGCTACTGCTTCTTTGCCGAGATATGGCCCTGCATCCACCAGCGCCTGAAACTTATCGGGCGGAATTTGCCGCGCCTGGCAGATGCCATCCTTGATCTGGTTGAACCATGAAGTCATGATCGCGGTCATCGCTTCTTTGTGCGCTGCCGTGTACTTAGTCTCGGTTAGAGTGTTGAGCGCATTCTTGTATTCGTAGCGGTGATCGCCGTGAAAGGTCATGCCCAGCTTCGACAGCGTTCCTTTCACAAAGGGCGATTCCATGATGATGCCGGTCAGTCCAACATCGCCCGAAGGTTGCAGATAGATATGATCAAACGCCGTTGCCAGGTAATAAGCGCCATTGCCGGGACCGAACTCTCCAAAGGTTTCCGAGTAGGCCACCGCAAATTTTTTGTGGGCGCGAAATCTTTGCACAGCGTCGCGGATTTCCTGCGTCTGCGCCATTCCCAGCGATGACGCTCCGATCCTGGCAATCATTCCGACTACGCGATCGTCGCGCGCGCCGCGGTCAATGGCATCGACCACGTCGCGCAGGGTCTGGCGCTGATCCAGCATCAGGTGGGCGGTGGGAGTGTCGGGGACGTCCTCGGGGAAAGCTTCCTCGAAGTTGGCTTCGAGAATCGTTTTGGAGGGAACTTTGCCTCTTACTCCGATCACAGCGATCATTACGACGGCCGTTCCGATCAGCGACAGAGCGCCCAGGATAGCGAGAAAACGGACGATTGCCTTGGACATGATTTGCTCCTTCGTTGGTAGTAAAAGTCTAATCCAAAGCTTGCGCGTCGGGTGCCAGCCTGCATCTACGGTTGAGCTGGCAAATTCTCGAAGAGCGCGAGGAGTGGCACACCCCCAAGGCTAGCGGTTGGGGTGAAACTTTGTCGTGATCATTGTCGGGATTCGTTGCCGGGATTCGGGCTTAGCGAATTGCCGTGGCGAGAAAAAAACCGGCCCGCCTGATCGCTGGTAGAGGCCACCAAGCCGCGAATCAAGCGAGCCGGTCAAATTTGCAGTAGAGCGGGCTTGGCGCCTACGGCGTCAGCGTGAACAAAACTCCGTCTCCGTAAGAACCCTTGGGCGCCTGGCCGCTGAGTGAACTCACGCCCCACAGCACTCCACCGCTGGCAGAGAATAGTTCAACCGGGTAATTGCCGTCGGGCGACGTCGAAGAAAATGGCGTCAGCTTCTGAATCAGGCTCCCGTCAGCCGGCGAGAGGGTTACGATGTCGCCCTGACCATCGCTGCCGTAAAACTCGGCCATCCAGAAGTTACCGTCACTGGCGAGCACCAAGCCATCAGGACTCGTAGCCGTGTCGGTTGTGTAGGGCGGATAGATTTGGAGATTGCTGCCGTCGAGTTGAACCTGGAATAGCCCGATACCGCCCACCTCCCATCCGCTATAGGTGCCGTAGAGGTTTCCGTCGGGACCGACGGCAGAGATATTTCCACGGGTTGGCTCACCACCAACCTGCGGGAAGTCCAGCACTGTCGTCTGCAGCTCTCCGGTGGTCTCGATGTAATGGAAAAGGACGGTGCCGGTCTGCCCGATCGTGGTGCCGTAAAAAGTCCCGTCGGGACCTACCACCAGATTTGTGGGATTCATTCCGCTGGTGGCGAAATCAAAGTTGACGACTACTTCATAGGCTCCAGTGGCCGTGTTGACTTGAAAAATCGTCCCGCAATTGTTGCCGTAGCCGCAACTGTTGCTCCCACCGTAGTAGGTGGTTCCGTAAACGTTGCCATCATTCCCCGCAACCAGGGTGGTTGGCGTGGACCCGTTCGGGGCTGCAGGGTTAATCGAGTAGTTCTGCAGGACCTGAAAGTTCTTCCCAGCCTTATTGACGCGGAACAGAGTTCCGTAGCCGATCGAGCCGCCCAAGCCGGTATCGCCGTAAAGGTTGCCGTCCGGTCCCTCGACGAGCCGGTTCGGACCGCTCCCGTTCGGGTAGGTTTTGGTTTTTCCGTGAGTGAACTTATAAAGCGTCGTGAATGTCCCCGAAGGTGTCAGCGAGAATATCAACCCGCCGGCCGGACCATTGACACCCTTCGCGGTCCTCTGAGCCGCGCCATAGAAATTTCCATCCGACCCCTGGAGCAGTGCGTTACCCCCACCCCCCTCAGGACACGGCCCTAACTCTTGCGGGTTCCTGCAGATGAAAGTGTGGACGGCGGTCAACTGTTGTCCAGGGGCGTAAGCACAACAAGCGAGCAGCGCGGCGACCACAACTACTTGCATTTTACCTGGCATGGGATGGTTCCCTCCGTAGGGCGCCTTTATAGTATGTCCCGATGAGACAGTTGTCACAGAGATGTAAACAATATGCAAAAAATGGCGCCTGGGAATTCGCTGGGGTTTGTGATTGAGACAGCCAGCAGGAATGCCAATCAGACGCAGGCCCGACGAAGATTAGTGTCCAACCGAAAGCACTACGCTCCAATTCATTGACTTGGCGCGGGCTGCGCACCTAAGATGGTCGCTCGTGGAGCGGGTCGTATCCCGTAATTGGTTAGCGGTTGGTTTTCATTGCAGCTCATGCTCGGAGAACATGCTCGGAAAACGAGCTCGGAAAGGAAACTGGCTTATGCTCGAGATTCAGACCAAGCAACTAGCTCCCGACATCGTCGTTCTGGAAATTACGGGAAGAATCACGCTGGGCCGGGAGAGCAAGCAACTGGAATGGGCGGTGGAAAGCCTGATGGGCGAGGGACGGAAGAAAGTCATCTTTGACATCGCGGGCGTAACCAACGTGGACAGCACTGGAATCGGGATCATTGTGATGTCTTCGGGCAAACTGAAGAAGGCGGGCGGCGAGTTGCGGGTTGCGGGAGCGAACCCGCATGTAGGAGAAGTCATGAAGATGACTAACGTAGACCAGATCGTGGTGTTACATCCCACCACCGCGGCAGCGGCGGCAGGCTTCTGAATTATCTCAGCGTGTCGCTGCGGTAAAGTTGACCGAGTTGCGTGCGGCAACCAAACGCCATCCACCGGCCATCGGGCGTGATGCCGGTCGGTGTCCTCATGGGCCTCAGTCCCATCACCTCTTTCGGCGTTATCGTCTGCCACAGTTCCCGCTTGCCGGACTCTACGTCGACTTTGGAAATAGTGAGGCCGGTAGCGGTCGTGGCCTGCACAAAGATATACTTCGAGTCCGCCCAGCCGATCGGAAACTCCTGAGGCTGAATGCCGGAGATTGGCTTGGAGCTGGCGTCCGACACGGAATGGATCACGAACGTCCCATTCAGAACAGCGATGAATGATTGTCCGTCCGGCGCCACCGCCCTCCACGGAGAGTCTCCCAAAGACAACTGCTTTGGTGTCGAACCATCCACATCCGTAAGGTAGATTGCTTCCGGCTGGCCGGACTGGTTGGCCCTCAGCAGAATACGGCGTCCATCAGGGAACCATTGGGCCCATCGCGTCTGTATGCCGTCCCAGTGCAAAACGTGCGCTTGCCCCGGTCCAACAGGCACAATCTGGACCCGCGCCGCCGGATCGTCAGGGCGCACGACCAGCGCCCATTTTCCATCGGGAGTGATGTCCGAGGCATATCCGCCACCCCCGAGACGAACCGCGGGAGATCCATCGGTCTTGCGTACATACACTGAGTAATCATTGCCCGACTCTTCCGACAAATCGGTGAACAACATTTCACTTCCGTCGGCAGACAGTTGCGGACCCCAACCGTAGGAGAGCCAACTCACGTCGCGCTCCTGATTGGATCCGTGCTCCACCAGCGACATCGTCCCGCGGGCTTCTTCGGTCGACACCAGGGCGCGACCCGACGCCGCGATGTCGAGGATGCGGGTCGGCGCCGTCCCGCAATATACCGTCCTCTCTTTCCCCGATAATGTCACCGCATGAATGCACCACTGTTCCCCTGATTCCGCCGCCGAGAACCATATCTCTTTGCCGGACGGCGCCCACGCCAAACCTTCCAGAGATTCCCATCCGCTCGAGATAGTTCGCAACTGTCCGGCGCGGTCCACCATCACAAGGTCGCCGCGATCATCCACATTCGGCGGGTGTTGAAACAGCGCCACCTGTTTTCCATCGGGAGAAACTCGCATGTCGCTCATCCAGCCATCCCCTTCGAGCAGCACTCTTCCGATGGGATATTGCAAGCGCCACTTATTATTGGCCCGGTCGATCACGGCGAGTTCGTTTCCGTCCGGCCCCCAATCGGCATCGACTACGCGCTCCAGCAACTCGCGAGGCGCAGTGCCTCCCAGGGGAGAAGTAGCCAGCGTGCCGCCCCATTCGTAGTGGGCGAAATACACCGGGTGCATCAGGACTGCCATCTGACCCTGACGCGAAATGGACAAAAGCACAGCTCCACCCAAGCCGGCCGGCGTTGACGCCGGATAGTCTTCACGAACGGTGTAAGTGTCGGGCGCTGCTCCGGCGAATCTCGCGCTGTAGAGGACCGTTTTCGTGTCCGGCGCAAATCGTCCGCGAAGTACCTCGCCGCGATGGTACGAAACTCGAGTGAAGGTCGGCGGCGGCGCTGGCGCCGGCCTTAGATACCAAGCGATGGCGGCTCCCGCAGCTAGGCCAAGCACGGCCGCGGCGGCAACGTAAACCGGCCAACGCGGCTTTTTTACGTCGCCGGCGATAGCCACATTCGCCGCTGTCCTCGAACTCGTCCCACTCAAAGCTTCGAGCGCAAACGCCAGGTCTTTGGCGGATTGGAAACGTTGCTCGGGCTGCTTCTCCAGGCAGCGGCGCACAATGCGCTCCAGTCCGGGCGAGACGGGATGATCCATCTCAGCGAGTTCTGGCGGGTCTTCCTTCAGGATCGCCGTCATGGTCTCAGCCGCAGTATCGCGACGAAAGGCGCGTTGACCGGAAATCATCTCGTAGAGCACGGCGCCGAAGGCAAAAATATCGGTGCGGGAATCGACGGCCGCGCCGCGCACTTGCTCCGGCGCCATGTAACCGGCCGTGCCCAGGACCATGCCCGCTTCGGTCGGCGAACTGGTGAGGGTCAAACCGTCACCTTTTGCACTGCGGGCATCCGGCGCGAGCTTCGCCAGGCCGAAATCGAGAATCTTCACCCGGCCTTCTTTGGTGAGAAAAATGTTCTCCGGCTTCAAGTCGCGATGGACAATGTTCTTGTCGTGAGCCGCGGCCAGTCCCTGGGCAATCTGCGCGGCATAATCGGACGCCTTGCGCGCCGAGAGCGGGCCGTGCTCAAGTTCGGCGCGCAAGCTGTTGCCTTCGAGAAGCTCAGAGACAATGAACGGCGAGCCGCCATCCTCGCCTATATCGTGAATGGCGAGAATGTTGGGATGGTTGAGCGCTGCCACCGCGCGCGCCTCCTGCTCGAAACGCCGCAAGCGGTCAGCATCGCGCGAAAAAGATTCCGGCAGCACTTTCAGCGCAACCTCGCGGCCAAGTCGCGTGTCGCGCGCGCGATAAACCTCGCCCATTCCGCCAGCGCCTATGGGAGCAATGATTTCGTAGGGACCGAGTTTCGTGCCAGAGGTAAAGGCCATGCGTGCGCGCCATTATAGCGGAAGCGCCTGAAGAACTGATGGTCTTGCTTTTGGGTGGCGCAGCGGTTCACCGCTGCGATAACCGCCGGTTTTTCAGTGCCGGCTTTAGCCGCTGAGGGACGACAGCCTTCAAACTGCACCCTCACATTATTGCGCGCCATGCCGGTTGTAGTTTGGATACTCGGGCTTATGCGGTTCCGGCACGGGATGCTTCGCCAGTTCGTCGAGCGCCAGACTCACAGCTTTTTCCAGCTGCGGATCGTGACCCTCGCTGACCGGCTTCGGTTCCATGTCCACTTCGTAATCGGGCTGCACGCCGTGGTTCTCCACATCCCATTGACCTTGCGGATTGAAGAAGCCGAAGCTCGGCGAGGTAACTCGGCCGCCATCCATCAATACGGGGATGCCGCCGATTCCTACCAGTCCGCCCCAGGTACGCTTGCCGACCAGCGGGCCTAATTGCGCTTCGCGGAAATACCAAGGCATGGCGTCGCCGCCGGAGCCGGAGAATTCGTTGGTGATCATCACCTTGGGTCCAAGGATCGAAGCCGCCGGAGTGCGGTAGATCGCACCATAGCGCGGAGCCCACCAACTCATCAGCGTGCGCTGCATGGCGTGGATGATGTAGTCGGCCGCCTGGCCGCCGCTGTTGAAACGCTCGTCAATTACGGCTCCCTGCTTGTCGAGTTGCGCGAAGTAATAGCGGTTGAAGTTGGTCAAACCGCCCTGCGCCGTATCCGGCAGATAGACGTAGGCCAGTTTGCCGGCGCTCAACTCCTGCACCTTGCGGCGGTTGGCCTCGATCCACGCCAGGTTGCGCAGAGTTAGATCATCGGCGATGGGAGTCACTGTAACGTCATGCGAATCTTTTCCACTGGCGTCGGCCGCGATCTTCAGCACCACTTGCGTTCCCGCCGTACCTTCGAGCAAGCGCTGAATGTCATCGGAGCCAGTCAGGTCCTTGCCATCGATGGCCAGAATGAAATCTCCTGCTTTGACTTTCACTCCCGGCTCGGCGAGCGGCGCATGCGCTCGCGGATTCCAGTGTTCGCCGGTATAGATCCGTTGGATTCGGTAATGGCCGCTAACGATCTCGTAGTCGGCGCCCAAGAGGCCACCGGGCACGTGATGCGGGCGGGGGATTGTTCCTCCAGTGCCGCGCAGGTGGCCGATCGAGAAATCGCCCAGCATTTCCTGAAAGAGATAATTCAGATCGCTGCGCGAGCCCACCTCGTCCAGATAGGGCTTGTATTTCGCTTCTGCCGCAACCGTGTCTACGCCGTGATAGTGGGGATCGTAGAAAAAGCTGCGCTCGATCTGCCATATTTCGTGAAACATCTGGCGCCACTCGGCGCGCGGATCGACACGCACTTCCATCTTCGACAAGTCGAGTTTGCCTTCGCCCGGTTTGACGGGCGAATCGGCGGGAACAATGACAAATGTTGGCGCTGGCCCGGCTCCTGCAGGCGCGCCCTCAGGCTCGTCGTGTGCCATTTCCAGCAGCATCTTTTCGCCATCGAAGGAGAGATCGAATCCGGCGATGTGATCGGCCAGCTTCTCGGACTTCTTCGTCTTCAGCACGAAGCGGGTCAGAGTCTGTCCGTGCTCTGCGCTGAATCTTCCACCACCTTCCAGCAGATAAAGCGTGCCTTCCTTGCCCGCCGCCAGACCTGTGTAACTGGCTGGAGGCAACGGGAGCGCCGTGGCGCGATCTTCCAGATGTTCGAGATCGACTTTCACCGGCTTGGGCTTCTCGGGCTTTTCGACTTTCTCCGACTTGGCTGCGGCCTCTGATTTCTTCGCATCT
>JBEKED010000034.1:0-17929 GCA_050014035.1 Terriglobales bacterium
AATTGGTCTGCCCAAGGGCGTGGTCAATCTTGTCCATGGCGCGCACGATGTCGTGAATGCGATTCTCGATAATCCCCGGATCAATGCGGTTTCGTTTGTAGGTTCGGTCAACACGGCCAAGTACATTTACCGGCGCGCTGCGGAAAAAGGAAAGCGCGTTCAGGCTTTGGGCGGCGCCAAGAATTACATGGTCGTGATGCCCGACGCGGTAGTGGATAAGACAGTATCGAACGTTCTGGGCAGCGCATTCGGCAACGCCGGCCAGCGCTGCATGGCAGGGTCGGTGCTGGTTACGGTCGGATCGGCACAAGGGGCCATCATGAGCCGATTAAAAGAAGAGGCGGAAAAACTCGTCGCTGGCGATGGCCGCGATCCGAAGGCGAGCCTGGGGCCGGTAATTTCGCACGCGGCGTGCGAGCGCGTTCACGACGCAATTGAAGTGGGCATAAAAGAGGGAGCCGAATTGCTGGTGGATGGCCGCCGTCCGAAGACTGCTCCGGCGGGCGGCAACTTTGTTGGCCCCACGATCCTGAACAATGTGAAGCCGGAAATGAAAGCCGCGCGCGAGGAGATTTTCGGCCCCGTGCTGTCGGTGATGCATGTGAACACTCTCGACGAAGCGATCGCGCTTGTGAATAACGATCCGCGCGGGAATGGCACTTCAATTTTCACCGAGGATGGCGCCGCCGTGCGCGAATACAGCAGGCGAGTCGAGGTAGGCATGGTGGGCGTCAATATCGGTGTGGCGGCATCGCCGGCGTATTTTCCGTTTTCCGGCTGGAAGGATTCCTTCTTCGGCGATCTCCACGTGCACGGCTGGGACGCGGTCGACTTCTTCACGCGTAAGAAGACAGTGACCTCGCGCTATTTTTCAGCGGGAGAAACGGGAAAGTTCTTCGTGGAGCAGGGCGACAAATAACAACCGATTCATCGCGGGGACTTGCCAACCAAATTGTTTCCGCCGCATCAGGCCTTAATTTCGGGCTTATCTTCGGATTTGGTTTCTGGAGATTTGCTCTCAGCAGGTTTGGCTTCAACTTTGGTGTCGGCCTTGGCACTCTGATCCTTCATACCCTCTTTGAGGGCGCGAATGCCCTCGCCCAAGCCCTTGCCTAACTCGGGCAATTTTCGCGGGCCAAACACCAGCAGCGCGATAAAGAAGATGACCAGCAGGTGCATGGGTTGAAACAAGCCTTCAAACATAGAGCCTCCGAACCGGCTGTGCGGACCGGCGACAGCGGACACAAGCAGCAATCTATAGTGTACCGCAATCGGTCTGGCATGGTCTCGCGGATTCCGGCAGTGACACTTCCGTGGAATCCCAGCCTTGCGCAAAAAAGGCGCAACCACAAGCTGAGTTTTTCAGCAGTCTTAAAGCCATGCCCTTGCAGAGCAAATTGAAACTGACCACCCACGCGCATTTGCGGCAGCGATGGCTAACTCCTCACGCACCGCTGGGGCATGCCCCGGCAAATTACTTCCGTGACCTATCGGCAATACCATCGCCGGACTATTTTGACGACAGGGCAATTTCCAAGCGTCAAGACCGCCGGAGGCTTCGTGAAACGCTGTATTCTGAGATCAGTTTTGTTGTTGTTGGCAGCAGTTTCCTTGCACGGCGAACAAGCTCCGAGCACCCCCGCGGACGCCATTTTTTTGTGGCTGGCAAGCGGAATATCGAGCGCACGGATCCAGCGTTTGGCCGAAACGCCGGACGAAACATGGTTGCTTTCCTGCCCGGCTACGATGCAATGCACTGGGCAATGCACCCGCGCCCTGCAAAAGGCTGGAGCGGACGCGGGATTAATTCAGAGCCTGGCGCGGCAGACGGTAGACCGAAAGACTGTCGATCCAAAGAGTGTCGATTCGAAGGCCGGAACAGCGCCGGGGCCGAAAGCTAGTCGCCTGCACCCCTCCTGCAACTGCTCTACGGCTGCAGCCCAGATCGCCGGCCTGGTTCATGACAGGAACTTCGCCGCCGCCGAAGACAAGCTGCGCGCCATGCTGCGCGATGAAACGGGCAGTTCGCCGTCGAATCTCGCTCTGCTGCATTTTGTTCTCGGGACTGTGCTGCGGCGCGAGGAAAAGTTCGACGAAGCGCTCGACGAGTTCACCGAATCCTCACGGATGATGCCGGGTTTCCCGGAAACGCACAGCCAGCTTTCGTTCCTCTTTTACCGGACCGACGACGCCGGCGACGCGCTGGCCGAAGCGCGCACCGCCCTCAGCATGGATCCCGCCAATGCGGAGGCCTATCGTTACCTCGGACTTGCGCTCTACGCCGATGGCCACTACGATGCCGCGCTGCACGCCTTCGATGAAGCGCTGGCGCGCGAACCGGAGGGCTCCCCAGCGAACGCCGACGTATACTTCGACATGGGTATCACGCACCGCGATCAGGGCGATCCGCGCCGCGCCGCTATTGCCTATCGCCGCGCCCTCAGCCTGCGCCCCGATTTCTGGGAGGCGCACAGCAATCTTGGCGTCGTGCTGCACGATCAAGGGAAACTGGATGAGGCCGTCGCGGAATATCGCGCCGCCAAGCGGCTAAACCCCGACGAAGCCAGCGTCCGCAGCAACCTGGGTAACACGCTTTGCGACAAGGAAGACTTCGATGACGCCATCGCGGAATTCAAGGATCTGTATCGTCGGACTCCGGAGTGGGACGGTGGTCACAACTGCCTGGCGCGCGCCTATATGTCGAAGCGCGACTATCCTTCTGCGATTCGCGAGTTACGCGCCGCCATCGCTGCCAACCCCACAGGGGCCGCTGAACACCGCGTTTTAGGCCAGGCCCTGCTGCTTTCGGGCAAAGACGAGGAAGCTGTAGAAGTGCTGCGGCAGGCGGTTGCGCTTAATCCGGACTCTGGCCTGGGGCATCGCTATCTTGGGACCGCGCTGGTGAACACGCAACATCTGGCAGAAGCGGAAGAGGAATTTCGCGAAGCGCTCCGGCTCGAGCCGAGCGCGCAGAATCACTATTTGCTGGCCGCCTGTCTGATGGCGCTCGACCACTACGAAGACGCTCTGGCAGAGCTCGAAATCGCCTCCCGGATGGATCCCAGCGAGAACCTCTACCGAGCCCGGATGCAAGAGGTAGTGCGGTTGCTGACCAGCTCAAAATAAAACGCGGCGGGAGCGTCTAAGCCGTTACCGTGGGCATGCACTGACGTGCATCGCCTGCCGGTTGCGCTCAAACTAAACTATGAAAGGTAATGGCGGCGCACAGGCACGCTGGACGCCGCCGGGGCCGTCGTTCGAGGCAACCATTCGAGGCAATCGTTCGAGGCAATCATCAATATGGAATCCACTGGCGCCAAGCAAGCCCGGGAAAAATCCGCTACCCCTGCTGCACGATCTACGTCTGAGCGACCTGCGCCCCAGGCGTCGGCACCCAAGTTTGCGGCGGCGCCGGAAGCCAAATCGGTTGGCTATGGACTGCCTTGCTCGCGTTGCAACGCCTATTATGCGGCGGACTTGGATGTCTGCCCCATGTGCAAGTCGCCGGAACGGGTGTCGCCCACGGCGCCGGTGTCGCCGCCTGTCTCGGCTGCTGCGTCCCAGCCCGCAACCGGCGCCGGCATCGACGGCGAACGCGAACGTTTGCTGAAAGAACTCAAGTCGCAGGCTTTCGCTTCTCACACTCAGATCAACGCCGCCGCCACGTTTCGCTGTGTTCTCCAACACCAGCACAGCGGATCCACCGAACCGGCGGCGGTTTGCCACACTTGCTACGGTGAAGTTCGTCAGCAAGCCGACCGTATGGAAGCCGCTCTTCACATGGACGCCAAAGAAGCGGCCAAGATTGTGTATGAAGCAGTCTGGGCCGATACCTCCGATCCCAACACGACCTACCTGAACGCCGCGACGGCACTGCTGTCGGAGTTACGCAAGCGCGCCGGCATCGGCCTGCTGCTCGGCGCAAATCAGCCCCTGGCGCACTAGCAATCGTTGGCCGAATCGCGCCGTTTGGACGGGGCAGAGCCCCGTCACCACACAAAACAGTTCGTTTTCGACGAGCATTAGCTTGCAACTTTCCTGTTGTTTGTTCATCTTATTTTCTGGAGACACGACATGTCCGAAAAGATGACCGAACAACTCACGGAAAAAATCAGGAAAACCGACGCCGAGTGGCGCCAGCAGCTTACTCCCGAGCAGTACAAGGTCGCTCGCGCCTGCGGCACCGAGCCCGCTTTCACCGGCAAGTATTGGAACAAGCATGATGACGGGACGTACCATTGCGTCTGCTGTGGCGCCCTGCTGTTTGGCTCGGAAACAAAATTTGATTCGGGAACCGGATGGCCAAGTTTTTTTGCCGCCGCCGACCGCAAGAACATCAGCGAGCACACCGACAGTAGTTACGGCATGACGCGCACCGAGGCACGTTGCGCCCAGTGCGATGCGCATTTAGGCCACGTCTTTCCGGATGGCCCCGGCCCCACCGGCCTGCGCTACTGCATGAACTCAGCGGCGCTCGATTTTAAGCCCAAGAAATAAAAAGCAAAATGGAGTGCTGGGCAGATTCGCCGCGCACTCCATTTTTTTTTTGTTGCACTGAACGTCGCGAGATTACGCGGTGCCCGCGGTCGCCGCCATTGCCTTGGGTGGCTCCGGCTTGTTCTGCGCCTGCGGCTGCACTTGCGTTTTCTGGTCTTTCTTCTCGGGGTTGCGGACTTCGACGCCGCCCTTGAGAATCGCGCCTTCTTCGATGCTGATGCGATGGGTGATCACGTCACCTGCGAGCATGCCTTCACTGCGCACGTCCAGTCGATCAGCACACTCGACGTTACCTTGCACCTTGCCCATTATCACAAGTTCTTTGGCGGTAATGTTCGCGGTGACGTTTCCATTGCGGCCGATCGTAACCCGATTGTCGGGAAAGCTGATCGTGCCTTCGATGCGTCCGTCAACGAAGAGGGATTCCGCGCCGGACACTTCTCCCTTGATGACGAGCGTGCGTCCGATGTTGGCCTGATCCATGGGTGAGGTGGCCGGCTTCACCGGAGTGTAACTGTTTGTGGGCGGCACTGCGTTTGGAGAGTACTTGGCTTCCGGAGACTGCAACATGAAAGAACCTCACTTGAGTTCCGCACCGCAGCGAAGATTGGTCGCGCGGTAACGGTCGATAGGCTGCAACGGCAAGAAGAGAATGGCACGAAAAGACGTATTACGACAGGTTACCGAAGTGTACGGAGGGTGCGACGCGGCGTTCATTTGGGGAGGCACTCAATGACAGCTGAGATTTCGAGCGAGGGTTCAGGACGGAATCTCCCAACCTTCATCCTTCATTTTGCGATTGGTCCAGTGCTGGAGTTGCTCGAAGAGGGCGGGTTCGACGACGACAAAACGCAGTCCAGCTCGGCCTCCGGCATCGGCCCATACCAGGCGACCTTTTGCCTGGATGACGGTTTCGCTGTCGGGCAGAAGGAAGGTGACGTCGATTAATCCGGCAAAACCGGAGGGATCGCTGACCACATCGAGTCCCATGCCTCCCGTGCTGAGGTTGAGGGCCTGCACCTGCAATTCCTTGCCGTGGGAATTTTTCAAAGTCACCGACAGATTCACTTTGGCGCGAAAGAACTTCTGCTGCTCCTCGCTGATGACGCCAAGCTTTGCGTAAGCCTCGCCGGATGGCACATTGATCTCATACTCGCGGAGTTTGCGGCTTAGGGTACGCCGCGAAATTCCCAGGTACTCGGCGGCTTGGGCGCGATGTCCACCGGTTTGCTCGAGGGCACGAATGATCATCTGCTCTTCCATGTTTTCCAGATTGCCGAGCGGGACAGCGCCGGTCGCGGTCGAAGCCGTCCGTTCGCCGCGCAGTTCGGCGCTAACTTCTGGGCCGGTAATCTGACGATCCTCGGTGGCCATGGCGAGTTTGGCGACCAGATTCCTGAGTTCGCGGATGTTACCGGGCCAAGGATGGCTTTGCAGGGCGCTGAGCGCTTCGCGAGTGAACGATTTATCGGCGGATTTTAAGGAAAGGAAATGGCGCGCCAGTGCGGCGATATCTTCGGGACGCTCGCGCAATGGCGGAACGCGTAATTGAAACTGGCTGAGGCGGTGAAATAAATCCTTGCGGAAGCGCCCATCTTTCACGGCCAGCTCAAGATCCTGATTGGTGGCGGCGACTACGCGCACATCGACGGTGATTTTGCGATTGCCGCCCAATCGGTAATAGGGCTGGCGATCCAATACACGGAGCAGTTTGACCTGAATCTGGGGCTGCAATTCGCCGATTTCGTCGAGGAAGATGGTGCTTTTGTCGGCCAGTTCAAACAAACCGGGCTTGGAGGAATCGGCGCCGCTGAACGCTCCTTTTTCGTAGCCGAACAATTCGCTCTCCACCAGATGCTCGGGCAAAGCCGCGCAATTGATATCGACCAAAGCATGTTTGTGGCGATAGGAAGAGCCGTGAATGGTGCGCGCCACTAACTCCTTGCCGGTGCCGGTTTCGCCGGTTACGAGGACGGTCTCGGTGTGTCCGGCGACGCGGTCTACCATACCCATGAACTTGTGCATGATGGGGCTGGCAATCAGAAATTGTGTACCGTCGATTTCCCGCCTCGCGAGAGGCAGAGGAGCGGACTGAGTTGCCGCGTGCGATGAGAGTTCGTTGCCGGCGAATCCCAGAATGGCCACGGGCGCTGCCTTGGCATCGCGCAACAAGGTCAGACAGAGCTGAAGATCAAGATGCTGACCGGCTTTGGTGCGGCAGTGCAGCACGCCCTGGAATCGACCTTTTTCGAGGACCAACGCGATCGCCTGCGATGGGAAAACCATGGGCTGAGCGGGGACGGAAAGATCGGCGACGTTTCGTCCGACCAGGTCGGCCGGCAAGAAGGCGCATCGATCTGGAGCGTCGCTGCCTGCGGGCTGGTTGCAGGCGGTGATCATTCCATGCAGGTCAGTGGTAAAGATGAAAGTGGCGTCCTGCAACGGCTCGAGAACGCCGGCATGCGAAGCGGACTCTGCAGCTTCGCCCGCCGGCAGTGAGTCCGGTCCAGACTGGCTTTTGGCTGCGGATCTTTGCGCGCCCTGCAGCAATGCCGTCTTCGTTAGCGCCGTCTTCGTGGGCACGGTCTTCGATGTGGATGAGATCGGCATTTTTGCGACCTTAGCAGCAGGGTAAGTCAGTGACTCCGCGACCGCCGGCCGCCACTGACTTCAGTTATCCGCTTGCAGGCAGATGCAAACACTCGCCCCTTTAGATGCTGCCACAACATCGATCGCGTCGTGGGATGCTTCCGCACTTGCGGTCACACCTAAGTAACTTCTCGCTCTTAGTTTCTGAGTTTCGAGGGGCTGTCTGAAACAGTGCTGCGTGGGCGTAGTTACTTAGGTCAGTACCAGGCTCTTTCGATCGTGACTAACATTGCATATAAGGGCGGAATCATAATTTCCGCCGGGGTTGAGGAAGCGGCCGATGATGGACCAATCGTGTTAGAAGGTTAGAACGAATGAAAATCCAGCACGTGGATGTGCAGTTGCACGCGATTTGAGCAGCGGTTGCCTTGGGTCTAATGTCTATTCGCGCAAGACTGTTTATCGGAGCGACAGCAGCGCTCGGCATGTGGGCGCTGGTGAATTCGCTTTGGCACTGGCAGACGGTCGACCTCAGTCGATTTCTCTGCTACCTGCTGATCGCGGTGATCGCTTCCAGCCTCAAAATTCAACTCCCCGGCATCGACGGCACCATGTCGGTCAACTTCCTGTTTATTTTGCTGGGCGTGATCGAACTGAACCTGCCGGAAACGATGGTTCTGGGCTGCACCGCAACACTCGCACAATGCCTGCTCGGAGCGCACCAGAAGCCGGTTCCGATCAAGGTGGTATTCAACGTCTTCAGCATGATGGCAAACGCCATCGTCCTGTCATACTTCGCCTATCACGATTTGCAGCGCTTGCTGGGGGCGGGCACGTTGCCGCTGTTGCTCATCACTGCGCTGGTGTTTTTTCTGGCGAACACCATCCCCGTCGCCGTCATAATTTCGGTAACCGAGGGCAAGCCGGCGCACAAGGTATGGGGAGAATGCCACTTCTGGTCCTTTCCCTTTTATATGGTCGGCGCGGCGTTGGTTTTTGCGGTGGGTTTTCTGAGCAAGCACGTAGGCTGGCAGACTTCGCTTCTTACTCTCTCGCTGGTGTACTGGGTCTACCGTTCGTATCATCTCTATCTGGCCAAGCTGGCGGCGGAGAAGAGGCAGGTCGAAATCGAGAAGCGGCACGCCGAAGAAGTGGCGGCGCTCCACTTGCGGACGATCGAGAGCCTGGCGCTCGCCATTGAAGCCAAAGACCACACCTCGCACAGACACCTGCAGCGGGTGCGCGTATTCACGGTTGAGGTCGCGAAAGAACTGGGTTTTCCGGAGAGCGAAATCGAAGCCCTGCGCGCGGCCGCCCTGCTGCACGATATTGGCAAACTGGCCATTCCGGAACATATCATCAACAAACCCGGACGGTTGACGCCGGAAGAATTCGAGAAGATGAAGATCCACACGCTGGTGGGGGCCGAAATCCTGGAGCGCGTGGCGTTTCCCTATCCGGTCGCGCCCATCGTTCGCTCGCATCACGAACACTGGGATGGAACGGGCTACCCCGAGGGTTTGAAAGGAGAGCAGATTCCGCGGGGCGCTCGGGTGCTGGCGGCCGTGGATTGTCTGGATGCGCTCTCCTCGCATCGCCAGTATCGCAACGCCATGTCGCTCGACGCCGCCATGGAAAAGGTCGAGTCATTATCAGGGACGGAGTTCGAGCCCAGAGTTGTGGAAGTGCTGAAGCGCCGTTACCGCGAACTGGAAGCCATGTCGCAATCGGATACCGAGTTAGCTCACACGGCGGGGGATGAGGCAGCGGCTTCGGTGGACCTAGGCGTTGACGCCAACATAGAGCCAGCCGGCGGATTCGAGCAGGCGGCGCCCGTTGCCGCGGCGCCGAACGATACGGATTTTCTCTCTTCGATTGCCTCCGCTCGCCAGGAAGCGCAGACCATGTTCGAACTCAGTCAGGATCTGGGCAACTCGCTGAGTCTGGGCGAAACTCTTTCCGTACTTTCCATCCGTCTGCGCAAAATGGTGCCATACGATTCGATGGCGGTGTTTCTGTTGAAGGATGGAAAGCTGGCGCCTGAACTGGTGAGCGGCGACAACTTCCGCCTGCTCTCGTCGCTGAACATCAGCGTGGGAGAAGGCCTGTGCGGCTGGGTCGCCGAAAAGCGCAAGCCGATCATCAATGGCAATCCCGAAGCTGAATCCGGATATGTCAGCGATCCGGCGAAATTCACGACTCTGCGTTCGATGCTTGCCGTGCCGCTCGAAGGCCTCAATGGTGTGGTTGGAGTGCTCGCCATGTACCGTGCCGACCGCGACGCCTTCGCCGCGGATCATCTGCGAATTATGCTCGCGGTGAGCTCTAAAATCGCGCTCTCTGTGGAGAATGCGCTCAAGTATCAGCAAGCCGAGGACTCCGCCACCACCGACTACTTAACGGGACTGCCCAACGCGCGCTCGTTGTTCGTTCATCTGTCGCGGGAATTGGCCCGCTGCCGCCGCACCGGCACGTCGCTCGCGGTGATGGTGTGCGACCTCGACAACTTCAAGCAGATTAACGATCTCTATGGTCACCTCGAAGGCGACAACCTGCTGAAGGATTTTGCCGGCCACCTCAAGGAAATCTGCCGGGGTTACGATTATGTTGCCCGTATGGGCGGGGATGAATTCGTTATCGTCGCTCCCGGCCTGGGCCCCGAAGCTTCGAGCGAAAAGGCGAGTCGGCTCAATCTGCTGGCGGTGGAGTCGGGCCGAAAAATCGCCGGCCGCGATCTGGTTGGCATGAGCGTGGGAACGGCATTCTGTCCGCAGGACGGTTTTGACGTGGAACGGCTGCTTGCCGAAGCCGACCGCCGCATGTACTCCATGAAACAGGTGCACCACTCCGAGCCCAATCGCGACACAAGCCTGCCGGGCAACCGGGCGCGCGGCGCGACGGTGAACTAGGACGCTGCCATGTGGTCAGAGAAAAGACCGTCACAAAAAACGCTGTTATGAAAATCGCAAAAAGCCTCGCACGAAAGCTGGGAGCCATCGCCGCGCTCGTTTTACTCGGCGGACTGCTTTCGGCAACGCTCGTCCGCCTTGCTCCGGGCTTCGACGCCGACGAACATGAACTCGACCCCAGCCTGAATGCGGAAAGCGTGCGCGCCTTGCGCCAAGCGCGCGCCGGAGAACACAACATCCTCAGCTTTTACGTCAGCTACCTGCGCGGGGCCATGCACGGCGATCTTGGCACAAGTCACGCCCTCGGCCAACCGGTGGAAACTCTTCTGCGCGAGCGCTGGCCCGTCACGGTGCGCGTGGCTGGTATTGGACTTTTGCTGGCGTGGCTGCTGGCCTCGGCTCTAGCCTTCACCGCCTGTCTCTGGCGGTTTCCGGCGTATGAGATTCTGGGCATCACCGTGAGCGGCGCCTTCCTTTGCATTCCAGCGGCGGTGCTGGCATTGCTCTCGGTGATCCTCAACGCGCCCGGATATCTCGCCATCGCCCTCATCGTGTTCCCTAAAATCTACCGCTATTCGCGCAACCTGCTCGCCAAGGCCTACGCCCTGCCGCATATCACCGCCGCTCGCGCCCGCGGACTCGGCGAACTCCGCATCCTGGCCTGTCACGTAGTCCCCATCACCGGTCCGCAGATGATCGCGCTCGCCGGAATCACTGTGAGCGTCGCGCTGGGCGCATGCATTCCCGTCGAAGCCTTGTGCGGACTCCCTGGCATTGGACAACTCGCATGGCAAGCCGCTCTCTCCCGTGACCTTCCCTTGCTAGTCAACCTCACCGTGCTGGTTACGCTAGTAACCTTGCTGGCTAACTCTGGGGCCGATGTAATGATCTACATGTTGAGCGCTCGAGAGGCCTGAACACCGCATGAATGCAGCCCGCAAGCTGGCGTGTGTCGTCGTGCTCGCCGTGTGCGCCGTGTCGCTCGCCGCAAATTGGCTGGCGCCCGCCGGATACGCCAAACAATTTCGCGAAGCTCCGAGTGCGCCGCCTTCGCATCAGCATTGGCTGGGAACCGATGAAGTTGGCCGCGATCGTTTTTCGCGCATGCTTTACGGCACCCGCATCTCGCTTCTGCTGGCTCCCGCCGCGGCTCTGGTTTCGACCGTCTTGGCCGCGCTGGTTGGCGGCCTCGCGGGATACCTCGGCGGAAATTGGCTGCGTCTGGCCCGAGGATTCACCGACCTGTTTCTTTCCCTGCCGTGGCTTTTTCTGCTGATCACGGTTCGTGCGCTTCTGCCCTTGAACGTTTCACCGCTAACCTCGGTTCTGATTACGTTTTTCATCCTCGGACTGCTCGGCTGGGCCGCTTCCGCCCGCGTGCTTTCGACCAGTGCCGATGCGTTACGCAATTCTGATTTTGTTTTACAGGCGCGAGCTTCGGGCCTGCACGGTCCACGGCTTTTTCTGGTTCACGTGCTGCCTAATCTCAAACCGGTTCTCTACGCGCAATTCTGGATTTCGATCCCGGTTTTCATTTTGAGCGAAGCGAATCTCGGCATCCTCGGCCTCGGCGTTGCCGAACCCCTGCCTTCCTGGGGAAGTCTCCTGCGGGAACTGGAAGGCTTGATTTCGTTTCGCGAAGAACCGTGGCGCCTGGCACCTCTGCTGCTGCTGATCGTGGTGATGACGTCGTTCCAACTGCTTTTGTCGAATGAGGAAGTGACCGCATGAATACGAACACGAATACGACCGGCCGCGGCGCATCTTTACGAGTTCTTCTTTCTTGCGTGGTTCTCGGTTGCGCGCTTCTGTCCAGTTTCGCTTTCTCCCAAAGTGGCGGCGAACTGCGCTTCTGCCTGCGGTCCGAGCCCAAGACTTTCGATCCGCTTCTGGTCGATGACGACGCTTCCCTGTCGATCCGTTACTTGACCGGCGGCGTGTTGGCGCGGGTCAATCGTCACACCCAGGAACTGGAGCCCGAACTGGCGGAGTCGTGGAAGGTTTCGAAAGACGGCAGGCAAATCACTTTCAAGCTCCGGCACGGCATCACGTTTTCCGATGGCAGCCCATTTTCCTCGGAGGATGTTGCCTTCACCATGCAGCGCCTGATGGATCCGGCGCTGCACTCTTCCACCGGAGACGCGTTTCGCTCTGGCCAGGGCGCTGTCATGACCAACATCATCGCTCCCGACCAGGTCTTCATTTCCTTTGCCGCGCCCATTGCCGGACTCGACCGCCTTTTCGATCAAGTCGCGATTATGTCCGCGCATTCTCCCAAGAAAGAAGCGGCCGTGCTCGGTCCTTTTGTGGTCGCCGAATATAAGGCGGGATCGAGTGTGCTCCTACGGCGCAACCCCAACTACTGGAAAAAAGATTCCCAGGGACGGCGCTTGCCTTATCTCGATGCCATCCGGCTCGACATTCAGCCGAATCGCGATGTGGAGATGCTGCGCTTCAAGCGCGGAGAACTCGACCTGATCAACGTTCTCGACAGCGACTACTTCGACCGCCTGGCAGCCAGTTCGCCGGGGCTAGCGCACGATGCCGGGCCCTCGCTCGATTCCGATTTCATGTGGTTCAACCAGGTGGCGAGCGCTCCCATTCCCGAATACAAGCGCGCCTGGTTCCGCTCCGCCAATTTCCGGCGCGCGATTTCTCAGGCCATCAACCGCGACGATCTCAGCCGGGTGGTCTTCAACGGCCACGCCCAGCCCGCCATCGGTCCGGTTTCGCCCGCCAACAAGTTCTGGTTCAACAGCAAGGTTAAAGCCGAGCCTTATCGTCCTGACGCCGCGCTGCAACGATTGCAAGCCGATGGTTTCCACCTGCAGAACGGAGCGTTAATCGACAAGGCGGGCAACGCGGTCGAGTTCTCCATCGTGACCAACGCCAGCAGCAAAGCGCGGGAACGCATGGCGGTGATGGTGCAGGAGGATCTCGGGAAGTTGGGCATCAAGGTCAATGTGGTCACGCTCGATTTCCCTTCGCTTATCGAGCGTATCTCGCAGAAATTTAATTACGAAGCCGCCATGCTGGGCTTCCGCAATGTCGATCTCGATCCCAACGGCCAGATGAATATCTGGCTGAGTTCGGCCGAAGATCACGCGTGGAATCCGCAGCAGAAGTCTCCGGAAACCGCGTGGGAAGCCGAGATTGACCGCTTGATGCGAGCGCAAGCCTCGACTGCCGACCCCAAGAAGCGCAAAGAAAGTTTCGACCGCGTGCAGGAAATCGTAGCCGAGCAGACGCCGTTTATTTATCTGGTTAATCAGAACGCGCTGTCTGCGGTGTCGACTGCGGTGGAAGGCGCGAATCCCGGAATCCTTTCCCCGCAAACGTTCTGGAACGCCGAGCGCCTAACCCTAAACGCAACCACGCGGGCAAGCCGATAACTGAGTTGGTATTGATGACATCGACAGTGCCGAAAGCTTCCGAAAAGCTGCTCTCCATGCGCGTAACCGTTCGTTATCCCGGCAAGGCTCCGGTGCTCCGGGAAGTGTCGCTGGAAATCGCGCGTGGCGAAGTGCTCGGATTAGTGGGTCAAAGCGGCTCGGGGAAAAGCACGCTGGCGCTCGCCATCCTCGGACTACTCGGGCGGCAGCGCGCCATCGTCGAAGGCAGCATCATGTTTCAGGGCGTCGATCTGCTGGCGATGCGCGAGCGCGAATGGCGCAGCCTCCGCGGGCGCTCCCTGAGTCTGGTGCTTCAAAGTCCCCTGGCTTCGCTGAATCCCGCGCTGCAAATCCGCACCCAACTTCGGGAAGCGTGGCGCGCGCACAGCGAGGCGACCGCAGACTGCGATCAAGCGATCGAGTCGGCTCTAAAGAGCGTGAGCTTGCCCAGCGGCGAGGACGACAACAACAAAGATTTTTTAAACAAGCGCGCCGCGCAACTCAGCGTTGGCCAGGCGCAGCGCGTGCTGATTGCGATGGCCATATTGCACCGTCCCGCGCTCCTGATCGCCGATGAAGCCACTAGCGCGCTCGACGTAATCACGCAATCCGAGATTCTGGAACTGTTTGCGCGGCTGAATCGAGAGATCGGCATGTCGATTCTCTACATCTCGCACGATCTACCCTCGGTAGCCGGGATCTGCCAGCGCATCGCCATCCTGCATGAAGGTCAGATCGTGGAGTGCGGCACGACCGAACAGATCTTCACGGCGCCGGTTCACCCTTACACGCGCCGCCTGATGTCAGCACTGCCGCAGGTTCCCGTGCGCCGCGAAGTCCTTCTCGCCCGAGCGCACGCGGCCGCCCTGGACTAACGTGTAGTGACGGAGCTCCGCCGCGTCCAAGCGGGGGCAAAGCCGCGCTACCACATCGTCCGTGATTAGACAGATCAAGCCTTGGCCAGTTGTTCGGCGACTTCCGGAAGCCCCGCCCCATGCCAGGCATCGAAGCCTCCCGCCACGTTGACCACGTTGCGATAGCCGGCGCGCTGCAGCAAGCTGCACGCAATCATGCTGCGATAGCCGCTCTTGCAGTGCACCGTCACCGGGCGTTCCCGATCGATTGGCGGCAGTCCGTGCGGAAAGGTATCGAGCGCCCGGCATTGCACTTGCGGAATGTGCCCGGCCAGCCATTCGGCTTCGCGGCGCACATCCAGGACATCGATTGCGTGCCAGCTTCCGTCGCGCAATTTCTGGTTCAATTCCTGCGGAGAAATCTGGGCCGTCTTGGCCAGCGGAAGCCCCGCCTTTTGCCAGTTCGCCACACCGCCGCTCAGATACCCACGCAAATCCTCGATGCCCACACGAGCCAAACGTAGACGAGCCTCTTCAATCTGGGCGTCAGTCGCGCCGATCAGAATTGGCCGGGAGTGAATCCCCAGAATCCCGCCCGCCCACGAAGCAAATTGTCCCGAGAGCGCTATGGAGATCGAGCCGGGCACGTGTCCGGCGGCGAACTCGTCGCCCGGACGAACGTCCAGTAAGTTGGCATTCTGCTGCTGCAGCGCCTGCACCTCAGTCGGGGAAAGCGCCGTCAGCGGCGGCAATTCGGTTAACGCCGGCGCACCTGAACGATTGATCTCGGCATCCTCAAGAAAATACTCGGGACGAGCCGGAAGATTGGCAGTCAACTGCGCGATGAATTCTTCCCGAGTTGCAATCCGCAGCGCGTAGTTGGTAAGGCGCTCGGTCCCGATCGTAGACGAGCGCTCCGATCGCATGGCGCGCCCACAAAGCGATCCCGCCCCGTGCGCGGGATACACCATGACCGCATCCGGCAGGGTCAGCAATTTCTGGTGAAGGCTGTCGAAGAGCGACCCCGCAAGCTGCTGCGGAGTGTGCGTGCGGGAAAGATCCGGGCGTCCAACATCGCCAATGAACAGCGTATCGCCGGTCAGAACTGCGTAGGGCTGCGATGATTTCGTGTCATCGGTAACCACCAGGCAGACACTCTCGGGCGTATGCCCGGGCGTTTCCAGCGCGCGAATTCGCACCGTTTCCATCTTCACTTCAAAGCCGTCGGTCAGTGGCACATGGGGGAATTCGGCCCGGGCTTGTGCTCCGATATAAATCGTGGCGCCCGTGCGCGCCGCCAGTTCCTTGTGTCCGGAAACGAAGTCGGCGTGCAGATGAGTTTCGAATATGTGGCGGATCTTAAGATTCTGTTCCTCGGCGGCCTTCAGATAAATTTCGACATCGCGTTGCGGATCGACGACCGCGGCTTCATGCTCCGATCCGATCATGTACGAAGCATGGGCCAGACAAGTCAGGTAGAACTGTTCAAAATACATAGCGTGATCTCCGGGCCGGATGCCGCTTCCAGCGATTGTCATTATCCCACGCAAAATACAATTCTCGACGCAAACACGGCCTGCAGAATTTTTTGCACGAAGCGCACCCAACCATGAAAAAACTCCTGCGAATAACCGCGCGCGAAAACCCAAAGAAAACCGCGAGCCCCGGAGTCGAACCGGCTGCAGCGCGCCCGATTTCGTTGTCCCCATTCAGCAAAGCTCTCCAAGCTGTTGATCGACTTGTGGTTAAAGGACGCACGGTGTGCGTACTCCTTTTGTAACTTGGACACATAGGCAAGAAGAGCCTAGAGTCATTTGGGTTGCACTTTTCAAGTGTTCGGCCCCCGACGTGCATCGAAGAATTTGGAGGTTCCGATTTTTACGGCCCGTTGATGAAAGGCTGCCGAAGCGGGGGTAAAAATAGAGTCCGCACGAATGACGAAGGGCGGCCAATTCCGATTAGCGACAAGCGGATTCGCACTGTGCGCGTTCGCGCTGATCGCGGTTCCAGCTCTCTCCGTCCCGGTGTGCGCCCAAACCAGTTCTTACGTGGTCGCCACTGCGACGGCTGATTCGAGCGGCCTCGCTCTTCCCTCGGCTGACGCTCCCAGCGACGAAGCGGACCAGACCGTCCTCACCATCAAAAAACGTGTCGATGAAGTCGACGTGCTTTTCATCGCCACCGATCGCCACGGAAAATTCGTCCGCAATTTGAACCAGAACGATTTCTCGATTTTTGACGACCACAAGCCGGTACAGTCGATCCTCAATTTCCGCCGCGAAACCGATCTACCCATCGAACTCGGCCTGCTCATGGACGTGAGCGGCTCGGTGGAGGGCCGCTTTGGGTTTGAAAAGGAAGCCGCCATCGGATTTCTCCAGCACATCATCCGTCCCGGCTTTGATCGCGCCTTCGTGGTCGGGTTCAACAAAGAGAGTCACCTGACCCAGGATTTCACCGACCAGGTGCCGTTGCTGGCCGCCGGAGTGCAACGCCTGACGAACGGCGGCGGCACCGCGCTCTACGATGCCGTCTACAAAGCCTGCAAGGAAAAGTTGGAGCGCGAGCGTTCCGATCATCCCATTCGCAAGGCGGTCATCGTCCTTAGCGACGGCGAAGACAACCAGAGCGAACATACACGGGCTCAGGCGATTGAAATGGCGCAACGGGCTGAGGTACTCGTTTACGCCATCTCCACCGACGACAGCGGGCTGATCCTGCGCGGCGACAAGGTTCTCGAAGACCTCGCCTCCGCCACTGGCGGCCGCGCCTTCTTCCCGTACAAGATGAAAGACGTTACGCGCTCTTTCGCCGCCATCGAAGAGGAACTGCGCAGCCAGTATGACGTCTCCTACAAACCTTCCGATTTCGATGCTGACGGGCGCTACCGCTCCATCGAGATCACGGCCGTGAAGAAAGACCTGCAAGTCCGCGCCCGCCGCGGATATTACGCGCCCAGGCAGTAATCCCTTCTTGTGCTCTTCGGGTTGAAAAATCTCGGACAGTGGCTATGAATCAAACCCTGCATTGCTCGCCGTCTCTGGCTGTGTTACCGTCCCCTTAAATCCGCATCCAGGAGAACACACATGGGCTTAGCGCTCCTTGCAGTCATCGTTTTGTTCGGCGTCTTCCTGGTCGTGATGTACAACAGCCTGGTGCAGCTGCGCGTGCGTTCCGATTCGGCGTGGTCTGACATCGACGTTCAACTCAAACGCCGCCACGACCTGATTCCCAATCTAGTCGAAACCGTAAAAGGTTACGCGGCCCACGAAAAAGGCACGTTCGAAGACATTGCCAAATTCCGCTCCATGGCCATGCAAGCCACCGGCCCGGTCGACAAAGCTGCCGCCGAGAATCAGCTCACCGGCGCGCTCAAGAGCTTGTTTGCGGTGGCCGAAAATTATCCGCAACTGCAGGCCTCGCAGGAATTCACGCAGTTGCAGAATTCGCTAAGCGAAATCGAGGACTCCATTCAAAACGCGCGCCGCTACTACAACGCCGTGGTGCGCGACCTGAATACCAAGATTCAATCGTTCCCGACCAACATTCTGGCCGGCATGTTCGGCTTCCAGCAAAAGCAGTTTTTCGAAGCTGCGGCCGCCGACCGCGAACCAGTAGCGGTGAAATTCTAGGTGGACACGTGCGCAGGCATTTTTGTTCGCAAGGTGAGGTTATGGGGAAGGGTAGA
>JBEKED010000035.1:0-17790 GCA_050014035.1 Terriglobales bacterium
CGAAGGCGAAGGTGATACGCCGCCGCGAAGAAATCACTGACATTCTCCACATGGAGAGATAGGTTTAGACTGTTGAGCATGAGGCGATTTCACTCGGGTCCAGTGCTCATACTTGCAGTTATTGCCGGGCTGCATTTCGTATCTCCTCGAAAGGTCTTCGCCCAAGCATCGACCTTGGTTCAAACACCGCAGCCTGAAGTCATTCTCACTAAGCTGTCTCCACCAGTCTATCCCATGCTGGCGCGGCAGGCTCATATCTCAGGGGAAGTAAGGGTACAGGTGAGCATCCGCGCGGACGGAACTCGCGCATCGGCACAGTTGTGGAGCGGCCATCCGATGCTCGCGCCGGCTGCCTTGGAGAGCGCTAAACAATCGACGTTTGAGTGCCGCAGCTGTGAGGAACCACTAACTACTTATCTACTGACGTATACCTTCGAGTTCAAAGACGATGGCGATTGTTGCAACGCGATCGACCGTCCGCCCGAAGTAACGCAGAGGCAAGGACACGTTACCATTGTTTCCGCGCCAATTTGCCTATGTGATCCGGCGTCTACGCTGACGAAGGTTCGCTCGGCGAAATGCTTTTATCTGTGGAAGTGTGGATACTCAGATCACTGAGACTACCCCAGCGACTCCAAAAAGTTAGTCACCGCCCGCAGCACCGGCTCCGGTTGCTGAATAAACAGCGCGTGTCCCAGGTTCTGAAACTTGACATGCGCGTGATGCGGCAACAATCGCGTAGCCAACGCAACATCCGCGTCGGACATCAATCCGCCCAACTCCGGAGCGCCTTGCAAAAGCAGCGTTGGACAAGCAATCCCGCGTAGCACCGTCTCGCCGTCCCAGCCCGCGATCGACGATCCGTCAAGCGTCATATCATAGGTATCCGGATCAGCCTGCTGCACGCAACGCGCCCAAGCCAGCAGGTAAGCTTCGTCGTTCCCCGGAAACTCGCGGATCGCAACCAGCCGTCCGCTCGGAGCCGGCAACACGATGTTGCCAATGCCCCCCGCAATGTGCTCGATCGAGCCCCCGCGTCGCGCCAGGTCGCGCAATCCCGTGAACAGCGCCGTGTACATCGGATTGCGAAGTTGTCGCGGCGCGATTATGTTGTCGCCAAGAACCAGCGCCCGCACCAATTCCGGATGGTGCGAAGCCACCCACATAGCCACCATTCCGCCGAGCGAATGTCCAAAGAGCACGGCCGGAGCGGAAACGCGCTCGCGAAGAAAGCATGCGATGTCTTCGGAATATTGCGGGCCATGGTATCCCCGAGCCACGCGCGACGATTTGCCATGACCACGCAAATCGACCGCGAAAATATGCCAGCGCATGCTCAGAGACGGAATAATCGGCAGAAATACCTGCCAGCGCCGCCCCAGTCCGTGCAGCAGCACGAGCGGCGGTCCCTGGGCGGGGCTCTCCGCATAGTTCAATCGAACTTCGCCTGTGTCGAGTGTGTGCTCGGCAAGGCCCGGATGAATTTCGTTCAAAACGGCCCCGCAGCCTGAGACCGGACACCTTACTCTATCGCTCGCCCCACTTGAGCTTGGTGCCCAGCACCTCGAAGAATGTTCTTTGGAAACGCAACAGCCGCGCCCGATGTTCCGCCTTAACGCAGCGTATAACATCGCCCACTCGCGCCGGGCAGCCGACCTGCCCATCGAAACTCAGATAGGCTTCCTCCTTCCCCGTCTGAACGCGAATCTCGATCTCGACCGTATCGCGCACCACCACCGGACGGTGCGTCAACCCATGGGGCGAAACCGGTGTAATCAGAAAGGCATCCACATCCGGGTTAAGAATCGGACCTCCCGCGCCCAGGGAATACGCGGTTGAACCCGTCGGCGTGGCGATGATCAGCGCATCGGCGCGGTAGCTCGAGACGAACTCCGCATCCACAAAAAGCTCGAAGTGATTCAAGCGAGCAATCGTGCTCTTGCTGACCACCACTTCGTTCAAAGCAACGTGCATGGCGGCATTCTTCTGGTCGCGGATAAGCGTGCCTCGCAGCATGGACCGGCTGTCCACGATGTAACTTTCTTTCTCGATCGCTTCCAGCGCCGGATACAGATCGGCGATAGCCAACTCGGTCATGAATCCGAGCGTGCCCAAATTGATGCCGAGGATCAGCGTGCCCGCCTCCGCAACCGCGCGCACCGCTGACAGCAAAGTCCCGTCGCCGCCGAACACCAGCGCCAACTCCGGCGCGCGCCCTGCCAATTCACTGCGCGCCATTACATCGGACGCTGAAAAATAAACTGCGCTTTCCTCGTCCACCACCACCGTGTAGCTGCGCTCCTGCAGCCATTTTTCCAGTACCGGCAGTACGTCGCACAACTCCGGACGCCCCGGCTTCGAAATAATGGCCACGCTTTTCTGATTGGACTTCCGGGCGGACTTCGGCATCTCTTCGATCTTGCCTTTGAACTTGCTACGGAGCTCGCGTTTGGGCGATGGTTCTGGCATCGGACTTCCGATTGTACAGAATCACCCCGCAACCGGCGTCGAAAACTCAACATGAAGCAGAAACTCGCGATTGCCTTCGCCGCCAAGGATGGGGGATTCGACCCATTCCGCGCCCGCGCCTCCCAGTTCCACCAGCGCCGCCTCGACCTTGGAAACGGCCGCGAGTTGCGCCGCTTCGTCGCGCACGATTCCGCCTTTCCCCACCACTTCCCTGCCCACTTCGAACTGCGGCTTCACCAGCACCACAATCTGCGAATGAACTTCGCGACTCGCGTCGCGATAAAGTAAAGCAGCGCGAACCACGGCCGGCAGCACCAGGGTCGCGGAAATGAAAGAGACATCCATCGCGATAAAATCAATCGCCTCGCCGATGTCGGAGGGTTCAAGGTAGCGGGCGTTGGTTTTCTCCAGCAGCCGAATACGCGGATCGTTCCGCAGCCCGAAGTCCATCTGCCCATATCCGGTGTCCACGGCGATCACTCGCGCCGCGCCGTGCTGCAGCATGCAGTCGCTGAAGCCTCCCGTGGAAGCGCCGACGTCCAAACAAACTTTGTCCCGAAGATCGATGCGCCAGTGTTCCAGCGCCTTCTCCAACTTCAGCCCGCCCCGGCTGACATAGCGGAGATCCGCGCCCAGCAAGCGCACATTCGCATCGGCCTCAATCGACGCGCCCGCCTTCTCGACCTTCTGCTCGTTGACCAGAACTTTTCCCGCCAGAATGAGCGCCTGCGCGCGCTCGCGCGAAGGCGTCAAGCCCCGCTCTACCAGCAATTTGTCGAGACGAGTCTTCACCGGCAGCGATTCATAGCCGAGAGTCAATACAGCAAGCACCCGATGCAGTGCAGAATGTTGAAGCGATTCGTTAACAGAAGGTTACAAGAGTAAGGTCCCGATTTTCCACAAACTTTTCCACCGCCCTGTTGAAAAGTTCGACAGAGTTGCCGAACATCGATCGGACGATCTGGTCATCGGGTCATCGAAATTCAAAAAACGAAATCAAAGACAGAAAGGTCTCGCAACTCAGATGACCCGATGGCCCGATCACCCGCTGACCCGATCGTTCCAACTCAGCCGGCAACTTCTTCTAGAACTTTCTGGTCGATGTCGAAGTTGGCATGCACGTTCTGCACGTCGTCGCTATCTTCGAGCGCTTCCATCAGCCGGATCATCTGCGCCGCCTGCTGTCCTTCCAGCTTGATGTAGGTGTCCGGAACCATAGCCACGCTTGAAGAAACGGGTGTAATGCCGGCCTTCTTCACGGCTTCGAGCATGCCTTCGTAGGCGGAAGGCGCAATCAGGATTTCCCAATTCTCGCCATCGTCAATCGGTTCATCCTCGCCGCCCGCTTCGATGATGATGTTCATCAAATCGTCCACCTTGGCCGCTGACTTGGGGATTATGATGTCGCCCTTCTTGTGGAACATATACGCGACCGCGCCCGCTGCAGCCATGTTGCCGTTGTTTTTGCCGAAGACGTGACGAATCTCGCTCACCGTGCGATTGCGGTTGTCGGTCGAAATTTCCACCAGCAAAGCCACGCCGCCCGGACCATATCCCTCCAGTACAAATTCCTCGTAAGTCAAGCCCGGCAGTTCGCCCGTCCCGCGCTGGATAGCCCGCTTAATGTTATCGGCAGGCATGTTCTCCGCCTTCGCCGCCAGAATCGCCGTCCGCAGCCGCGGGTTCATGTCAGGATCGCCCCCCGACTTCGCCGCCATCGCGATTTCCTTAATGAGACGGGTGAAAATCTTGCCGCGCTTAGCATCGAGCGCGCCCTTCTTATGCTTGATTGTTGCCCACTTGGAATGGCCGGACATAGCTCTACCTCATCTCTTCCGAACTTAGGAGCTCGCTAAAAACTCCACGAACTTGTCATCCCGAGCGAAGCGAGGGATCTGCAGTTTGTTGGAATTGGCAAAAACTGCGAACCTTTTTTGGATCCGCCCGCGGAGGAAATCACAGGATCAGCCTCGACGTAAATCATTCAGGCGAATCAAGATTATAGCACGGGACAGGCATCCGCCTTTGTCGGGTTATTGCGGATTTGGCGTGGGAGTTGAGGTAGTGGTGCAGTTTGAAGCGGCTTTGAAAGGGCACGGCTTCGCAGCCTGCGGAAAAAGTCGATCTTGCGCGTGTTTTTGGGTGGCGCAGCGCTTCAGCGCTGCGGTAAGTGTATTGTTTTGACTGCGGCTTTAGCCGCTGAGGGACGGCAATTTTCAAACTGCACCACCACCGGAGTTGAGGGGACGTTGACAAAGAACCCGACCTCCTCATGCGCGGGACAGCGGTTTTCCTTGACATCGTTTTCCTTGACATTGTCTTCTATTCCTTACTACCATGTAAGGGATACGGAATCTCAATGGCAGTCGCAACCCTCACGTCGAAAGGACAAATCACCATTCCCTCTCGCGTGCGCGCCGCTCTCGGGCTGGAGGCGGGCGATCGCGTCGAATTCGTAGAGCAGGGAAAGGGTCAATTCGCCATCATCGCCGCCACCCGTTCAGTCCGGGAACTGAAAGGAATTTTTCAAGGCAGGCGAAGCAAGCCCGTATCGATCGAAGAGATGAATGCCGCCATCGCACGGCGCGCTTCCGGCTCTCGATGATGCAGTTGGGATCGATGGCGTGGGGATCGCGCATCCGATGATCGGGCTCGACACCAATATTGTCGTTCGCTATCTTACGCACGACGATGCGGCTCAAACCGCCGCGGCGGTGAACGTCATCGACTCACTCTCCCAGGATTCGCCCGGATTTCTTTCCCTGATCGTCATCGCGGAACTGGTTTGGGTCTTGGAGTTCTCTTACCGTTTCAAGAAGAACGAAATTGAGCACGTGCTCCACACCCTATTGCGCAGTCAGGAACTGGTTGTTGAGAGAGCCGAAATCGTTGCGCAAGCGTTGCGAAAGTTCGGCGCCAGTCGCGCCGACTTTGCCGATTGCCTGATTGAGCGCTGCGGCCACGCCGCGGAATGCCAGTACACCGCCACCTTCGATCACAATGCGGCTGCTACGGGGATGAAACTGCTCCGCTGATTACTGCGTTGTGGCAGCAACTCGCTCATCGCATAGAGCAGAGCAAGCGCATTGATGTACCCTTGTCGGGAATCCCCATGGCCGCGAACGCTCTCGATCGCCAACTTGCCCAACTCGAAGCCTGCCGCTATCGCTTCGGACGTAGCGAAGCTGCTGACGTCGTGAAAGTATTGAATCGCCTCGACACCATACGCTTTTCCCATCCAGCGTCGTTAATCCGCTTCCACGAGACGCTGCTATTCCTGCGCGCCTTCCCGCAAGCACCAGCCGTGGTTCGCGCCACCGAGCGCATCCTGAATGGTTTCCACAAAAAAGTGGAAGCGTTACGCCAAGCCGGCGCCGACATGGACGACTTCGACACCTTCGAAGTCTCCGGCATTGCCGGCACCGAGATGGAAGACACGCTCAGCTTCGATGTTGCGAATTGGCTAATCGGCACGAATCGCTTCCCCGGCAAAGTAGATATCGCCTGGCAAAGCTACGACCCCGGACGCGAACTAGGCACCACCGGCCCGCGCTTCATGCCTTTGCTAGAAGACGACACCTATGTCGAGGCCGACACGCCGTGGCGTCGCTGGCTTGAAGCCGCCGCAGCCAAGAAAGGCTCCGATCCTTCCTCGCGTATTCCGGCATGGTTGGTACAGCGCATCGCGAATCTGCCGCTACAGCCGACCGAAAAATCCGAGCTCTACGAATCTCTCCGCATCCCCTTGCGTTGGAAGCTCGAGAACTCCCCCATCACGCGCACACGAAACTGGAAGCCGGGCCGTAAAATTTTTTACCACAACGATCTTGAACACACGCCGTTAATCAGCCGAAGCCAGGTCTCGTTAGCCGACGAGTTGGCCAAGCGCCCACCGCAACTGACGAAGCTCTCGCGCAAGCAAGGCCATGACGTCATGACCCTAGTCCGGGAGGTCATGCTGGTACGCTACCGCGAACTTTACGGCACCACGCTAGGCGACCCGCGCTCGGTCATTAGAGCCGATGTAGGCCGCGGCGTGACCATCCATCTCTGGAATCTGCCGCCCGCCCGCCGCTTGCCCCTGCGCGCCTACGTCGCCGGACTGACGCTGAAAAATGGAGTTCCCATCAATTACATCGAAGCCATCGGCCTCTGCGAGTGGATGGAAGTAGGCTTCAACACCTTCTACACATTTCGAGGAGGCGAAGCGGGATGGGTCTACGCGCAAGTGTTGCGCTGCCTGTGTCACCTCATGGGGACAACGTGCGTTTCCGTCTATCCCTATCAACTGGGCCACGAAAACGAAGAGGCAATCGAATCCGGCGCGTTCTGGTTTTACCGCAAATTAGGCTTCCGTCCAGGACGCCCCGAACTGCAAAAACTGGCCGAGCACGAAGAGCAAAAAATCGCCGCCGACACCAAATACCGCACCCCCGCACGCACGCTGAAGCGTCTGGCGGCAGGCCACGTGTTCTACGAACTTCCCGGAAGCGAAGTGGGAGGGTGGGACAATTTTTCAACCCGCAACATCGGCCTGCGAGTCAACCGCCGCATGGCGCAAGATTTCGGCGGAGATGCCGTCCAGATGCGCAAGCATTCAAACCGCACCCTGGAGCGAATCCTAGGCGTTACCACATCTTTATGGAAGCCGCTGCCAAAGACAGCCTTCGAGAATCTCGCGCTCGTCCTGGCGGATGTTACGAACTTGCGTGCGTGGACTCGAGAAGAAAAAGAAGCTCTCGTCCGAGTCATCCGAGCTAAATCCAAGCCAAACGAAATGCTCTGGCTGCATCTCACGCAGCGGCATGAGCCGCTTCGGAAGGCGCTGCTGACGCTGGGTCACCACTAATTCCTTTATTCAATCCCCAGCCGTTTCTGAATCTGCTCCAGCGGCACGCCCTTCGTTTCCGGCACCATCGTCTTCACCCAAATCAGTTGCAGCACCATCATGCCCGCAAAAAACGAGAACACGTAGCCGGGCGGGAAAACCGTAACCATCTTCGGGAAAAAAGTTGTAAGCAAAGCCGCGAACACCCAGTGCGTGAAGCTGCCCAGCGCCTGCCCTTCCGCGCGCTGACGATTGGGAAATATTTCGGAAATAAAAACCCAGATCACCGCTCCCTGCCCAATCGCATGCGCCGCAATAAAAGCGAAAATACAAACCGGCACAATAGAAAAATGCGCCGTAAAGAAAGCCCAGGCCACCAGTCCGAGCGAAGCAATATATCCGAATGACCCAATAAAGAGAAGCGTGCGCCGCCCCAACCGGTCAATCAGCCAAAGGCCAACAAAAGTAAAAACCAGATTGGTGACGCCGATGCCGATCGATTGCAGCAGCGCTGCTTTGGCACCCAGTCCGGTAAGTTCAAAGATGCGCGGGGCAAAATAAAGAATCGCATTGATCCCGGAAAGTTGATTGAAAAATGCAATCAGAATCGCCAGCAGAATCGGCCTCCGCAGCCGTCTCGTCCAGAAATGCGCCGACGAAGCTTTTTCCGATGACGCAGCCACAATCTCGTCCGCCTCGCCTTCGATCTCGCGCCGCGAAGCTTCGGGTTGAATCAGTTGCAGAACTTTCAACCCGCCCGCGCGATCGCCCTTCCGGCCCAGAAGCCAGCGTGGGCTTTCGGGAAGTCCCAAGCAAAGCAGCGCGTAGAGCAGCGAAGGAAACGCAGCCACCCCCAGCATCCAGCGCCACGCGTTCTCGCCGATCCCCGCCAGCAAAGCGTTCGACACAAAAGCGATCAGAATGCCAAAAACAATATTGAACTGAAACATGCCCGCCAGTTGCCCACGATGCTTAGCCGGCGCGATTTCCGAAATATACAGCGGAGCCGCCACCGTCGAGATGCCAATTCCCAGACCGCCAACGAAACGCGCCGCGATGAAAGTAGAAACATTCGGCGCCAATCCTGAACCGACTGCGCCAACAAAGTACAGCACGCCAATCCACAGCAGCGTGGCTTTGCGCCCAAACCGGTCCGCGGGCCAGCCCCCCACAAGTGCGCCCACGACCGTTCCATACAGAGCCGAAGCCATGGCAATTCCGTGGAGTTCGGGACTCAGCCCCCAAAGTGCCTGAATCGTCTTCTCCGCGCCCGAAATGACGACAGTATCAAAGCCAAAAAGGAATCCAGCGAGCGCGGAGGTAAGCGACCAGAAAAAGATGCGAGCATTCATAGAGGAGCGAGTCGATGAGCGCATCTCACGATAAATGCATCGCGAGCGGCACGCAAATGTGGTCCGCGAGCCATGTGTCCCGTGCCGCCGCGAACTTGAACCCCCGCCTTTGACCGTGTATAAAGACTTAGGAAGCACCGGCGCCCGAATGAAGTGTGCCCGCCTGTGCAGCAGACTACGGTTGCCCTCAAACGGTCTGGAAACGATTGATTGTAAAGCGGAAGTGGTGGAACTGGCAGACACACCATCTTGAGGGGGTGGCGCCGAAAGGCGTGGGGGTTCAAATCCCCCCTTCCGCACCATTGCACTGATTCCTGCGTCTTGCGCGTATTACTAACGGGATCGGAAATTTGACTCGGGCCGCGGCCCGCACGGAGTTTTTTATAATGACCATTTTGATCACAATTGTTCACGTAATCGTTTGTTTTTTCCTGATTGCAGTGGTGTTACTGCAGAGCGGAAAGAGCGGCGACCTGGCTGCGGCTTTCGGCGGTCAGGGCAGCCAGACGGCGTTTGGTCCGCGCGGTGCGGCCTCGGTGCTTTCGCGGGCGACCACCTGGTCCGCGGTTATCTTCATGCTGACGTCCATCACGCTGTCGATTTTTGCCGCGCGGAAAGTCGGCCCCACGTCCGCGCTCTCAGGTCTGAAACCGTCGCAGACAAAATCGCAGCCCGCTCCATCCGCACCGCCGACGGTTCCGCAAAATCAGGCTCCAACACAAAAATAAATTGCAGATTTTGTCATCCTGAGCGAAGCAGAACGATTCGCGAAGCGAGTCGTTCTGCGTAGTCGAAGGACCTCTACTCCCGAAGACCACCGCTCTGGCATTCTCCCCTAGTGCTCGGCGTTTCGATTTCCAGGGATCAACCTACCAGAAAAGGATTCTCCTCTCGTTCCTCTCCAATCGTGGTTCGCCGCCCGTGTCCCGGAATCACGAGCGTGTCGTCAGGCAGCGTCAGCACGCGATCATGCAGCGAGCGCATAATTTTCTCAAACGATCCTCCCGGCAAATCGGTCCGTCCAATGCTGCGGGCAAATAGCGTGTCGCCGGCGATCAGTAACTTTTCCGCCGGAAAATACAGGCACACGCTGCCCTCCGTGTGGCCGGGAGTGTGCAGCACGTTCGCCGTCAAGCTGCCCGTCCGCAATGACTCTCCATCCCCGATACTCGCCTCAATAGCAACTTCACCCGGCGCAGCCATGCCCAGCCACGAAGCCTGCACATCCAGCATTTTGAGCAGTGCGTAATCATTCTGATTCAGTAGAATGGGCGCGCCTGTTATAGCCCGCAGTTTCATGGCTCCGCCCACGTGGTCGATGTGCGCGTGGGTAATGACGATCTGCTTCACCTGCAGCTTGTGTTGCCGGACGATGGCAAGAACATCGTCCACGTCGTCGCCCGGATCGATGACCATGGCTTCGTGCGTAGTTTCATCGCCAATCACAGAGCAGTTACATTGCAGCGGGCCGACGGGAAGGATCTCATGGATCATGACCTCATTTTCGCTCACCCTGTCAGATTCCACCACACCCAGTCGCCCTAATTTGAAGGAACTTGTTAAGCTCGTTCGTCGTATAGTTGCTTGCGCACACTTGTGCCGACGGCAGGAGGTTTTTTGTTAATGACTATAACAATGACAACGTCAAGAATGACCCGTATCACGATCGCGTCCATTTCTCTTTCTCTTTGCTTTCTGTTGTCCCTCAGCGCATTCGCGCAGCCCCAAACGCCCCTGATTCCGCGCAGCGTGCTGTTCGGAAACCCTGAGCGCACTGGACCGCAAATTTCACCCGATGGCTCCATGCTCGCCTATCTTGCCCCCGACCAGGGAGTCCTCAACATCTGGGTACGAACCTTGGGCAAGACGGACGATCACGCCATCACCAACGATCGCAAGCGCGGCATCCGAAATCTGTTTTGGCAATACGATTCCAAGAGCATTCTCTATGCCCAGGACCAGAATGGCGATGAAAACTGGCGCGTCTATCAAACCACCATCGCCACCAGCCACACTCGCGACCTGACGCCTTTCGATAAGGTTCGCGCTGATATCGTCGCGCTTGAGCCTTCTCATCCTGACCTTGCTCTCATTCAATTGAACAAGCGCGACCCCAAGGTTTTCGACATTTATCGCGTCAATCTTCAGACGGGTGAACTCACCCTCGATACCGAAAACCCGGGCGATGTAGCCAGCTTTCAGCCCGATCACGATCTTCAGGTTCGCGCTGCGCAAGTGACCACGCCGGATGGCGGTACCGTGATCCGCGTCCGCGACAACGCCCAATCGCCCTGGCGCGAATTAATGAAGTGGGGTCCAGAAGAGACGTTGGGTAACGTTGTCGGATTTTCCCCTGACAACAGCGCGTTGCTGGTCATCACTTCGCTCGATGCCAACGCCGCCCGTCTCCTTTCCGTCGATGTCGCCACCGGCAAGAGCACGGTCATTTCCCAGGATCCGCAGTTCGACGTTTCCTTCGTCGTCACCCATCCCCGCACCAACAAGCTCCAGGCAGTGGTATTTCTGCGCGAGCGCCGTGATTTCCAGATTCTCGACCCGACCCTGCAGCCCGATCTCGACGCCCTCAAGAAAGTGCGCGATGCCGACATCAGCGACATTAGCCGCGACTTGGCCGATGACAAATGGGTAGTGGCCTTTGAGGGCGATGACGCTCCCATCTACTACTACCTCTACGACCGCGCCAGCCGCAAAGCCACCGTGCTTTTCAGCAACCGCCCGGCGCTCGAAAATTTCAAGCTGGCGAAGGTGAAACCAATCCAATATAAAGCCCGTGATGGCATGACGATCTACGGGTATCTCACGACTCCCGCCGGCGTTGCCCCGAAGAGCCTGCCCTTGGTCGTTCTTCCGCACGGCGGCCCTTGGGGACGTGACCTCTGGGGATACGATCCCTACGCGCAGTGGCTCGCTAATCGCGGCTACGCCGTCCTCCAGCCGAACTTCCGAGCCTCCACCGGCTACGGCAAACTTTACCTCAATGCCGGAGATCGCCAGTGGGCCGGCGCCATGCGCACCGATCTGCTCGACGCTAAAGATTGGGCCGCGAATCAAGGCATAGCTGATCCCGCCAAAGTCTGCATCATGGGCGGCAGCTATGGCGGTTACGCCACTCTCGCCGGCCTGGCCTTCGCCCCCGATGCCTATGCCTGTGGCGTCGATATCGTCGGTCCCTCCAATCTCAACACTTTGCTCAAGACCATTCCGCCCTACTGGTCCACCTTCCTTGCCGTCTTCCACAAACGCATGGGAGACAACGAGGAATTTCTAAAGTCGCAGTCGCCACTCTTTAAAGCCGACCAGATTAAAGTTCCTTTGCTGATCGGTCAGGGCGCTAACGATCCGCGTGTCAACAAAGCCGAAAGTGACCAGATCGTCGCCGCCATGCGCAAAAACAACAAGCCCGTCGAGTACTTTGTCTTCCCCGACGAAGGTCACGGTTTCGCCCGGCCCGAAAACCGCATGGCCTTCAATGCCGCCTCGGAAGAGTTCCTGGCGAAGTATCTAGGTGGGAGATATGAACCGCCAAGCGACGCGGAAAAGAAGTTACTGGAGAGCGTGAAGCAATAGCAGCTACCCGTGTCTCTAGCGGGTAGGCTGAAACAAATCGGTTGTCCTTATTTGGGGCGGTGGATGCCCCATCCTTGCGCGTTTTTTGCGCAAGGGTGGGATTCCACGGAAGCGTCCCCTAGGGCTCTTGCATTTTTTGCTTTAGGGCGGCGCGGCGCTTCAGCGCCGCGGTAAGTGTATTGTCTTGAGTAGGGCTTTACAGTTTGCTGAGAAACTCGATGTTGGTCTTGCTTTGGGGTGGCGCAGCGCCGGGGTCCCCAGCACGCCCGGTTTTGGCGTGATGGGGTGGAGCGGTTTACCGCTGCGATAAACGCCCTATCTTCAGTGCCGGCTTCAGCCGCTGAGGTAACCCCCTATGATGCCACCGCGACCTGCCCAGTCCTCTGATCCGAGCGGAACCTCAACAGCGCCGCAATATTGCCGGCGCGATCCAGTTCCGCGTCCTCCTTCAAATAAAATAATTCTATGTCGCGCCGAATGGCAATCGGAATAATAGCATCGCAGACGTCGCTGAGTTCGCGAGTGGCGTTTCCGCAAGCGACGCACGATGGAACGAGGTGAGCGTCGAGGTGACCGCAGTGCGGGCACTCGACCGCTGGCGCGGCATAGTTTTCGCTCAGAAAAATACTCTGCACTTCCCCGGCTTCGAGTGCCTGCAAAACGCGCCGCAGGCCAGTGACGCCGCGTCCGTTCGATTTGGCCAGATCCAGCGCCTCACTGGCTTTCGTACGCCCTCGTTCCCGTATCCAGCGATCCAACACCGCGCCGGCGCGCTCGCGAATCTCTTCATTCGAGACGCTGGCAACGTCCGCTGAAAATCGCCCAATCACCCGCTCCTTGACGTAAGGGTGAAGGTTCGATTCGAACTCCGACCAGTTAGCATCCTGACAACCGACGATAACCCGCTCCCAGATACCTTTCTCGAAGTCCGTCCGCAGCCGCTCGGAAACCGCTTTGAAATGCTGCAGCGCTTCCCCGGCCACGCGCCGTTCCGCGTGCCCGGCATCGTAGCCGTTGAAGCCGTAGCTCGACCCGTTGCGCGAGAGCATGTGCACAATCGCTCCGCGTTCGCGCAAATCGTCCAGGCGCAGATCAAAAAACCGCGCGCGCTGTCGATCCACCACGGCCACGCAGAGCCCAGGTTGCGCCCCCAGCAATGCGGCCAGAGGCTTCAACTGAAACCGCGACTGCAGATAAATGTGCGTTCCCCCAAGATGCGGAGGCAGTTCGTATTCCCGCCAGAACTTTTGCGCCGAGCAGGCAAATACCGCCCTTCCTCGCCCGTTCCCACGCACGCTCGTAGCCAGTTCGAGCACGCGGTCGAGATCCGCATGCAGCGATCCGTTCTTACCGCTCGCGGCAGCACTTTTCAAAGCTTGCTTCACCACATCCTTGGCGACAATTGCCTCGCGGCGATGCGAACGATCCTGCGGAGGATCGGGCTGAAGGTAAAAACTCAGGGCACACGCACCTTTGCTTTCGTCCACCTGAAATGCGGCCAACTCGCGGATTTCGTCCCGGGTCATCATCTCAACGCTCCTTAAATACTGAGATGCTGCTACTCCAAAGAATGTCTTGGGTTTGTCTTAGCTTCGAGGTTTCACCAGGAGTTCATGCTGGAACTCGCTGGCGATCGAAGGCGCGTTGCGCACGCAGTCGCGCGCCCGTTGCACGGATTCGCGCACGGCCTCCGGATGCCGTCCGGTGATGGCGGCAATTTCACCGAGGGAGAATCCCTCGATGCCATACAGCAGAAAAGCTTCGCGGTCGGTGCGACTGGCGCCGCGTAATGCGGCTTGCACCAGCGCAATCATTTCGTCGGAGTAAGCTTCCTGTTCCGGAGTCGACACCCGCCGATCCGGAATCGCGCTTTCACGGGTCCAACCCTCATCCGGCTGATGGAACTGCAATCCAGCCTCGTCCGAAGCTTCCACATTCTGTCGCCGGCTACTGTCTTCAAGATGAACAGAAGATTCCAGTTCCTCCAGACGCGCCGTCATTTCGTTCAGCGCCTCCAGGGCAAGCCGGTAAAGCCACGGCTCCAGCGTCATTTTTTCCGGACGGTCGTGATCGCTAAGCGCTCGAGCGATCACCTCGTTCACCACTTCCGAAGTAGAGAGACCGTCGTCGGAAACAGGCTTCTCCTCGTCCGCCCGCCGAAAATAAAGTTCGCGCTCCACGAACCGTTCGAGCCGCCCCAGATTCGCATTCACATAAGACCCGATGTCATCGGCCGAAATAGTCGGCGGCAGCACCACCGCCAACGTCTTCTCGAACGGCACGCCGGGTTCGGGAGACTCCTGCGCCCCTCCCCGCCAGCGCCGCCATTTGTGGCTCGAGCGCAGCATTTCCTTATGCCGCCCGATCTGCTGGATCAGTTCGTCAAACGCCGCCTTGATTGCCGCAGTCGCGCTGGAAGCCGTCTTCTGCGCCGCCAGTTGCCCCGAAGGCAACCGTAGATTCAACGAAGCCAGCGTTCCCTCGCGTGCCGAATTCTCGTCAATCACCGCCTTCAGATGCACCAGTTCCGGCCGGAAGACCTGCAGCCGCTTCTGCACCTTCTCAATCTGGTGGCTGATTTCTTTTTCGATGTCGGGAGTTTTGTGGACCTTGTAACTGACCTGAACGTTCATTGTCAAGCCTCAAATGCGCGGGATGAGCCCCGTGAAGCTGCGGTCCTTACAAAACAATTGTACACCCGGTTGCAAGCGGAGATTTCTCACCCGCAAAGTGTTGTTTAATGGATCAAGAAGTCCCCTGTGTTCCTCTGCGTCCTCTGTAGTGAGGATTTCAGTCCGTGCCGCGCAGTTAGTCGTTCGCCTTTCGCTGTTTGCCAACCCTGTCGTCCAAGGCGAAAAGCGAATAGCGAACGACGAACAGCGAACGACGTTTCGCCACTATTTCAGATACACCGAATCCTTCTTCAATTCCTCTGGAATCGCCGGGAACGGCGGAAACTCATGCGAAGGGCCTTTGAATAACGCAACCGTGGTTTCCAAACGCCGCGTGCCGTCCTGCACTGCGATCGAGTGTTTCTCGCTTTCCGAATATCCCTCCCACAAAGATACGCCGGCGTAGGCTCCGTCCTTGCGCAGGATGTAATACGTCATGTCGATAAAGTTGAGCTTGCTCATATCGTTGTTGTAGTTGCGGGCGATGCGCTTAAGCGCATCCATACCAGCTTCCACCGGAGACATGCCGTGCCGCATATTTTCGACAATGGTGTGCGCTCCCGCAACCTTAATGTTTTCCTCCCCGCTGCCCGTAGCGCCCGCCGATCCCACGTCCTGATCCGTATAACACCCCGCCCCGATGATCGGCGAATCGCCACAGCGTCCAGGAAGCTTAAACGCAAGCCCGCTCGTACTCGTGCACCCAGACATCTCACCTTTTTCATTCAGCGCCGAGCAGTGCACCGTCCCCGTAGGCGGAACCAGCACCCGCCGAATCGCTGCCATCCGAAATTCCGGCTCAATGCCCAACCGTGCAGCCTGTGCTTCGAGGCGTTTGATTCGTTCTTCCCATAGTTCGGAATGGGGTGCGGACTGCGGTGACGTTGCCGGAGGCGCCTTCCAGTGCGGGTCCGCCAGCCCCGGCCCCCACCAGTCGTCGGACGAGTGATACTCCTTCCACAGCAGCCAGATCTTGCGCGAGCGCTCCGTAAGCAGGTTCTCCCGCGGAAAACCCATCGCAACCGCGAATCGTTCCGCCCCTTCGCCAACCAACATCACGTGCCCGGTGTGCTCCATCACCGCTTTAGAAACCAGAGCGACATTCCTGATGTTGCGCACGCCACCAACCGACCCAGCCCGCCGCGTGGGCCCGTGCATGCAGCAGGCATCAAGTTCGACCACGCCTTCCTCGTTGGGCAGCCCGCCCAGTCCCACCGAATCGTCGTTCGGATCGTCTTCCGGCCCCTTCACCACCCGGATGGCAGCGTCCAGCGTGTCGCCGCCGTTCTTCAGAAAAACAAAGGCGTCGTCAAGATAATTGCCCCCGTTATGAGAACAAACCATGATCGGCCGCTTCCCCGAGCCAAAATATCCGCCAGCGTGGGAGGAATCGTTGTGCAAGTTGTCTTGGGCATTCGAATCTGGCGCGTTCATGCCAGCGCCGAACGAAGCAGCAATGGCGGAACCCAGAAATCCACGACGGCTGATGAACATGAATTCTCCGCAATAAGAAACGGCGAGAAGGATATCACGAGGCTGCTCCGATCAGGCGCCGGTGCCAGTGGACGTTCGACCGTCTGGGGCATCCATCGGCCTGAGTCAAAATCAGGTCGTTACGACGAGAACAACTGCGTCAGGTGAGTGATGCGCAGCAATTCCGCCACGCCAGGTGTCATGTTGGCCAGTTCAAGGATGCACAACCCTTGCTTGATTGCGGACGCCTTGAGGCCCACCAACGCTCCCAGGCCCGCGCTATCCAGATGTTTCACTTCACTGAGGTCGATAATAATGCGGCCGCCGAGAGGAATGAGGGGCCTCACCAGTTCTTTTAGTGCACCCGCAGTGTCACTGACCAGTTCGCCACGACACTTGATTGTCGTCACTCGATCCACAACTTCGTCTTTCGAATTCTCAAGTTCACAGTGGAACGAACCATCGCGTGCCATAGCTACGCCGTCTCTCCTAGCCCCCGAAAATTTCCCAATCCAAATGTCCGTCCCCAAACCTATCACGCAACTTATGGATCGCGGTTATCCCACTGGCTGGTGGTTTCCCGGAAGGCCTGGGCTCGATGAGCCGGAGATCTCGGCTCATCCAGAGACCAGAAAACAGAACTCCGAAAAGGAGGAGTCCGGTGACCACGACTATGGGCGCGTGAGTTCTCACAGTATCCTGCCTCCCTCATCATACTCGCCGCCCGGGATGATCCTCGTGGCCCCTCGAGCCCCGCTGACTGGGTTGCCGGAATTGTATTTACACAGGTTGTAACTACAAAGTGTTTCACGTGAAACGTTTTGTGCAGGTATCGTTGTACGTACTGGCATGTATGGCATTACGGAAGAGCAGAATTGGGTGCACGCTAAGGAGTTTGGATGGCGAGGAGAGAACAAAACGCGAATAAAGCGGGTCGAAGCGGAGCTGATAATAGGCGAACGATAGGCGCACAAAAGACGCACAACAGGCGAACAAAATAAAGTTCACTGTACGACTATGTACGTACGGTCGGTGCAGGCACAACACACGAAAGGAGTTCGGCGATTTGTGACGGCTCAAACGGGGCTTGACAAGGCATGCTATGCTGTTGGTGCGGTTTTACGCCCATAATTCCCCCTCCCATCATGTCTCCGCCCATCGTTTCTCCGCCCATCATGAGCCCCGACTCACGGGCACCCAGGTGGTTTTGACTTCCGGTCATGCTTTAATAGAACACCATTTAAATTGGCGGACGGGAAGTCGTCGATTCCAAAAGACCGAGGCAGGAGGGGTCCATGCTCGACGAGCGACCCGGAAAGAGACGCGACGCGACGAACCATTTAAGCTTCAACCACTCGCAGCAGCCGCGAGATGCCTTCGCGAAAAGTAGCTGGTTCCGAGATCAGGC
>JBEKED010000036.1:0-17205 GCA_050014035.1 Terriglobales bacterium
CGGCCGTAAAAGACCAGCAATCCCAGGAAGAGCGAGGCATCGCTGTAACGGTCGACGATGGAATCGAAAAAGCCTCCGAAGCGGGTGACCTGGTTCGAGGCGCGGGCGACGCGGCCGTCTACCAGGTCGAAGAAGCCGGAGCCGATGATGACTAGGCCGGCGTAGAAAAACATGCGCCGCTGGTTGTCGGCGTTGGCATAACCAAACAAAAATGCGGCGTAGGTGTTGACCAACAGTCCCATCAGGGTGAGGAGGTTGGGATTGATGCGGGAGAGCGCCAGCAGGCGCACGATGGCATCGAGCAGCACTCCGCAGGCGCGACCGACTCCGCTGGTCCAAGTCATATTGTCCAATCCTCACGAGACTGCGGAAAAGTTTCTTGGGCGCGGAAGGTCGCACCGCGGCAGCTAAAGCCGATAGTGGAAATACGCAAGTTGTCGCAGCGGTGAACCGCTGCGCCACCCAAAATCAACTGCAACATCGACTTTTTCCGCAAGCTGCTCGGGATGCTCATTCCGTTTCTCTTTCCGGTTCCGGCTGCGCGTCCAGTTCCGCTTCCAGTTTGGCCTCGGCGAGATCGTGCATGGTGGAGAGCTTCAAGATTTCCATTTCCCGGCTGCCGCCCGGGGTGACTACCGTGGCAGTGTCGCCTACTTTTTTATTCAGCAGGGCGCGGCCGATGGGCGAGGTGGTGGAGATTTTGCCGGCGGCCACATCGGACTGCTCGCTGGCCACCAACTCGTAGCGCATTTCTTCGTTCTTCGTGCTATCGAAGACGGTCACCGTCGAGCCGAGACCGACTTTATCCTTGGGGATATTGTTCATGTTGACCAGCGACAAGTCGGCGAGCCGCTTGCCCAGTTGGCGGACGCGCGCCTTCAAATACTCCTGGCGCTGTTTGGCCATGTGATATTCGGCATTCTCGCTGAGATCACCCATGGCAACGGCCTTTTTGATCTCTCGGGGGATATCGAAGGCCAACTCGTGTTCGAGAATGTTGAGTTCGTCGCGCAGCTTCTTTTTGATGTCTTCCGTCATTGCTCTGGAGATTATAACGCTGAGACGGGGAACTGGGGGGTGAGTGCAGGCTGGCGTTTGGAAAGAGCTGCGGGTGCAACCCGCTTACTTGAAATGACTTAGATCGACCTGCAGACATTGGGATGGTCTTCGGCTCTGGTGGCCAACCGTTCGATTGCCTTCGGAGGGAGGTGGGGGTAGACTAATGGTAGATCTCTTCCCCGGGGTGAGGGGCCCTCCATGAACGGAAATAGTGATTTCCACATCGGCGATAAGGTCGTATACCCCAACCATGGCGTCGGAATTATCGAACAAATCAGCAGCCGGACTATTGGCGCCACCGTCGAAAAGTTCTACATGCTCAAAATTGCGGCCAGCAATGCCAAGGTGACGGTGCCATTCGCCAATGTCAATAGCGTTGGAATGCGTCCGGTGGTGCGGAATGGCGAGGTCGAGAAGATTGTGGATTACCTTTCGTCCGGCGAATGCGTAAACGCAGCCGACTGGAAAGACCGCTTCAAAGAAAATTCCGATCGCATGCGCACCGGGTCGCTCGCGGACGTGGCGGCGGTGCTGAAGAGCCTGCTGGTCCTCGGCCAGGCCAAGTCGCTTTCCTTCCGCGAAAAAAAGATGCTGGAGCGGGCGCGCTATTTGCTGGTCAGCGAAATTGCCATCTCGCGGAACTGCGACGAAAGCCTGATTGAACAGGCGCTCACCAAGGCGCTGACGAAGTGTAATCTGCGCTTCCCCGAAATTTCTGAACTCGCCTCGTAGTTACGCCCGGCGACTCCTCAGTTGTGCCCGCGGTGGTCAGCGGGCTTTTTGCGCTTCCATCCAGGACTGCAAAATCAAAATGGCCGCCATGCGGTCGACGGCTTGTCCACGTTTCTTTATCGACAAATCGGTTTCCCGCAACAGCCGGTTGGCTTCGGTCGAGGTCCAGCGCTCGTCCCACAGATGGACGGTCACGCCGAAGTGGGCCTGCAGGTCTTCGGCAAAACGGCGCATCTTTTCCGATTGCGTTCCTTCCGCGCCGCTTAAGCGCAGGGGCAGGCCGACCACGATTTCCCGCACCTCGTACTTCGCCAGCACCTGTCTCAGAGCTTCCAGATCGCGGCGCTTGTTCTGGCGCTGGATTGTTTCGAGGCCCTGCGCCGTGATGCCCAGCGGATCGGTCACGGCTACGCCGATTCTTTTCGAGCCGACATCCAGGGCCATGATTCGGCTGGAGCCGGGGGTTTCGGGCGATGGCATCGGTTTATTGTAGATGGCCGGGACGAGCTTCGCTCGCCTCTCCAGACGAGGGCGACTGGGGCTACGTGATTTCCTTTGGTGCAATTCCCGCCGCGATGAGGCAGAATTGTTGGCTAAGTAGGATGAACAACCACGGCATGGAGAATACAGAGAATAGGGAAACCCAAAGCGGGCATCACTGGTCGCTGACGCTGCTGGGCTTGGGCCTGATGGTGATGTTCGCCTATTACGGCGAATCGGTTCTGGCAGTCCTGTTTTTTGCCATTCTGCTCAGCTTTATGCTCTCTCCCGTAGTGCGGGCGCTGGAGTTCTTACGGCTGCCGCGAGCCATGGCGGCCCTCATCAGCGTGGTGGCGCTGCTGGCCGTGCTTTACGGCATCACCGTAGCCTCCTACAACCAAGCCCTGGTTTTTGCCGACAACCTTCCCAAGTATTCGCAGAAGATCCGCTCCATTCTGCAGCCCTACCAGCAACAGGCGGAGCGGCTCAAGAAGACGGGCGAAGTGGTCGAGCCCGAGGACACTAATGTCGTGCCGGTGCGGCAGGTGCAGAGTTGGTCCGAGGCGCTGAGCCATGGAGCCGGCACCGTGACCGACACCGTGCTGGCAGCATCGTTCGTTCCGTTTCTGGCGTATTTTCTGCTGACTTGGCACAGCCACGCGCGTTCGGCCACCGTGATGCTGTTTCCTTTGGAGCACCGGAACGCGGCCTTCGTGACGCTGGGGCTGATCGGGAAAATGCTGCAGAGCTTTATTGTGGGAAATCTGGTGATTGGATTGCTGATTTCGGGTGTGAGCGTCGGGATTTTCGCGTTGCTGCATGTTCCGTTTTTCTATTTCGTTGGCTTTCTCAGCGGCTTCCTTAGTCTGGTTCCGTACCTGGGAATCGTGCTGGCGATGGTTCCGCCGATAGCGATCGGCATTGGACAACTCGAGCCCGGTGATCTTGTGATTGTGGCGCTGTGCGCGGTCGGGCTGCACCTTTTCGCCCTGAATGTTCTCTATCCGATGCTGCTGGGAAGCCGCCTTAGAATCAATCCGCTGGCAGTTACGATTGGGCTGCTGTTCTGGGGCGCGCTGTGGGGCGCGCTTGGACTGGTGCTTGCCATTCCGATTACGGGCGCTATGAAGATCGTGCTTGACCACGTCGATGGGATGAAACCCTACGCGGATTGGCTGGGCGAGTAGGCAGTTTCACCGCCGAGACGCTGCAAACGCCTAGAAAACGCGATTACGCTCATTGACCTTGATACGAACAGGTTTAGACAATGGGGCGCTTATCGGGTATGCGAGGTAAGGGAAATGGGGTACAATCGTGCCGTTCTTAGTGAGAAGGGGACCCGGCTTAAAAGTCAAGCAAGGGGGGACCCATGAAGAAAAAACCATCGGTTTGTGAAGCCTGGTTGATAGGTCTAGCTCTTGTTTTCCTGATACTGTTTGGCGGCCAGACAAGCCAAGCACAGGATATCCAGACGCTACCCAGCCTTAGTGGATGGGTTGGCGCCGGCATGCCCTACCAGGCTTGGACATACGCGAGTGACGGTTTCGACGGCTTCATTTTGACTGTCAGCAATTCCGAGAAGCCTTGTCGGGATCACCACGAACCGCACCCTCACAGAAATCACGATCGGCAAAGGCATCAGAGAAAGGCCCATCATGGAGATGGGAATCATCGGAATCCAGGCACAGGATGTGAGGACAAGCCGAGCGCAAAATTGCGGCGGCACACCGGGCGCAGGGGAATTTGATCGGGTCACCGAAGCCGCGACATCGATGGCGCCTATGGCTGCGGAATACGCATTTGACGGGCGGTCCCGAGGCTAGGCCGTTCTTTGCCTCGAACTGATTCGCCACAAACCTATTCACAAACTGCTAACATCCGCATACGCCTGTAACAATCTTTGGGAAACTCTCAATTGGACGCCCATGGGGCATAGGCCCACTTCCACACGGCCTTGTACTCCCGCCACTTTGTGGCAATCCAGGAAGGCCTCTACACTAAGACCTTGCGCACGCTGATCCTACTGTTTCTGATTGCCGCTCTCGCCCTGGGCGGATGGCTGGCCTGGCAGCTCCGTGCCCCGGTCACGCCTCCGGCAAATACTTTTTTATTGCTGCGTCCCGGGTACTCGACGCGACGGATCGCCGCCGAGCTGCGCAAGGCAGGAGTGATCCAAAACGAACATGTCTTCTGGCTTTGGCATTTGCTGAAGCCGAAACCGACGCTCAAGGCTGGAGAATATCTTTTCGATCGCGAGGCCACGCTTCCGCAGGTTTACGAGCGCATCGCGCGCGGCGACATCTACTTCCACGTGGTCACCATTCCAGAGGGCTACACGATTTTCGATATTGCGAAGGCCGTCGAAGACGCGGGGCTCGGTTCGGCGGAGAATTTTCTGCATATAGCCGAAACCCAGACGCAGCTAATTTCCGACCTGGCGCCGGAGGCCAAGTCACTGGAAGGCTATCTCTTCCCTGAAACCTATCGCTTCACACGCACCCAGACTCAGGAGGAAATGGCGGCGGCGATGGTGCATCAATTTCGAACCGTGGCGCGAGAGATCGGGCTGACTGCTGACATACCCAGAGTTGTGACCATGGCATCAATCGTCGAAAAGGAGACGGCCGCCCCCGACGAACGCCCGCTCGTAGCCAGCGTCTACTACAACCGCTTGGAGCAAAACATGGCGCTCGATGCCGATCCCAGCGTGATCTACGCCGAGTTGCTCGCGGGCACCTACCAGGGAAGCCTTCATCACGCCGATCTGGCGGTGAGTTCGCCTTATAACACGTATCGTTTCCCGGGATTGCCGCCGGGGCCGATCGGCAATCCCGGCAGAAGCGCTCTGCAAGCAGCCTTGCATCCCGAGGACTCGAAGTTCCTTTATTTCGTTAGCGATGGCAACGGACATCACCGCTTTGCCCGCAGCCTTGAAGAACATAATCGCAACGTGGCCGCCTATCGCCGTTCTCTGAACCACTCGCTCGGCCCCCGCTAAGCAGTGAAACTTCCACTGCTTTATACTAATCAGATATCCATACTGATCGAATCAATATCCATGCGACCAGGGAACTCGCGAGTATCGGCATAGGAATGCATCGTCCTCATCTGCGCCTGTTGTTGCTTTTGTCGCTGTGGGCGGCTACTTTTCCGCTGAGCGGGTGTTTGTTCCGCACCCGTATGCAGAGCCGGCAGTTCTCCAACCGCCCGCTGAAAACCGCCACGCAACAGGATTTAGTTGACTACGTCAATGCCCAGGCCGCAAAAATCCAGTCCCTGCAGGCCACCGTCGACATCGATTCTTCCGCCGGAGACCCGAAAACCGGCCAGATCACCGATTACAAGGAAATTCGCGGCTATGTGCTGGCGCGCAAGCCGTCTACGCTGCGCATGAAGGGCCTGATGCCGGTCGTGCGCAACACCGCCTTCGACATGGTGAGCGATGGGCAGGAATTCAAGATCTGGATCCCCCCCACGAATAAGTTCGTCGTGGGCGCTAATAATGCCCCGCCGCAGCCCGACAAGCGGCTGGAGAATATGCGGCCGCAATATATTTACGATGCGCTGCTGATGCCCGAAATCGGCGCGGATGAGATTGCGATACTCGACAAGGGGTACGAAATTGTTCTGGACTCGAGAAAACACCAGGTGGAACAACCAAATTACATACTGCAGGTCATCCGCAAGGGGATTCAGGGGTGGTATTTATCGCGCAAAATTGAATTCAGCCGCATCGACCTGCTCCCCTACCAGCAAAAGATTTATGACGAGCAAGGAAACGTCGCAACCGACGCGCATTACCAGGATTATAAGGATTACGGGGGGACGACATTCCCCAGTACGATCCAGATTGAACGGCCGCGGGAAAGTTACGACTTTACCCTGAACATGCTGAAACTGGAGATCAATAAAACGCTGACCGACGACCAGTTCGCGCTGGAGCAGCCAACCGGCGCGATAGTGGTGCATCTCGGGCAGGCGGATTCCGGCACGGCGAAGGCGCCGAATAGTCAATAGAAACAAGGCGTTGCGTCGCTGGTTGTTAGTCGTTAGTCGTGGTCGCTAGCATCAGCAAGTGACGAACCGCGAACGACCTACGACCGCTTTTAAAAACATGATGAATCGCATGATCGTCGGCAATCTCGTGCATCGACCCGTGCGCTCATTGATCAGCATTGTGGCCGTGGCGCTTGAGGTCACACTCATCCTACTGATCGTGGGCCTTTGCCTGGGGATGATGCAGGACAGCCGCACCCGAACCGCCGGCATTGGCGCCGACGTGCTGGTGATGCCACCGGGCTCTTCGTTCATCAGCGGGCTGACGGGCGCGCCCATGCCGATCAAGATCGGAAATGTGCTGGCCCAACTGCCCCATGTGAAAAACTGGGCCCCTGTGGTCACGCAAGTCAACTCCGTGGGATCGCTCGAGATCATTGCCGGAATCGATTTGCCCAGCTACGAGAGCATGTCGACGGGTTTTCATTATTTAGAGGGCGGCCCATTTCAAGGCCCTTACGACGCGCTCGTCGACGATCTTTTTGCCCAGTCCAAACACGCCAAAGTGGGCGACACCATTGAGATTCTGAACAACAAGTTCCGCATCAGCGGGATTGTCGAACGAGGCAAGGGTGGCCGAAAGTTCATCCCCCTGACCACCATGCAGGATCTGATCGGCGCCAAGGACAAAGCCACGATCATCTATCTCAAACTCGACGACCCAACCAACGCGGATGCGGTAGTGGACGAGATCAAGCACGTGCCTGGAATGGAGCGCTACTTCGTCAACACCATGGCTTCCTACCTGTCCATGATGACCACCAGCACTTATCCGGGGCTTTCCACTTTCATCGATGTCGTGGTGGGTATTTCCGTGGTCATCGGATTTATCGTGATTTTCCAGGCCATGTACACGGCCGTGATGGAGCGGACCCGCGAAATCGGCATTCTCAAATCGATGGGAGCGTCGAAGCTCTATATCGTAAACGTGGTGGTGCGGGAAACGGTACTGCTGGCGGTGGGCGGCATTGTGCTGGGGATCGTGGTCAGTCTGGCGGCCCGAGCGGCGCTGGCCCATCGCTTTCCGCTGTTACAGGTGGTAGTCGACGGCGGTTGGATCGTCCGCGCCACCCTGATTGCGATTGCCGGCGCGATCGGCGGCGCGCTGTATCCGGCGTTCAAGGCGGCGCAGAAGGATCCCATCGACGCCCTGGCCTACGAATAGCGGGCGGCGGGCATCATTCCGGGCATTCTTCGCGGGTTTCGCCTTTGCTTCTCCCTGCCCAGGGGGACTTTTTTTGTCCCGCAATTTTCCCTATGATTTTTCTCGCAAATCGCGAGAGAATGCACGATACTGCCCGTGAAAGCGCGCCGTGCTATAATCCGCGCCGTTAACCGGAAGCATCGCAGTCTTGCAGCAAGTTGTCTTAATTCAATTTTCAGGAGGAGATATGCGCTTCGATAATCCCACTCTCTACGGTCGGGACGATGAGACGGATGAGTACAGTGACAGCAGTGCCTACGGAGAATCGCTGGAGGAAGATCTGGAAGAAGAGGAAGAAGAGGAAGAAGAACCCGTTCTTGTAGTCGAGGAAGACGACGAGGTTTTGACCCCGGTGCGGGAACCGGCGCCGGTTGTTCCATCGGGCGGCGGCGAGAGCGGGCCGCCAAAGAAGAAAGCGCCGGCCAAGAAGAAAGCCGCCACGAAGCCAGTTGCAAAAGCGGCCAAAAAGCCGGTTGCAAAAGCGGCCAAGAAGCCGGCCCCGAAAAAGAAAGCCAAACCGGCAAAGAAAAAAGCGGCCAAAAAGGCCGCCAAAAAGCCGGCAAAGAAAGCGGCCAAAAAGAAAGTTTCACGCAAGAAACGCTAGCAGCTCACGCCAAGACGCGCGATCAATAATGGCGGAAGCCCGGCTCTCGCCGCGGATTCCGCCACCTCGCTGAGTTTGTGGAGCGCCGGGCGTCCCCGCCTCTGCAGAGCGGAAGCCGCCCAGCGCTCCATCTATTTTTCGCCAGTCACGATCGCTTCCGCTTCAATCTCCACCAGCATCTCCGGCGACACCAGCGCCGTGATCGCCATCATCGTGCTCGCGGGACGAATGTCGCGGAAAAATTCTCCGTGCGCCTTTCCAACTTTTTCCCAATCCGAAATATTGGTGAGAAACACGCGGGTGCGCACGACGTCTTTCATCGAAGCTCCGGCCCGCTCCAGCGCGTGCGCAATGTTCTTCAGGGTCTGAACCGCCTGCGCGTAAGCATCGCCCGCGATGATTTTGCCGTCAGCTCCGGTTGCGGTTGTGCCTGCAACGTAAACTTGTGCGCCAATGCGAACCGCACGAGAGTAACCGACAACCGGTTCCCATGGCGTTCCGCTTGCTATGTTAGTTCGTTCCACTTCTCCTCCTTGCCTGACCCCTTACCTGCGTTCTTCCTGTAAGTAGACTCGGTAAGTCCTGTAGATAGGATCAGTAAATCACCGAAACAGATTCGCTAAATCATGTTTTTCAATGCGCGGCACAGGATTAGCAGTCGCCGCGGTTGGCTGCCAGCAAATCCACGCAAACCCCGCGTCCCGCGCGGGCTTCTAACTATAGCAGTGGCTCGAACGTGTACTTGCATTCGATCGAGTTTCACGGTATTTAATGCGCACAGGGTTCTGTTCCGATGGAACCAATAGGGGCAGGGAAGGAAGTGGGGCCATGGAGATTCCGGAGACGCATCCGCTGCAGCAGTTGTTTCTAGAGTTGGTCGGCCGTCATTATGCCGAGGAAATTGGAATTCGCGATCCGCAGATCGTGGGCTATGTCGCGCATTTGCTGTCGGAGTTTTGCGATGCGGAGCAGTTGCTCAAAATCCGCAATGCCGCGGGCAAGCCGCTAAATGATGTGGGCGAGATGCTGATCGAGTCGGATCCGGTTTACGGCCCGGCGCCGTCCTTCGATCGCGAGCGCCAGGTCCGCAAGCACATTGGTGACTATACCCTGTTCTATGCCGGCATGTTTCCGGAGAGCATCAATCACTATCGCCTGCGCCGTCAGCGAGTCGAAGGATTTGTCGATTGGGTGAAGGCTGGGAAAGAAAGCTATTACGTCGTCTCAAAGTTCGATCACTTCGAATATGCCAAAGTCGCGCCGCTGTTCGCCCAACTCTCGCAAAAGTTCGAGCAGTGCGTGTATGGACTGAATCTGGTAAAAACCGAGCTCGAAGTGATGCAGCATCCGATTGCGCGAAGAACGAACGAACTCATCATGTAGGAGAAGTCGGAAGTCAAAAATCAAATTGAAGAAGTAACAACCTTTTGCGGTTCGGACGGATGCGACAAAGATTAGCGACTAGTTCTCGCACTCAGATTGTTCGGTTTCTACTTCTTCAATTTGACTTCTGACTTTTGGCTTTTCACCAGCCGTCTGCCGACAATCTCGAATTTTCCTTCCAGCACAATCTTGATCGCTTCAGAGTAGGCGATGTGTTCCTGCTCAAGAATGCGCGCTGCCAGCGTGTGTTCGTCGTCAGAGTCGAGCACGGGAACGGCTTTCTGCACGACGATGGCGCCGTGATCGAGTTCCTCATCCACGAAATGCACCGTGCAGCCGGACACCTTGACGCCATAGGCGAACGCCTGTTGCTGCGCTTCCAGTCCGGGAAAGCTGGGCAGCAACGAGGGATGGACGTTGAGAATTTTTGCCGGAAACTGACGCACAAACCAGGGCGAGAGCAAACGCATGTAACCAGCAAGACAGACGAGGTCGACTTTGTGATTGAGGAGCGCAGCCACTACTTCGCGGTCATGCTCCTCGCGTGGTTTCCCTTTCGACGCAATGACGAGCGCGTTGAAGCCGCGCTGGCGGGCGATTTCCAGCCCGGGAGCCTCGGCGCGGTTCGAAATCACCACCGCGATGCGGGCATCGGGAATTCTGCCGGCCGCAATGCTGTCGGCGATGGCCACAAAGTTGGAGCCGCGTCCGGAGAGGAGAATGCCGAGGTTCTTCATGAAAGGCAACGAAGTTAACGCTTGTCATCCTGAGCGAAGCGAAGGACCTGCTTTCTTACCGTGCGCAAAGAAGCAGGTCCTTCGCTTCGCTCAGGATGACAACTTTATTTGTTAGCCACCGCCTTGCGAGACGGTCGCCATTCAGCTGAACACAACTTTGCGGTCGCCTTTAACGATGCGGCCGACGCTGTAGAACTTTTCTCCCGCGCGCTCGAGCAGCGTCTGCGCCTTCTTGAACTTCTTCGCGGGAACCACGATCAGCATACCGAGACCCATGTTGAAGGTGCGAAGCATTTCTTCCTCCGCGACGTTGCCAAGTTTCTGCAGATGCTCAAAGATGGGCAGAACCGGCCAGGTGCCGAGTTCAATCACGGCCGACGTGCCCTTTGGCAGCACGCGAGGCAGGTTCTCGGTAATGCCGCCGCCCGTAATATGCGCCAGCGCCGCGACGCATTCGCCCGCAATCAGCTTGCGGATCACCGGCCAGTAGCTGCGATGCGTGCGCATCAGCTCGTTGCCGACTTTGTTTTTGATCTCGCTGACAAAAGTTTCGGGCGAATAGCCCGCGATTTCAAACAGCAGCTTGCGCGCCAGCGAGTATCCGTTGGTGTGCAGTCCGTTCGAGGGCAGGCCGAGGACGCAGTCGCCCACCTGCACGTCTTTGCCGCTGATGATGCGTTCGCGTTCGACCACTCCAACAATAAATCCGGCGAGATCGTACTCGCCTTCGGAATAGAACCCCGGCATTTCCGCCGTCTCGCCACCGATCAAAGCGCAGCCGTTATGCTTGCACGCTTCGGCGAGCCCGCCCACAATTTTTTCCGCAACTTCAGGGTCGAGCGTGCCGGTCGCCAGGTAGTCCATAAAAAACATCGGCGCCGCGCCCTGTACCGCAATGTCGTTGACACAGTGATTCACCAAATCGGCGCCAATCGTGTGATGCACGTTCATTTCGAATGCAATTTTCAGTTTGGTGCCCACGCCATCCACGCTCGAAACCAGCACCGGATCCAAATATTTTTTGTCGACAGAGAACAATCCGCCGAATCCCCCAATCTCGCTCAGCACTCCCTTGGTAAACGTTTTGTGAGCCAGATACTTGATGCGCTGCTTGGTCTTGTTGCCGCGGTCAATGCTGACACCGGCATCGGCGTAGGTGATGGAGCCGCTTTGAGGGTTGGGATTCTCGGCCACTGTTCAGTCCGTATTGCCAGGGTGGAAAGATCTGTGCCACCAAGCAGGAGGAGGCGTTTCTGACGCAACAAATTTTAGCACGACTGCGGTTGTTGTTCGGCTTCTCGCGCGCGTTCAGCAGTGCGCACTCACGAAACGATATAATCGCTCGTCCAATTCTGGTTGTGGAGACAACATGACGCAGACCAGCATGGTGGAGACGAGCATGAGAACTCTGGCAGTGGCTTTCCTTGCGGTGTTGATGATTTCGTCTACGGTGGCGCAGCAAAGTGACAACCAGGACGCAGCCAGCGAAAGCGCGAAGCAGGCTGCGTCCAAGCAGGTTGCGTCCAAGAAAGATACAAAGCAAACATCGTCGACCAGCACCGCCACTCCCGAGAAACCCGCGGAGCCGTCCAAAGCCGATGCCAATAATGCCGAGGCTACGGATAAGGAAGAACATTTCGATGTCGCGGAAGTCCCGCCCGTTGTCACGCATCATCAGATCGCAGTGAACGGCAAGACGCTCACTTACACAGCCACCGCCGGGCGGCTTCCCATCAAGCGCGGCGACGGCAAGATTGAAGCGGAGATGTTTTTCGTCGCCTACACGCTCGACGGACAGGACCCCGCGAAGCGTCCGCTCACCTTCTCCTTCAACGGCGGCCCGGGCTCCGCTTCGGTGTGGCTGCACATGGGCGCGCTTGGGCCGAAGCGCGTGGTGCTGCAACCCAACGGCTTCATGCCGGCAGCGCCTTATCGCCTGGAAGACAATCCTGACACGCTTCTCGATCGCAGTGACATTGTGATGGTAGACGCCATGTCCACCGGCTACTCGCGGGCCGCGACCGCCGAACTTACCAAGAATTTTCTGGGCGTGAAAGGCGATGTGCAAGCCTTTGGAGAATTTATCCGCCTCTATCTTTCCCGCTACGAGCGCTGGAGTTCGCCGCTGTTCCTGCTTGGCGAAAGCTACGGTACAACGCGCGCCGCCGGACTCGCCGGATATCTCGCCGATCATGGTATCGCTTTCAACGGCGTAACTTTGCTGTCGATGGCAGTCGATTTCCAGACACTGGAGTGGAACAAATCGAACGACCTGCCTTATTTGCTGCTGGTGCCCACCTTCAACATGATCGCCGGGTACCACCACAAACTCGGCCCCGATCTCACGCAGGATATGGCGAAAACGCGCGAAGAAGTCGTCCGCTGGTCCACTAATGATTACGCGCTGGCACTTGGCAAAGGCGACGCCATGACTCCTGAAGAGCACCGCAAGATTGTGGAGCAACTGTCGCGCTACATCGGGCTGCGTCCGGAAGTCATCGAAGCACACAACCTGCGCATCGATGTTCCCACCTTTAGCCACGAGTTGCTGCTCGATCAAAAACTGATCACCGGACGGCTCGATGGCCGCTTCAGCAGCCCCAATCCTGACGAAGATCGCTATTCCTATGATCCGACTAGCGCCGCTATTCTGCCGCCGTATACCTCGGCGTTCAACAACTATCTGCGCACTGAACTGAATTACAAATCCGACATGCCCTACCGGGTTTTCGCTTACGACGAAGTTGGCTTCTCAAAATGGGAGTGGGGCAACGCCGTCGAAGGCTTTCCCAGCACGGCAGGCGGGTTGCGCTCGGCCATGATTAAAAATCCATACATGAAGATTCTGGTGATGGAAGGCTACTATGACTTGGCCACGCCGTTTGCCGCGGCCAACTGGACCATGGATCACCTCGATCTCGGTTCGCAATTCCGCCAGAATATTTCCTATGGCACCTACAACGCGGGACACATGGTGTACATCGATCGCGCCGAGCACGACAAGATGAAAAAAGATCTCGTCCAGTTCATGGAGAAATGCCTGCCTAAATAGCGAAACGCTCGCGTGGGGACGAGCGGAGCTCAGCCAGCTGCCGGCGCCAAGTTAGCTCTATACTTCACTCTTGCACGCTAATCGAAAGCCCATGCGCGCCGCTGTCATCTTCGGGTTGGGAACGTCGCCGGCGGACCTGAAGCCGTTTCAAGCCGACTCGCCAACCGAGTGGCTGCAAGGCCTGCCTGCCGATTCCAGCGCAGCCGACGCCATCCTGATCTTCGGCGGCGACGGCACTATCCATCGTCATCTCCCTGCGCTAGTGCGGCTTCAACTTCCCGTGCTCGTGGTGCCCGCAGGCAGTGGCAACGATTTTGCCCGCGCCTTGAAGTTGCGCTCGATGAAGGATTCTCTACGCGCGTGGCGCGATTTTGAATCGGGAAAAATTCACCCGCGGCCGATCGATCTCGGAGTCATTGTTCCCTCCGCCGCGCCTGAGCGCACGCACTATTTCTGCTGCGTGGCCGGATGCGGCCTCGATTCCGCGGTCACTCGCCGCGCCAATCAGATGCCGCGCTGGCTGCGCGGTCACGGCGGATACGCTCTGGCAATCTTGCCTTTACTTCGGAAACTTCCGGCCTTTTCGATGCGGCTGACCCGCGTCAACGGTGATGTTCAGGACGAGGCCGAGAAACTCACTCTGCTGGCCGCCTTCGCTAACACGCAGTTCTACGGCGACGGCATGCGCATTGCCCCGGAAGCCGACTTCGCCGATGGCAAGCTCGACATCTGCCAGATCAGCACCATGAATCCCTTCAAGTTGTTCTGCATGTTCCCGACTGTGTATTTCGGCCATCACCTGCTCTCGCCCAAGGTCGAATACTCCAAGGCGGAGCGGGTCACTCTACAGACCGAGACTCCACTTGAGATTTACGCGGACGGCGAGTTTGTGTGTGAGACACCAGCCGAGATATCGGTGGCTGCCGGAGCGCTGAGCGTGATTTATTCTGCGCGGTAGGACCGTGTGGTGACGGGGCTTCGCCCCGTCGCAGCGGGGCAGAGCCCCGCCACCACATGCGCTGTTTCTAGCGATTACGCCCATACCGCGCGTCAAGGGCTAGATTGAGTTCGAGCACATTCACGCGCGCCTCGCCCAGGAACCCCCATTGCCGGTTTTCGGTGTGCTCCGCAACCAGGCGCGCGATTTCAGTTTCTGGAACCTTACGCTCCGCGGCCACTCGCCGAATCTGGAATTCCGCCGCCGCCGGAGTCATATGCGGATCGAGTCCCGAAGCCGATGTCGTCACCAGATCGACCGGGATGGGAGCGCCGGGATTTTCGGCCTGCAGCTTGGCGACGTCTCCATTCACCCGAGTCATCAGCTGCGCATTGGTTGGACCCAGTTGCGAGCCGCCCGACGCAGTGGCATCGTAGCCCGCGGCACCCGCCGCGGACGGGCGCGAATGAAAATAGCCCGGCCCCGAGAATGGCTGCCCGATCAGCCTTGAACCAACCACCACTTCGTCCTTCCCACGGATCAGCTGGCCGTTGGCTTGTTTGGGAAAGATCAATTGCGCGAGTCCAGTCACCAGCAGGGGATAGAAAATTCCCAACAGGACTGTCGTCGCAATCGTCATGAGTACGGCTGTGATCAGATTCTTTTTCATGGCATTTGTAATTTCTAGTTTCTAATTTGTAATTTTCAAAACCTGCACATATTGGCTCGATGGTTCCATGCCCGCGTTCTTTAGTTTTTCAATAGCAAATCACAAATCGCAAATTCCTAAACCAGCTTGATGCCGGTGATGACCATGTCAATCAGCTTGATGCCGATGAACGGCACCACCAATCCGCCAAATCCATAGACCAGCAGATTCCGCCGCAGCAGGGATTCGGCGCTCATCGCCCTGTATCCCACCCCTCGTAGCGCCAGCGGAATCAGGGCAACGATAATGAGCGCGTTAAAAATAACGGCGGAAAGTATGGCCGACTGCGGAGTCTGCAGCCGCATGACGTTGAGCGCGTTGAGCACCGGAAATGTCCCTGCAAACATCGCCGGAATAATCGCGAAATACTTGGCCACGTCGTTCGCAATCGAGAACGTGGTGAGCGCTCCGCGCGTCATCAGCAACTGTTTGCCGATGGCAACCACTTCGATCAGCTTGGTGGGATTCGAATCCAGGTCGACCATGTTTCCGGCTTCCTTCGCCGCCTGCGTGCCCGTGTTCATGGCCACGCCTACATCGGCTTGCGCCAGCGCAGGCGCGTCGTTGGTGCCATCGCCAGTCATGGCCACCAGTTTGCCTTCACCCTGCTCGCGACGTATCAGATCCATCTTGTCTTTCGGAGTTGCCTCCGCCAGAAAATCGTCCACGCCCGCTTCGCGCGCAATTGCCGCCGCCGTCAGAGGATTGTCGCCGGTGATCATGACCGTCTTGATGCCCATGGCGCGGAGTTGGTTGAAGCGCTCGCGCATTCCACCTTTAACAATATCTTTCAGGTAGATCACGCCCAGCGCCCTCTGATTCTCCGCCACCACCAAGGGAGTTCCGCCCGAGCGCGCGATCTGCTCGACGCTCGCCTGAATCTCGCGTGGCAGCGAGGTGCCGAACTGATGCAGGTATTTGGTGATAGCGTCGACCGCTCCCTTGCGAATCTCGCGGCCGTCGAGGTTCACCCCCGACATGCGGGTTTGCGCTGTGAAAGGGACGAACACGGCCTCGTGCGAAGCGAGTTCGCGTCCACGCAGAGCGTATTTTTCCTTCGCCAGCACAACGATCGACCGGCCTTCCGGTGTTTCATCGGCGAGCGAAGAGAGTTGCGCGGCATCGGCCATTTCGGCCGCCGTAATGCCCGGCGCAGGGATAAATTCCGCCGCCTGGCGATTGCCGAGCGTGATCGTGCCAGTCTTATCGAGCAGCAACGTATTCACGTCTCCAGCTGCTTCCACGGCGCGTCCGGACATCGCGAGAACATTGTGCTGCACCAGGCGATCCATACCCGCGATGCCGATCGCAGAGAGCAGACCGCCAATGGTCGTGGGAATCAGGCAGACCAACAGGGAGACAAGGACGAACACGGTCTGCGGCGATCCCGAGTAAATCGCGAACGGTTGCAGGGTGACAACGGCTAGTAGAAAGATGATCGTCAGACCCGCCAGCAGAATATTGAGCGCGATCTCGTTGGGAGTCTTCTGGCGTTCGGCGCCCTCGACCAGTGCAATCATTCTGTCGAGGAAGGTTTCGCCAGGATTCGAAGTAATACGAACTTTGATCACATCGGAAAGCACACGCGTGCCGCCAGTAACTGCCGAGCGATCGCCTCCAGCTTCGCGGATCACGGGCGCGGATTCCCCGGTAATCGCGGACTCGTCGACCGAAGCAACGCCTTCGATGACTTCGCCGTCGCCAGGGATGAGTTCGCCGGCGACTACCACCACGACATCTCCTGAGCGCAGCTTCGCGCTCGCCACGGTTTCTGTCTTCCCGTCCGGCAGCAACCGCTTGGCCTCGGTTTCAGAACGGGCTTTGCGCAACGTGTCGGCTTGCGCTTTACCGCGGCCTTCAGCCATGGCTTCCGCGAAATTCGCGAATAGCACCGTGAACCAAAGCCACAGCGTGATCTGCAGATTGAAGGCGAAGCTCTCGGTCTTGCGGAGCAGAAGCAAGGTCGTCACCACGCTGCCCACTTCGACCACAAACATGACCGGATTCTTCATCATGGTGCGTGGATCGAGTTTCACCAGGGCATCGACCAGCGCGCGCCGGATGATTTTTGCGTCCCACAAGCTCTTGCTTTTCTTTTCTGCCATCTTCTGCCTCAGAAAGCCATATCCTCGTTAGTTGCGTCTTAGAAAGTTTTCCCTGCCAGCATCTGCAGGTGTTCAAGTACGGGTCCCAGACTGAGCGCCGGGAAAAATGTCAGGGCTCCGACGATCACAATCACCGAGACCAGCAGA